>DASYTU010000153.1:0-37472 GCA_036001925.1 Actinoplanes sp.
ACACCCAGCACATGATGCTGGCCTGGATCACGCTCGGAACGCTCGCGCTCACCGACTTCTACGTCATGGCGGTGTCGGCGCACTGGTTCTCCGACCTGCGGTTCATCGGTTAGGAGAAGCACATGACCACGCGAATCGAACGACACCACTATGACGTCGTCGTGATCGGCGCGGGCGGCGCCGGTCTTCGGGCGGCGATCGAGGCCCGGCTGGCCGGCAAGCGTACGGCGATCATCTCGAAGTCGCTGTTCGGCAAGGCGCACACCGTCATGGCCGAGGGCGGCGCGGCCGCCGCGATGGGCAACGTCAACCCCCGCGACAACTGGATGGTGCACTTCGGCGACACCATGCGGGGCGGCAAGTTCCTCAACAACTACCGGATGGCCGAGCTGCACGCCAAGGAGGCTCCGGACCGGATCTGGGAGCTGGAGACGTATGGCGCGCTGTTCGACCGTACGAAGGACGGCAAGATCTCGCAGCGCAACTTCGGCGGCCACGAATACCCGCGGCTCGCGCACGTCGGCGACCGCACCGGTCTCGAGCTGATCCGGACGCTGCAGCAGAAGATCGTCTCGCTGCAGCAGGAGGACTACGCCGAGACCGGCAGCTACGAGTCGCGGATCCGGGTGTTCGCGGAGACCACGATCACCGAGCTGCTGCTCGACCGCACTGCGTCCGCCGACGGCAAAGCCGCCAGGATCGCCGGCGCGTTCGGGTACTACCGCGAGTCCGGCGAGTTGATCCTGCTCGAGGCGCCGGCCGTAGTCCTGGCCACCGGCGGGGTGGGCAGGAGCTACAAGGTCACCTCCAACTCCTGGGAGTACACCGGCGACGGCCACGCGCTGGCGCTACGGGCCGGCGCCACGCTGATCAACATGGAGTTCCTCCAGTTCCACCCGACCGGCATGGTGTGGCCGCCGAGTGTGAAGGGCATCCTCGTCACCGAGTCGGTCCGCGGCGACGGCGGCGTACTGCGCAACTCCGAGGGCAAGCGGTTCATGTTCGACTACGTCCCGGACGTCTTCCGTCGCCAGTACGCCGAGACGGAGGAGGAGGCGGACCGCTGGTACACGGACCCGGACCACAACCGCCGCCCGCCCGAGCTGCTTCCCCGCGACGAGGTCGCGCGCGCCATCAACAGCGAGGTCAAGGCCGGCCGGGGCACGCCAGCCGGAGGTGTCTACCTCGACGTCTCCACCCGCATGCCGGCCGAGGTCATCAAGCGCCGCCTCCCCTCCATGTACCACCAGTTCAAAGAGCTGGCCGACGTCGACATCACCAAGGAGCCGATGGAGGTCGGTCCGACCTGCCACTACGTGATGGGTGGCGTCGAGGTCGACCCCGACTCGGCCGCCTCGTTCGGCAGCGTCGAGGGCCTGTTCGCCGCGGGCGAGGTGTCCGGCGGCATGCACGGCTCCAACCGGCTCGGCGGCAACTCGCTCTCCGACCTGCTGGTCTTCGGCAAGCGGGCGGGCGAGCACGCGTCGGCGTACGCGGACGGGCTGGCCAAGCGTCCCAAGGTGGCCACGGCGGACGTCGAGTTCGCCCTGGACACCGCGCTCGCGCCGCTGAACCGGCCGAGCGGGGAAAACCCGTACACGCTGCAGCAGGACCTGCAGGCGGTGATGGGTGACCTGGTCGGCATCATCCGCCGGGCGGGCGAGCTGACCGAGGCGCTCAAGCGGCTCGAGGAGCTCAAGCTCCGCGTCGCGAACGTCGGCGCGGTCGGCGGCCGCAAGTACAACCCGGGCTGGCACCTCGCGCTCGACCTGCGCAACATGCTGGTCGTCTCGCAGTGCACCGCGAAGGCGGCGCTGGAACGCGAGGAGTCCCGCGGCGGGCACACCCGCGAGGACTTCCCGAAGATGAGCCCGGAATGGCGGCGCGTCAATCTGGTCTGCTCGCTCGACGATGCGGGCGACGTGGTGCTGGAACGCAAGCCGGTGCCCGCGATGCCCGCCGAGCTCATGAGGTTGTTCGACCGCGCGGAGCTCAGCAAGTACCTCACCGACGAAGAACTCGCCGAATACGACGCGTTGACTCAGGAGGCGAAGTAATGGGCACCAAGCGCCACTTCCGCGTGTGGCGGGGCGATGCGTCCGGCGGCGAGATCCAGGACTACGACGTCGAGGTCAACGACGGCGAGGTCGTGCTCGACATCATCCACCGCCTGCAAGCCACGCAGACTCCCGACCTGGCATGCCGGTGGAACTGCAAGGCCGGCAAGTGCGGCTCCTGCTCGATGGAAATCAACGGTGTGCCGAAGCTGGGCTGTATGACGCGGATGTCGACGTTCGAAGAGAACGAGACCGTCACGATCACGCCGCTGCGTACGTTCCCGGTGATCCGCGACCTGGTCACCGACGTCTCCTTCAACTACCAGAAGGCGTGGGAGACGCCGGCGTTCGCGCCGCCCGAAGGGTTGGCGCCGGGCCAGTACCGGATGCAGCAGGTCGACGTCGAGCGTTCGCAGGAGTTCCGCAAGTGCATCGAGTGCTTCCTCTGCCAGAACACCTGCCACGTCGTCCGTGACCACGAGGAGAACAAGCAGGCCTTCGCCGGCCCGCGCTTCTTCATCCGGGCCGCTGAGCTGGACATGCATCCGCTCGACGCGAGGTCGGACCGCAAGGAGTACGCGCAGGCGCACCAGGGCCTCGGCTACTGCAACATCACCAAGTGCTGCACCGAGGTCTGCCCCGAGCACATCAAGATCACCGACAACGCCATCATCCCGATGAAGGAGCGCGTCGTCGACCGCCGCTATGACCCGCTGGTGTGGCTCGGCCGAAAGATCTTCCGCCGGGACCAGCTCGAGGACGCGCCGGCCTATGCCGCGACCGCCCCGGGCGGCGGAACGCCGAGCACCTCCCCCGATTTCGCCGGCGAGACATCGGGCACGCCGTTCTCCAGTCGCCGGCCTCCGGAGGGACCTCCCGTCGGCCCCGACGGGAGGCTCGACGTCTCCGAGCTGATCTCCCAGCGCTCGGGCGGCCCGTCGCCGTTCGGCGACGAGCAGTCGTTCCCGCTGCCCAACGACAGCATCACGTACAACCACCCCGCGATCGGCAAGGACGAAGACATAGCCCCACCCGCGCACTAACCATCGGGAATGGCGTCACGGCCGCCGGCTCGTACGCACGTACTAACGAGGCGTACAGTGGCGCCGTGAGCAGCTACCAACCGTCGATGCTCGACCTCATGGCCGGCGCCGCCACCACCCTGGAGCCGCTGCCCGGGCGGCTACGCCGGCACACGTTGACTGCGGGCGCGTGGGTCGACGTCCTGCCGGGTTGGGTGCACGGCTCCGACGCCGTCTTCGAGACGCTGCTGCACGACGTCGACTGGCGCGCCGAGCGCCGCCAGATGTACGACGGTGTGGTCGCCGTCCCGCGGTTGCTGCGCTGGTACGGCGACGACGAGACGCTGCCCCACCCGGTGCTGACGGACGCCAAGGCCCGGCTCTCCGCGCACTACGCCGAGGAGTTGGGCGAAGAGTTCATGACCGCCGGCATGTGCCTGTACCGCGACGGCCGGGACAGCGTCGCCTGGCATGGCGACACGATCGGCCGTTCGGCGCACTTCGACACGATGGTCGCGATCGTCTCCTTGGGCTCGCCGCGGAACCTCATGCTGCGCCCGCGCGCCGGTGGCCACGGGACGCTCCGCTTCCCGCTCGGCCACGGCGACCTCATCGTGATGGGTGGCTCGTGCCAACGCACCTGGGAGCACGCGATCCCGAAGACCGCCAAGCCGGTCGGCCCCCGGATCAGCGTCCAGTTCCGCCCGGCCGGGGTAGCCTGACGGCACACCGAGCGGGCGCGTGTTGCCGCGACGGCGTCGTCGCCATGCAGGACGGCGCGGGCGCAGGGCTCCTACGCCTCGGCAACGAACCGGCCTCGTTTGGTACGGGGGTGTTGACAGCGCGTATCGCAAAAATACACTCCAGGTGTAAATAGTTGATCGTCTTCCTCCATAGGAGACGTACCGCTGATTCATGCCCCAGCCGCACGGCGCCGAGCCGAGGTGCACATGCCATCGCAGCAACCGGATCAAGGGCTTGTCCTGCATCGCATCGGGGTTCGCTTCGGCGGGCTCGTCGCGCTCGAGGACGTCTCGCTGCGCGTGCCGCCGGGCCGGATCGTCGGTGTCATCGGGCCGAACGGTGCCGGGAAGACCACGCTCTTCAACGTCGTCTGCGGCTTCGTCGCGCCGACCTCGGGTTCCCTGACGCTGGACGGCCGTCCCCTGCGGCCCCGCCCGCACCGGCTCACCCGTCTCGGCATCGCCCGCACGCTGCAGGGCGTCGGCCAGTTTGCCGGGCTCACCGTGCTCGAGAACGTCATGGCCGGCGCCGAGCACACGGCGCGCGCCGGCTTCGCCTCGGCGCTCCTCGGCCTGCCGCGGTCCGAGCGCGACGAGCGCCGGCTGCGCGCCGAAGCGCTCGCTGCGCTCGAGCAGTGCGGTGTCGCCGAGCATGCGGACGCCGCGCCGGGCGGCCTCTCCTATGCAGTACGCAAGCGGGTCGCGCTCGCCCGCGCGCTGGTGGCCAGGCCCCGGCTGCTGCTGCTCGACGAGCCGGCCGGCGGGCTGGGCGCGGACGAGATCCGCCAACTCGGCACGTTGATCACCCAGCTGGAGTGCGCGGTGCTGCTCGTCGAACACCACATGGACCTGGTGATGGCGGTCTGCGACGAGATCCTCGTGCTCGACTTCGGCAAGCCGGTCGCGTTCGGCACTCCGGGCGAAATCCGGGACAACGCGGCCGTAACCGAGGCCTACCTCGGCGAGGCGGCATGACCGAGCGCACCGAGCGAAGCGAGGGCCACGAGGGCATGCCAAAGGAAAGCACGGGCATGACCGAGCGCACCGAGCGAAGCGAGGGCCACGAGGGCATGCCAAAGGAAAGCACGGCATGACCGCGCTGCTCGAGGCCCAAGACCTGACCGCCGGGTACGGTGCCGCGCCGGTCCTGCACGACATCGACCTCGCCGTTCCCGCTCAAAAGATCGTCGCCGTGCTCGGCGCGAACGGGGCCGGCAAGACGACACTGCTCCGTACCCTCTCGGGATTGATCCGGCCGACCCGCGGCCGGGTCCTCCTCGACGGCGCCGACCTGCGCGCCACCCGGGTCGAGCAGATGGTGCACCGCGGCATCGCGCACGTCCCGGAGGGACGCGGCGTGGTAACCGAGCTGACTGTGGACGAGAACCTGCGGCTCGGCGGTCTCTGGCGCCGCGACAAGGCGGACACAAAACGCGCCCTCGACGAGGTCTACGAACTGTTCGAACCGCTGGCGAGAAGGCGCCGGAGCCCCGGCCACCAGCTCTCCGGCGGCGAGCGGCAGATGCTCGCGCTCGGTCGCGCGCTGGTCGGGCGCCCCCGGCTGCTGCTGCTCGACGAGCCGTCGCTCGGGCTGGCGCCGCGAGTGACCGCGCAGATCATGGCGCTGCTCCGCACGCTGCGCGACGACACGGGCCTCACCGTGCTGCTCGTCGAGCAGAACGTCCGGAGCGCGCTGTCCGTCGCGGACGAGGGCGTGGTGATGTCGCTCGGGCGCATCGCCGCGCGCAGCGACGCGGCCACGCTGCGCGCCGACGACGAGCTCCGGCACGCATACCTGGGGTTCTGAGGAGGGCCATGGACCGCTTCGTCTTTCTCACCTTCGACGGCCTGAGCCGCGGCGCGGTGTACGCCGCATTCGCGCTGGCGCTCGTGCTGATCTGGCGAGCCGCGCGGATCGTCAACTTCGCGCAGGGCGCGATGGCGGTCGCGACCGCGTACGCCGGCTACTCGGTGAGCGCCGCGACCGGCTCGTACTGGCTCGGCTTCGCGGTGGCGATCGCCGGCGGCCTGTTGCTGGGCGCCGCGGTGGAACGGGTGGTGATGCGCTTCGTCGACCAGTCGTCGCCGCTCAACGGCGTGGTGGTAGCGCTCGGGCTCGTGCTCGTCATCCAGGCGGTACTCGGCATGATCTACGGCAACGAGTACCGGCCCGCGGCCGCACCGTTCAGCCGGGACGCGTTCGAGATCGGCGGGATCGCGCTGCTGTCGCGCTTCGATCTGTACGTGTTCGCGGCCGTCGCCTCGGTGGTGGTGCTGCTGGTGCTGCTCTTCACCCGGACGGCGGTCGGGCTGCGGATGCGCGCGGCGGCGTTCGCGCCGGACGTGTCCCGGCTGCTCGGCGTACATGTGGGCGGGATGTTGACGCTGGGCTGGGCGCTCGCGGCCGCGGTCGGATCCCTCGCCGCGATGCTCGTGCTACCCACCGAACTGGGGCTGCACCCGACGGCGATGGACATCGTCTTCGTGTCGTCGTTCACGGCCGCCGTCGTTGGCGGTCTGGACAGCCCGGTGGGCGCCGTGATCGGCGGGCTGCTGGTCGGGCTGCTGCTGTCGTACGTGAGCGGCTATCTCGGCGCGACGGTGGCGCCGATGGCCGTGCTGATCCTGCTGGTGGTCGTGCTGCTGGGCCGGCCCGGCGGCCTGTTCGCCAAGTCGGCGGCGAGAACCGCATGAGTGACCGGGCGACGGCGCGCGCCGAAACCAGTGCCGCTCCCGAGCGGGCCGTAACGGAAGTAACGGCGAGGCCGGGCGCAAAGCGCTGGCACATCGCGGTGACGCTCGCGGCCGCGGTACTCGTGGTCGCGCTCACCTATCTCCTTCCGCCTTTCCGCAACTATCAGTTCGCCACGGTCGGCGCCTACCTCTGCGTCACCGCCGGCCTGACCGTCCTCACCGGACTGAACGGCCAGCTCTCCCTGGGACATGGCGCGCTCATGGCCACCGGCGCCTACACGCTCGCCCTGACTCAGAACGCTCTGGCCGGCCGGGGACAGTGGACACTGGCGGTCAGCACGGTCGCGGCGATCGCCGTCACCACGGCGGTCGGCGCGGTGGTCGGACTCGCGGCGGCCCGGCTTCGCGGCCCTTACCTGGCCGGCCTCACGCTCGCCGTGGCCGTCGTGGTCCCCTCGATCACCAGCACGTTCGACAAGACGTTCAACAGCGACCAGGGTCTCTCCGTCGCACTCGACCCGCCGCCGCTCGCGCTCGGTGCGACGTTCCCCTACGAGCGCTGGCAGGCCTGGCTCACGTGGACCGGTGCCCTGCTCACCATGCTGTTGCTGGCCAACCTCATCCGGAGCCGCTACGGGCGGAACCTCAAGGCGGTGCGGGACGACGAGACCGCCGCCCGGCTGGCGGGCATCGACGTCGCCCGTACCCAAGTCCTTGCGTTTGTCGTGAGCGCGGCCTGTGCCGGCCTCGGCGGCGCACTCTTCGCCGTGCTCGCGCAGAGCGTGAGTCCCGGCGCGTTCCCACTGTCGCTGTCGCTGTTCCTCGTGATGGCCATCGTGATCGGTGGGCTGGGCAGCCTGGCCGGCGCGCTGTGGGGCGCGGTGCTGCTGGTCGCGCTGCCCGCGCTGGCGCACTCGGCGACGGATGCGATCGACGTCTCGCCGGCGGTCGCGCAACGCCTCGAGGGAAACCTGCCGCTCGCAATCTTCGGTGCGGTCCTCATCGTCGTGATGCTCGCCGCTCCCGGCGGCATCGCATCGCTCGGCAGCAAAGCCAAGAAACCCCTCCATCGAATCCACCGAAGAAAAGGGGCCTGACATGCATCGTTTCGCAGGGCGCGGGTTGGCCGTGGTCGCCGCGCTCGCCCTCACCGCAGCCGCCGGCTGCTCCGGCGACTCCGGCAGCGGATCCGGCAGTAGCAGCGCCAACATGCCCGGCGTCACCGACAGCAGCATCCTCGTCGGCACGCACATGCCGCTGACCGGGCCGGCTGCCGCCGGCTATTCGAAGATCGCTCCGGCAACCAAGGCGTACTTCGACTACGTCAACGCGAACGGCGGCGTCCAGGGCCGCAAGATCACCTACAAGATCATGGACGATACCTACAACCCCGCCACCACCCAGCAGGTCGTCCGCGAGCTCGTGCTGCAGGACAAGGTCTTCGCGATCCTGAACGGCCTCGGCACGCCCACACACACCGGCGTCCTCGACTTCCTCAAGACCAATCGCGTCCCCGACCTGTTCGTCGCGTCCGGCAGCCGCAGCTGGAACCAGCCGCAGAAGTATCCGGGCACGTTCGGCTTCAACCCCGACTACACGGTCGAGGGCAAGGTCCTCGGCACATACGTGAAGACCAACCTCGCAGGGAAAAAGGTCTGCTTCCTCGGCCAGGACGACGACTTCGGCCGGGACAGCCTGGCCGGCATCGAGAAGGTCCTCGGTCCGGTCGCCGCGAAGCAGACCTACGTCACCAGTAACCCGAACGTCGGCCCCCAGATGGGCGCGTTCAAGCAGGCGGGCTGCCAGGTCGTCATGCTCGCCACCATCCCCGGCTTCACCGCTCTCTCCATCGGCACCGCGGCCAAGATCGGCTTCAAGCCCAGCTTCGTGGTCTCCAACGTCGGCGCCGACTACGGCACGCTCGCCAAGCAACTCGGCGCCGCCGCGCCGCTGCTCGATGGCCTGGTCGCGGCGAACTATCTGCCGGCCAGCAACGACGACGCAAACCCGTGGATCCAGCTCTACAAGAAGGTCAACACGCAGTACAACGGCAACGCCGAGTTCGACAACAACATCGTCTACGGCATGTCCGTCGGATACCTGTTCGTGCAGGCACTCCAGGCCGCGGGCAAGGACCTCACCAGGGAAAACCTGATCTCCGCGGTGGAGAAGGGCGGATTCGTCGGTCCCGGCCTGCTGCCCTTGCGCTTCTCCAAGGACGACCATTCCGGGTACGCCGGTGAGATGCTCACCAAGATCACCGGCACCAACCAGGCCTACTTCGGCAAGGCGTACCAGACCGACGACGGGGACGGCCCCGTGACGGAGTACACGAACGCGCCCGCCGTGCCGCCTGCGAACGGGATCCCGGCGGCCCAGTGAGGGCGACCCAGTGACGACGACAAAGTGACGCATCAGTAGTAATGGAATGGTTGCGGCCCGCCGCCGTCCCGGGAAAGGTTGGCGGCGGGCGCGTGACCGTCAACTGAACGAGGAGTAGGCCGCATGACGGACCAAGTGGCGATCGTGACCGGGGCGAGCCGGGGGATCGGGTTCGCAATCGCACAGCGATTCGTCGCGGCGGGCGCCAAGGTTTGCATCACCGGCCGGGACGCGGCCGCGTTGGAGAACGCCGCCAAGGATCTGGGCGGCCCGGACGTCGCGATCGGCGTGGCCGGCAAGGGCGACGACGCCGACCACCGCGCCGAGGTGATCGACACGGTCCTGGGCGCGTTCGGCCCGATCACCACGCTGGTCAACAACATCGGCATCAACCCGGCGTACGGCCCACTGCAGTCGCTCGACCTCGCCGCGGCCCGCAAGATGCTCGACGTCAACGTGCTCGGCACGCTGGGCTGGGTCCAGGAGGCGCTGCGAGGTGGCCTGGCCGACCGGGGCGGCGCGATCGTCAACATCTCCTCGGTGTCGGGCGTGCGGCCCGCACCGGGCATCGCGTTCTACGGCGTCACGAAGGCCGCGTTGATCCACCTGACCGAGGAACTCGCCGTCGAGCTGGCCCCGGCGGTAAGGGTCAACGCGGTAGCCCCCGCGGTGGTGAAGACCAGGTTCGCGACCGCGCTGTACGAGGGGCGGGAGGACGCCGTCGCGGCCACCTACCCGCTGCAACGGCTCGGCGTGCCGGAGGACGTAGCCGGTGCGGTCGCGTTCCTCTGCTCCCGCGACGCCGCCTGGATCACCGGCCAGACACTCGTCATCGACGGCGGCGTGACCCTGACGGGCTCGGTCCGGTGACGCCGTCCCGGGTCGTGGTGACCGGAGCCGGCGGCGGCATCGGCGCCGCGCTGGCCCGCCGGCTCGCCGCCGGCGGCGCGCGGGTAGTGGTGAACGACCTTGATCCGGCTGCCGCGAAAGCCGTGGCCGCCGAGATCGGGGGCCGTGCAGTCCCGGGCGACGCTGCGAGCGAGACGGACGTCCGACGGCTCGTCGACGTCGCGTGGGATGAGCTCGGCGGGATCGATCTGTTCTGCGCGAACGCGGGCGTGCTCTCCGCCGGGACCCAGGACGCGCCGGATGCGGTCTGGGAACGTGACTTCCAAGTCAACGTCATGTCGCATGTGTACGTGGCCCGAGCGTTGATTCCCCGGTGGGTGGACCGGCAAGGCGGCCGGCTACTCGTCACGGTCTCCGCGGCCGGGCTGCTCACCCTGCTTGGCAGCGCCCCGTACGCGGTAACCAAGCATGCCGCCCTCGCCTTCGCCGAGTGGCTGCGGGCCACGTACGCGCATCGGGGTCTGACCGTGCAAGCGCTCTGCCCGCAGGGCGTGCGCACGGACATGCTGGCCCGCGGAAACGAGGAGGGTAGCGCGAGCGCCGCGCAGCTCGCCGCGGGGGCGCTGGAGCCGGACGACGTCGCCACGGCGGTGGTGAAGGCTCTCGACGGAGACAGCTTCCTGATCCTGCCGCATCCCGAGGTCGCCGAGTTCTACCAGCGCCGGGCCACCGATCCGGACCGCTGGCTGAGCGGCATGAACAGGATGCAACGGACCTTCGACGCGGCGGCGCGGTCGTGAGCGGACCGCCTGGCCTGGACCTGGCCCGCCTTCGCGCCTACCTCGGCAACGGCCCCGATCTGCAGGCGACGCTCTTGGCCGGCGGGCGGTCCAACCTCACGTACGCGGTCACCGACGGCACGGACCGGTGGGTGCTGCGCCGGCCGCCGCTCGGCCACGTGTTGCCTACCGCGCACGACATGGCCCGCGAGCACAAGGTCCTCGACGCGCTGTCCGGGGCCGGCTTCCCCGTGCCCAAGCCGATGCTGCTCTGCACGGACCCGGACGTCATCGGCGCTCCCTTCTACCTGATGGAGTACGTCGACGGCACGATCTACCGCGACGTCGCCAAGCTGGAGGCGCTCGGTCCCGCGTCCATGCACGCGCTGGTGTTGGGCCTGGTGGACACGCTCGCCGACCTGCACGCGCTGAACCCGGCCGAGATCGGCCTGGCCGACTTCGGCCGGCCAGAGGGCTTCAACGAGCGCCAGGTACGCCGCTGGAAGAAGCAGCTCGACGCGTCCCGCAGCCGCGAGGTGCCGGGCATCGAGGAGTTGCACGCTCGCCTTGCCGAGGACATCCCGGCCGGCGCCGAGGGCACCGTCGTGCACGGCGATTACCGCCTCGACAACGTGCTGATCGGCTCGTCGCTGCAGGTGAACGCCGTACTCGACTGGGAGATGTCCACGCTCGGCGACCCGCTGAACGACCTGGCTCTCATGCTGGTCTACGCGGGGCGTCCGCTGCTTATCAAGGACAGCGGGCCGGGCGCGTCGATCGACGTGCCGGGGCATCCGGGCCTCGACGAGATGGCCGAGCATTACGCGAAGCGGTCCGGCCGCGACGTCAGCGACCTGCAGTGGTACGTGGGCCTCGCCGCATTCAAGCTCGCTGTCATCCTCGAGGGTGTGCATTACCGCTACGTGCAGGGACAGACGGTCGGCGCCGGTTTCGATACGGTCGGCGCGATGGTCGTACCGCTGGTCGCGATGGGACACAAGTCATTGGACGGGGCGCTGGAGGGGCACTGATGGACTTCGCCTTCGACGAGACCACCGAGGACTACCGCAAGCGGCTGCTCGCCTTCCTGGACGAGCACGTCTACCCGGCTGAGGCTTCCTTCGACGGCGACTATCGCGATGACTGGTCCCCGCCACCGGTGATAGAGGCCCTCAAGGTCGAGGCGAAGAGGCGGGGTCTGTGGAACCTCTTCCTGCCCGGTTCGTGGGGGGCCGGCCTGACCAACCTCCAGTACGCCCCGCTCGCCGAGATCACTGGCCGCAGCCCCATGATCGCGCCCGCCGCGCTGAACTGCGCCGCGCCGGACACCGGCAACATGGAGGTGCTGGCCGAGTTCGGCACCGCCGAGCAGCAGGAGCGCTGGCTCAGGCCGTTGCTGGACGGCGAGATCCGCTCCGCGTTCGCGATGACCGAGCCGGACGTCGCCTCGTCCGACGCCACGAACATCGGCACCCGCATTGTCCGCGACGGCGACGACTACGTCATCAACGGCCGCAAGTTCTACATCTCCGGCGCGATGAACCCGAACTGCGCGATCTTCATCGTCATGGGCAAGACCGATCCGGACGCGGCCCGGCACGTACAGCAGAGCATGGTCCTGGTGCCCCGGGACACGCCGGGCCTGACCGTGAAGCGCGGCATGACCGTCTTCGGCTACGACGACGGCGACCACGGCGGTCACGCCGAGGTGACCTTCGTGGACGTACGGGTGCCGGCCACGAACCTCATCGGCGAGGAGGGCTCCGGCTTCGCCATCTCCCAGGCCCGCCTGGGCCCCGGGCGGATCCACCACTGCATGCGGCTCATCGGGATGGCGGAACGGGCGCTGGAGTTGATGTGCAGGCGCGCGCTCGGCCGGACCGCGTTCGGTAGGCCACTGGCCGAGCAGGGTGTCGTCCAGGAGTGGATCGCCGAGTCCCGGGTCCGGATCGAGCAGTGCCGCCTGCTGGTACTGAAGGCCGCGTGGCTCATGGACACGGTCGGCAACAAAGGCGCGCACACCGAGATCCAGTCGATCAAGATCATCGTCCCGAGCGCCACGGAGTGGATCATCGACAAGGCGATTCAAGCGCACGGCGCGGCCGGCGTCGGCCAGGACACCCCGCTGGCGCGGCTGTGGACGCACGCACGGACGCTGCGCCTTGCGGACGGCCCCGACGAGGTCCACAAGCGATCCCTCGCTCGCCGCGAGCTCAACCGCTACCGGACCGCGTGATGACGACGCCATCCCCGCGCGTCGACGGCCGCACGGCCCGCTCCGAACGCACCCGAAACGCCATCGTGGACGCCCACGTCCAGCTCATCCAGGACGGCGACCTGCGCCCGACCGCCGACCGCATCGCGAAGTTGGCGGGCGTCTCGTTGCGCGCGCTGTGGAGCCACTTCGCCGACATGGAAGCGCTGTTCGCCGCCAGCGGCCAGCGGATCCTGGAACTCCGCGACGCCGCGTACGAGCCGATCTCCACCGACCTGCCGTTGGCCCGGCGCGTCGAGGCGTACTGCTACCAGCGAGCGCGACTGCTCGAGCAGATCGCGCCCGCCGCGAAGGCCGCCTCGCTGAAGGAGCCGTTCTCGCCGGCGCTACAGCATTACCGTCGCTGCCACGTCGAACGGGTTCGCGACGAGATCAAGTCGCTTTTCGCTCCGGAACTCAAGGCGGCCGGCGACGGCGGCCCGGAGCTGCTGGCCGCGCTCGCGGGCATCAGCATGTGGCCGGCGTGGGGCACGTGGCGCGACGCGATGGGCATGGACCCGGACGCCGCCCGCGGCGCGCTCACCCGCGCTGTCACCGCACTCCTCAGTGGAGCGTCATGCGGCTAGAGCAGCACCACTGAGCGGGCGCCCTCACCGCGCGACATGCGCTCGAACGCCGCCGGAACGTCCGCCAGCCGGATGCGGTCGGTGATCAGGTGGTCCAGCCTGAGCGCGCCCGACAGCACGGCACGGGCCAGCGCCGGAACCTCGACATCGGGATCGGACGAGCCGTACACCGATGAGCGGAGCGTGCGGGCCGACGCGAAGATGTCCAGCGCGCTCAGTTCGAGTCTGTCGTCCGCACTGCCCATCCCGACCACGATCACGTGGCCGCCGCGCCGGGCGGCCCGCCAAGCGGCCCGGATCGTGGCCGACCGGCCCACGCATTCGAACGCGTAGTCCGCGCCCCGGCCGCCGGTCCGCGCCCGGATGTCCTTGGACAGCGCGTCGGACGAGACCAGGAAGTCGGTGGCGCCGGCCGCCTCGGCCAGCGCCTTCTTGGCCTCGGCGACATCGACCGCGATGACGTCGGCGGCGCCCGCCGCGCGCGCCGCGGCGACCACGGACAGGCCGATCCCGCCGAGACCGAGCACGACCACGGACGAGCCGGCCGGGACCCGAGCGGTGTTGCGGACCGCGCCCGTCCCGGTGAGGACCGCGCATCCCAACAAGGCCGCGTGCTCCCAGGCCAGTTCGTCCGGTACGCCGATGACCGCGTTCTCCGGCACGACCACCTGATCGGCGAAGGCGCCCAGACCCAGCGCGACGTGCACGGGGGCGCCGCCGAGCGTGCTGCCGTTCTCCAGCGCGGCGGTCCCGGACGACATCGAGCACAGCCACGGCTCGCCGTGCCGGCAGAACCAGCAGTCGCGGCACGCCGGCTGCCAGTTCAGCGCCACGTGCGCACCCACGGTGGCCCGGGTCACGCGGGCGCCGACCTCGGCCACCTCGCCGGCGGCCTCGTGGCCGAGCACGAGCGGGTGCGGCGGCCGGAGCGTGCCGTTCACCATGGACAGGTCGGAATGGCAGACGCCGGCCGCCCGGATCCGTACCCGCACCTGGCCGGGGCCGACCTCGGGCAGGCGCACTTCCTCGACGGCGGGCGGCGCGCCGGCGGTGCGGACGACCAGCGCGGAGATGTACGCCGTCATCGTTGAATCGCCTTCACCTGCTGGAATTCGGCCAGGCCGTACGGGCCGAGCTCGCGGCCGATGCCGGACTGCTTGTACCCGCCGAACGGCGCGACCGGGTTGAACGCGGCGCCGTTGACGTCCACGGCGCCGGTGCGCATCCGCCGAGCCACGGCCAGCGCCCGTTCCGGCGTGCCCCAGACGCCGCCGGCCAGGCCGTACCGGGAATTGTTGGCGATGTCGACCGCATCGTCGTCGTCGGCGAACGGGATGATCGACAGCACCGGCCCGAAGATCTCCTCCTGGGCGAGCTCGCTGTCCGGCAGCACGTCGGCGAAGACCGTCGGCGCGACGAAGTAGCCGCGGTCGGGTACCGGCGCGTCCAGGCCGCCCGCCACGAGGCGGGCACCGCTGGCGACGCCGCGCGCGATGAAGCCGCGGACCCGCTCGCGCTGCCCGGCCGAGACCAGCGGCCCCTGCCGGGTGCCCTCGTCGAACGGGTCCCCAGTCCGGTAACCCTTGGCAGCCGATGCGGCGAGCGACACGGCTTCGTGGTAGCGGTTCTCGTGCACCAGCATGCGGGTCCAGGCGGTGCAGGTCTGGCCCGAGTTAAGGAACGCGTTGGCCACGCCCACCTTCACGGCCTTGGCCAGCTCGGCGTCCTCGAGGATCACGTTCGCGGACTTGCCGCCCAGCTCGAGCGCGACCTTGGCAATCCGGTCCGCGGCCGCGTGCGAGATGGCCCGGCCGGTCGCGGTGGAGCCGGTGAAGGACACCATGTCGACGTCCGGGTGTCCGGCGATGGCGGCGCCGACCACCGGTCCGGTGCCGGTGACCAGATTGACCACTCCCGGCGGCAGGCCGGCCTCGTCCACGGCGTCGAACAGCAGGTACGCCACCAGCGGCGTCAGCTCACTAGGCTTGAGCACGACCGTGCACCCGGCCGCGAGCGCCGCCGCCACCTTCGCGACGACTTGGTGCAGTGGGTAGTTCCACGGGGTGACGGCCCCGACCACGCCGATCGGCTCGTGCATGACGAGGGAGTTGCCGATCGACTGCGGCTCGACCGGCGTGGACGCCAGATCGGCGTACCCGCGGAGGACCGTGAGGGGCAGTCCGGCCTGGACCGCCTTGGCGACCTTGAGCGGCGTGCCGAGCTCAAGCCCGACCGTGCGGGCGATGTCGCCCGCGCGGGCGGCGAGCGCCGCGTGCAGCCGGTCCAGCGCGGCGCCGCGCTCGGCCATCGGCGTCGCGGCCCAGCCGTCGAACGCGGCCTGGGCGGCGGCGACCGCCGCGTCCACGTCGTCCGCCGTGCCGGCCGGGACCTGCGCGAGGACCTCCTCGGTCGACGGATTCTCCACCGGGATCGTGCCGTCGGACGCCGGGGCGACCCAATCGCCGCCGATGTACAGCCGGTCGCGGGTCAGCGTCGCGTGCATCGAGGACGTCATCGTGGGACCCCGTTCTTGGTCAGGCTGGCTTCATGGATCCGGTCGAGGCCGCCGATCAGCATGTCGAGACCCAGTTCGAACGCGCCCTCGTCGACGCACCGATCGTGCTCGACGAGCAGGTGCGCCCGCCCCAGGTGCGGGTATCGCTCGTACAGCCGCGGGTCCTCTGCGAACCCGCGCGCGAACGAGCCCAGCGCCGCGCCGGTGACCAGATACCGCATCAACGCGCCGATGTGCGTCGCCCGGGCCTCCGACCAGCCGGCGTCGACGAGCGCGCCGTACACGGTGTCGGCCATCGCGAGCGCCGCGGGCCGGCGGCCCGGACCGTGCGCGATGACCGGGACGATGTTCGGGTGGGCGCTGAGCACAGCATGGTACGAGTACGCCCACGACTTCAGGGCCTCGCGCCAGTCCTGTGTGCCGAATGCCGAGACGTCGACCTGGGCGACTACCGCGTCCGCGACCGCGTCCAGGATGTCGGCCTTCGTGGCGAAATGGTGGTACAGCGACGGCCCGCGCACGCCCAGCTCGGTGGCGAGCCGGCGGACCGACACCGCCTCCAGGCCCTCCGCGTCGACCAGCGCGGATGCCACGTCCACGATCCGCTGCCGGGTCAACAGCGATTGCCGGGGCCGGGCCATCCGGATCTCCTTGAGGTCTGCTGAGAACGATGTTTCCGCACTGGACGTCAGAAAACTTACGTCGCTAGTTTATGCAAATGGACTTCTCGCTGAGCGACGAGGAACGCGCGATCCGTGACACCGCCCGTCAATTCATCACCAGAGAGGTGATGCCGCTCGAGCAGGAAGCGCTGCGGCGCGAACGCGCCCACCAGCCTGGACTCGATCGGAGCGAGCTGGTCGAGCTGCGGCAGAAGGCGAAGAAGTTCGGCTTCTGGGGTCTGTCGACACCGGAGGAATACGGCGGCATGAACCTCCCCGCGGTGCTGCAATCGCTGATCTGGACCGAGGTGGGGCGCTCGTTCGTGCAGTTTACGTTCGGCGGCGAGGCGGACAACATCCTCTACCACTGCGACGACAAGCAGAAGGAGGAATACCTCATCCCCACGATCGATGGGGACCGGATCTCCTGCTTCGCGATCACCGAGCCGGGTGCCGGATCGGACGCCGCGAACATCAAACTCAGCGCCCGCAAGGACGGCGACGACTGGGTACTCAACGGGGAGAAGACGTTCATCACCAACGGCAACGACGCGGACTTCGCGATCGTGGTCGCCGTCAACGATCGGGAGAAGGGCGTCCGCGGCGGCGGCACGACGGCGTTCCTGGTCGACCGGTCGATGGGCTGGCGGTCGGAGCTCATCCAGACCATGGGCGAGGGCGGCCCGGCTTCGCTGATCTTCGAGGACGTGCGGGTGCCGTCCCGCAACATCCTCGGCGAGATCGGCCAGGGCTTCGAGCTGGGCATGAAGTGGATCGGCAAGGGCCGCTACCTGATCCCGTCGAACGCTCTGGGCATCGCCGAACGCGCCCTCGGGATGGCGATCGAACACGCGAACACCCGCGAGACGTTTGGCCGGCCGATCGGCACCAATCAGGCCATCCAATGGATGATCGCCGATTCCGAGGTGGAGCTCGAGGCGGCTCGCTGGCTCATCCTGCGCGCCGCATGGACGGTCGACCAGGGCGAAGACCCGCGGCACACCTCGTCGATGGCCAAGCTGTACGGCGCGGGCATGGTCAACCGGGTCGTCGACCGGGTCATGCAGATCCACGGCGGCATGGGCTACACCCGGGAACTGCCGATCGAACGCTGGTACCGGCAGGTCCGGCTGATGCGGATCTACGAGGGCACGGACGAAATGCAGCGGCTGATCATCGCGCGCGACCTGCTGCGCGGCTACACCAAGATCGGCGGGCATTTGGCATGACCGAGCGCACCGAGCGCGACCGACACCCGGAGCGCAACCAGGCGGCCGAGGGCCACGAGGGCATGCCGAAGGAAGGCTCAGCATGACCACGCTCTCGCTGGCTGCCGTTCTCGCCGAGGCGGCCCGCCGTTACCCCGACAAGATCGCGGTCGTCGACGCCGGCACCCGGGTCACCTACAAGGATCTGTGGCAGCAGTCGCGCTCGTACGCGGCCGGGCTGCGCGAGCTCGGCGTGGGCCCGGGCGACACCGTGGCCATGCTGATCCCGAACGTGCTCGACTTCCCGCGGGTCTACTACGCGGCACTCGCCGTGGGCGCGACCATCGTGCCGGTGCACCTGCTGCTCACCGCGGACGAGATGGCGTACGTGCTGCGCGACAGCGGCACGGATGTGCTCGTCGCCCACTGCAGCCAGCTCGCGCTCGGGGCGGCCGCGGCACACGCAGCTGGCACCCGGCTGGTGTGCGTGGGGTCGCTTCCGGTCGGGCTGGCCGACGCCCCGGAGCGGCTGGAGGAAGCCGCGGCCGGCGTGCCGCCGCTGCGCACGTACGTGACCCGGGAGGCCGAGGACATCGCGGTCGTCTTCTACACCAGCGGCACGACCGGCCAACCTAAGGGCGCGCTGCTGACCCACCTCAATCTGGTCATGAACGCCACGGTCAACGTCTTCGACGCGAACGACGCCCGCCAGGACGACGTGGTGCTCGGATGCCTGCCGCTGTTCCACACGTTCGGCCAGACCGTGGGTATGAACGGCACCTTCCGGCTGGGCGGCACGCTGGTGCTGTTGGCCCGGTTCAGCGGCGAGGCCGCCATCGAGCTGATGGTGCGCGAGGGCGTCACGGTCTTCCACGGCGTGCCGACGATGTACATCGCGCTGCTGGAGGCCGCGGCGAAGGCGGACGAATTGCTGAGCTTGCCCGCGGCGGAAAGCAGAAGACAAGACCTGCTGAGCTTGCCCGCGGCGGAAAACAGAAGACAAAACCTTCCAAAGTTACGACTCTGCGTCTCCGGCGGCGCATCGCTGCCGATGGCCGTGCTGGAGCGGTTCCGCGAGACGTTCCACGCGACGATCTTCGAGGGGTACGGCCTGTCGGAGACATCGCCGACGGCCACTACGAATCAGCCCGCGTTCGGCACGAAGGCCGGCACCATCGGTCACCCGATCTGGGGCGTCGAGGTGGAGATCGCCCGGCCCGAGCTCGAGGAGCGCATCGAGTTCCTGCCGACCGGCGAGCTCGGCGAGATCGTCATTCGCGGGCACAACGTCTTCGCCGGCTACCTCAACCGGCCCGAGGAGACCGCGCAGGCGATGGTCGACGGCTGGTTCCGCAGCGGTGATCTGGGAACCAAGGACGCGGACGGCTTCATCACGATCGTCGACCGCAAGAAGGACCTGGTGATCCGAGGCGGCTTCAACGTCTACCCGCGCGAGGTGGAGGAGGCGCTGGCGCGGCACCCGGCTGTGGTCCAGGTGGCCGTCATCGGCGTACCGGACGAGGTGCAGGGCGAGGAGATCTGTGCGGTGGTGGTCGCGGACGGCGACGGCCTGACCGAGGAAGAGCTGATCAAATGGTCGAAGGATCGGCTCGGCCGGCACAAGTACCCGCGCCTGGTGAGGTTCGTCGACGCGCTGCCGCTCGGCCCCAGCCACAAGGTGCTCAAGCGGGAGCTACGCCAGACCTTTTCGAGACAGGAGACCGGGTAGCTCTGAGACGATGGGTTCGTCCGCCGGCAGCCACGGAACGCTGTCGAGTTCGTCCGCGCCGAGCCAGCGCATCGCGGAGTGCTCGAGAGCCCGCGGCACCTCGCCGTCCAGCAGCGTCACGGCGAAGACGCGCAACACGGCTCGACCCCCGGCCAGCGGCACGTCGCGGCCGACCCGGTCGCCGACCTCGACCCGTACGCCGAGTTCCTCCGCGCACTCGCGGGCGAGTGCCTGCTCGTCGGTCTCGCCGGGTTCGACCTTGCCGCCCGGGAATTCCCAGCGACCCGCGACCTCCGGCGGCGTCGACCGCTCGCAGGCCAGCACACGGCCGGCCATGACGATCACGGCCGCGACGATCACTCTTCGTGATCGCGACTGCCTGACGTCGCGTTTCGGCCACATGGGGTGGGATCGTGCCATAAAAGTTCACCGTTCAGGTTGCCCGAGCCGTCCCGATCGTCACGAGAACACGCATATGTGGGCGTGGACATGCTTGAGGCGGAAGACAAGACTGTGGGCACCGACCATGACGACACGGCGACAGTTTGGCCACAAGCCGGCAACGACGCTTGAGGAGGGCCATGCGGGCCAGAAGACAGCGCGCGACACGTTCGGACTACCTGAGCGACGCGCTGACCCTACTCGGCGGCTGGACCCAGGACGGCGTCCAGTTGAAGCGGGTGCTCGCGTGTGACGACAGTCAGCATGCCGCATTGACGGAACGGATCAAGGTGGCGGCCGATACCTTGCGCATCCGTCCCAACATTCGCCGATTAGACGGCCACACACAGATCTGCCTCGGCGCCCCGGACGGCGTAGCGATCACGGACGGTGAGGTTACGCTCGCCGCTCGCATCGAGGATGCGTACCGGACGGTCGTCGGTCAATAGCCCCGCCGCTCTACGCTCTGCGATATGACAGACGTGGTGTACGACAACAAGGGCCAGCTGCAGCAGATCGAGAGCGGCCTCCTCGAGGGCGAACAGATCATCGCCGTCTACGACGCGGTCGGCGCCGGCACCGGGTTCATCGGGCTGACGACGCGCCGGATCATCGTGCAGGACAAGTCGTTCGTGGGTAAGCGTGTCGCGATCACGAGCATCCCGTACTCGAAGGTCAGCAGCGTCAGCGTGGTCAGCAACAAGAGCTGGGCCGGTCAGTTCTTCTCCACCGGCACGATCGCGATCGCAGTCGGCACCCACACGTACGAGGTGGAGTTCCGCGGCTCCCAGAAGGCCCACCACGTCCACAACGTGATCCTGCATTACGCGAGCTGACTAGCCGGGCGGCAGCACCCGGGTGGGCAGCGGCGTCTCGATCACCGAGCCGTCCGCTGCCCGCTTGAGTTCGTACCCCTGGGGTCCTTCCTTGTCCGCGACGACCTCGGCGAGCCGGGTGCCGCGGTAGACCAGCCCGGCGCCGTCGTCGGTCGCATACCCGTCGGGGAGCGTCCCGTTGCCGATCAGCTCGTGCATCTTCGGACGCCGTTGTTCCTCCGCGTCGTAGTGCACGCCGTTGCTGTACGGCAGCCAGCCCAACCCGTCGGTGAACGCCCGGAGCTTGAGCCCGTAGCTGTCCGTGCTGCCGCCGACGTGCCAGCAGATCGAGCCGGCTGAGGCGCCGCCGAGCACGATGCCGCGCTGCCACGCTTCATGCAGGATCTCGGGCAGGCCGTGTACCCGCCACACCGCGACCAGATTCGCGACGCTGCCGCCGCCGACCCAGATGACGTCCTGGTTCAGCAGATGGGCCCGTACATCCTCGACGTTCGGCATCGGGAAGAGCTGCAGGTGCGACGCCCGGAAGGCGGACCGCGCGAACGCGGCGTAGGTCGCGCCGATCCGGTTCTCGGGATCGCCGGTGGCCTGGTTGAGCACGCAGATCCGGGCATTGTCGCGGACATTGGCCAGCTCCGCGGCGAAGTGATGGATCGGCCCGGGTCGCATGTCGAGCAGGCCGTAGTCACCCGGCTGGAAGCCGGCGCTGGTCGCGAGGATGGTCGGTACCTCGGCAGTCATCGCGCCATCATGGCGCACGCGTCGGCCGTCTCGAGGACGAGGTCGGTGGCCAGGTCGAGCGCCTCGGTGAGGTGCACCGGATCGCCGTCCACCGCGGCGAAGACCGCATCGACGCGCTGCTTGAATCGTTCCGGTGCTCCCGGGATCGCCGCCGCGGACGGCACCGCGCCCTTCTCGTTGATCAGCCATCGGCGGCCGGCGCCATGCAGGGCGTGCGCGCACAGTCCGGCCACCCGAAACAGGCAGCCGGCCACATAGGCCGCGTCGCCGCGGCCGACCGCCTTGCGCGCGATGCGGAGCAGAAAGTCGGCCTCCCACAGGCCGGTGACCAGCGCATCCGCCAGCGTGGGCGGAAATACCAGCGTGCGTTCGCGCAGCGACGCCAGCTCGCCGGTCGGATCGGCGAGGATGACGCTGAGGGCGAGTTCTCCCGGGTACGTGAAGTCAGGCACGCCCAGCGGGTGTCCCGTCTGCGCGTGAAACCGGTACCGACCCTGCTCGGCGTCGTGCCACGCCCGCTCGACCCGGTCGATGTCCCGGTAGATCCAGTCGACCGGTTCGCCGTCGATGGTGAGCCAGCCGCCGCCGTCCACCCACGGACCCCACGCGCCGAGCTCGGTGACCTGCGCCGCGGGCCCGGCGACCGCACGGGCCAGCTCGCCCAGTCGCTCGATGTCGAGCGCACCGCGGTAGTACAGACCAAGGTCGGTGTCCGAGTCCGGGGCGTGGGTGCCCCGGGCGCGGCTCCCGCCGAGCACCACCCCGACCATGCCGGGCACGGCGACGAGGCGTTCGGCCAGCTCGACCAGTCGCGCCTCATCCACGGCCGCGTCCTCCGACCTTGACGGCCTCGATCAACAGCCGCTTCGGGTACGAGACGAAGCTCCCTTCGGCACGGATACGGTCATGCACGGCGCGCAGCTGACGCTCGTACCTCTCGATGGTGAAGTCGGGCACCGTCCAGATCACCTTGCGCAGGAAATACGCGACCGCGCCCACGTCGAAGAATTCGGCGCGCAAGCGCTCCGCGCGCAGATCCACGACGTGCAGCCCGGCCGCCTCGGCGGCCGCCGCGACCTGCTCAGGGTGCTGCCGGTCGGGCGGGGGCAGTGGACCCATCATGGCCTCGGAGAGTTCGCGGTTGCTGCCCGCGCCGATCTGCTGGGACAGGTACGTACCGCCGGGCCGCACCACCCGCGCGATCTCGTCCCACCAGGTCTGCACCGGATGCCGGCTCACCACCAGGTCGAAGCTCGCATCCCGAAACGGCAGCCCGGGCGCGTCGGCAGCCGCGACCACCGACGCGCCAAGCGGCTTCAGGTTGCGCGCGGCCACGGCCACATTGGGTGGCCAGGACTCCGTCGCGACCAGCAGCGCCGGCGGCCGCGGGATGGTCGCGAGGACTTCGCCGCCGCCGGTCTGCACGTCCAGTGCCGCGGCGGCGACGGCCATGCGCTCACCGATCAGCCGGGCATATCCCCAGGTCGGCCGCTGCTCGGTCGCGCGGCCGTCGAACCAGGAAAAATCCCAGCCCGCCAGCGGTACGGCCGCAGCCTCGGCGATCAGATCGTCGAAGTCGTCCACCGTGGCAGTCTCGGCCGCCGCGCTCCGCGCACGCCATTCATTACCGGCGGGGCGGGGCGCTCACCCGCTGACGGTCCCGGCTTAGACCCCGGCGGGAACGCGGAGCGGGGACAGGGCCGAGCTCCACGCCACGAGCTGGTCGAGCATCGTGTTCAGCGCTTGCGTCTAGTGGTCGGACGGGACGAGCTTGCTGAAGTTCTCGAAGTCGGTGTAGAGCGACAGCGCGACCTGCGCCCGTACGTCCGCCATCTGAAGCTCTCCGGCGATCAACCGCAGGTGCTCGACGGCGCGCGCCCCACCGAGCGCGCCGTAGCTGACGAAGCCGACAGCCTTGTTGTTCCACTCGCTGTAGAGGAAGTCGATCGCGTTCTTGAGCGCGCCCGAGGTGGAGTGGTTGTACTCCGGGGTGACCATCACAAAGCCGTCGAACGACGCAATCTTGTTGGCCCAGTCGATGGTGTGCGGCTGGCTGTACTGCCCCATCGACGGCGGCAGGCCCTCGTCGAGGTGCGGAAGCTTGTAGTCGAGCAGGTCGACCAGCTCGAACTCGGCGTCGGTCCGCCGCGAGGCCACCTCCAGTACCCACTTGGCGACGCCCTCGCCGTTGCGGCCCGGACGGGTGCTGCCCAGGATGATGCCGATCTTCGTCATGCCCTGCTCCCGAGTCTGTTTGCTTCGTCAAACAAATACTCGCCAGAAAAGACCCTGTCAAGGCCGTACGATCACTGTCATGTCCGCCACACTGCCTCCCGGTCTTCGGCCGCTCAGCGCCGAGGAGGAAGCGGTCATGCGCGCTTTGGGCCGATTCATGCTTGTGATCCCGCGCGCCCTAGATGCGGACCTCGCGCGCGAACAGCGGATGTCGCTCAGTGAGTACACGGCGCTGCGGATCCTCTCCGAGACGCCCGAGCACCTGATGCGGATGAGCGAACTGGCCTCGGCCTGCGACATGTCGTTGAGCGGCATGACCCGGCTCGCCGCCAAGCTCGAGTCTCTGGGGTTCCTCGAGCGGGTCCCATGCGAGAGCGACGCGCGTGGCTTGAACGCCGTACTCACCGACGCGGGTCTGGCTCGCCTGGAAGAGGCCTGGCCGTCACACCTGGCCAGCGTCCGCCGGCGGATCTTCGACCACCTCAGCGAGGTGGACCTCGGCAAGTTGGCGGCGGCGTTGGACAAGATGGCCTCGTCAGACTCTTGACCTGCACGTGGTTCAGCGATTCCTCGTTCGCGGGTTGACGTATTCCCTTATAGGTATATGATTGCGCCATGGCACGAGCAGCAACCACGACGGACGCGTTCAACGCGGTGGCCGAGCCCCGGCGGCGGCAGATCCTCGATCTCCTGGCCGCGGGCGAGCGGCCGGTCAACGACCTTGTCGAGCTGCTCGGCCTGGCGCAACCGCAGGTGTCCAAACACCTACGCGTGCTCCGCGAGGTAGACCTCGTGCACGTCCGTGACGAAGGGCGGCAGCGGATGTACCGGCTCAACGCCGAACCGCTCAAACCCATCCACGACTGGCTGGCCAAGTACGAACAGTCCTGGAACAAGCGGTTCGACCTGATGGACGACGTTCTCGACGAACTCAAGGAAGCGGAGGAACGAGATGGCAGCGACGACTAGCGGCACCGCGAAGGTGACGCTCCCGAGCGAGAACCAGATCCTCATCACACGCGAGTTCAACGCGCCCAAGCATCTGGTGTGGAAGGCGTACACCACGCCGGAGCTCATCAAGCGTTGGTGGAGCGGCGACAGGGGGACGGTCACGCTGGCCGAGGTCGACCTGCGGGTTGGCGGCAAATGGCGGTACGTGATGGAGGCCGGCGGTGGTTACGAGGTGGCGTTCCGCGGTGAGTACCGCGAGATCGTCCCCGATGAGCGGCTGGTCAACACCGAGGTGTTCGAGGGCATCCCGCAACCCGACGACCACGCCGGACTGATCACGGTGACGTTAACCGAGAAGGACGGCCGCACGTTCATGGAGATGCTGTGCGACTACCGCGACCGAGCGGACCGCGACGCAGTCATCGAGTCCGGCATGGAGAGCGGCATGCAGACGTCCATGGACGCCCTGGAGAAGGTGGCCGTCTCGCTCGCCTAGTGCGTACCGGGGCCGGCACGGCAGCGGTGCCGGCCCCCGGCCGGTCCCTAGAAGACCTGTGGCAACTTCCAGGTCTCGTCGGCACCGGTGACCTTGTCGATGCTCGGCCCCAGCGTAGGTTGGACGATGGTCTTCTTGATCACCCAGTTGGTGGCGAGCAGTTGGTAGCCGGCGGTGCTGGCGTAGCGGGCGCTCGCCCAGTTCTGCACGCCCACCTTGCCGATGTTCGTGAGCTTGTACGCCTTGGCGAACTTGCTCATCTTCATCAGGAACTCGGACACCTTGCGGAGCAGGTTCGCGAGCCGGAGCGCGACCGTCGCGGCCCGGGTGCCGGCGGCCGCGGCCTCCACACCACCGGCGGCCGCGCCCACGGCGACGGACGCGCCGGCCGTGATCCATGCCGAGGCCAGCGCGACGATGATCGTGACGATCAGCCAGGCGATGAGCTCCTTGACGATGTGCTCGACCAGTTCCTGCGCTTGTTGGGCGCCCTCGGCCGAGCCGTCGAGCAGCTGCGCGGTCGCGTCGAAATGCTCCGCGATTTCCGTCAACGACTGATTGACCTGCGTCATCTCGTTGTTGAAGGTCTCGGCCGCCTCGCCCTCCCAATAGGACAGCAGGTCGGTGCGGGCCGCCAGCTCGGCCTCGGCGTGGGCCTGGAGCTGGTCGGCGGCGGCCCGCCACGCCACTGCCTTGTCCCGCAACTGAACCGGGTCGCCGGTGACCTCGTCCAGCGGGTGGGAGAGAAATTCGACGATCGGCTTGATGATTCCGTACGCCGCCCCGGCCGGCCCGAGCCAGCCCTCGATGCGCTCCGCGCCGCTGGCCGCCCGCGTCACCGGCCGGCTCCCAGGCGGCGGGCACTGCCCCCGTCGCTCGCGTGGTAGTTGTCGCGCATCTGCCGGAACGCCTCGGCCATGTCGCCGAATACGTCCTCTCCGGTCCGCAGCACTTCCAGACCCTCGGTGGTGCGCTGCTCGTACACCGCGGCGACGTCGCGCGAAGCCGGCAGCAAGCCGAAGCTGTCCCCGGTCACGTCGGCGTCGACGAGCAACTGCCGCGTGTTGCCGAAACCTGCTCTCAGGTCGTCCATCGCGGCGGCGTACCGGGTCATCGACTCCAGGTACACCTTCAAAGGCTGGCTCAACTGTGCTCCTTCTGAGTACCGGCAGCATCCGGCCGCGGCGCGCCGATCGCCCGCACCACCGACTCCGCGAGGCTCGGCGGCGAGCACACCAGCACGCATCCCGACCCATCCACGAATCCGACCAACAGCCGACCTCGACGTAGGACGCCCGCCGGCGCCTCGACGGCACCGAGAATAGCGGTACGGGGCACCGCGTGGACGTACCGAGCGACCAGATCGGACGGACCGAACCACCGTCCCCAGAAGCCTTTGCCGCGCGGCACCGCATCGATCTCGACGATCAGCAGCCGCTCGCTGGTCACCGCCACCTTCGGCGCAGCCGCCGTGTCGATCGCCTCGAACAGCCGGCGCGCGACCGAATCCGGCGTCCCCGTCACGGCCCGCCCGAACATCGCCTGCTGCATCGCGTTGCCGGGATGCGTGCCGAGTCCTAACAGGATCGTTGGATCGAGCAGGTTCTTCAACTCGTCGGCGACGTCCACGTCCTCGGTCGTGCCGGGGTTCTTCACCAACGGCGCCGCGGCCAACAACCGCTCACCGTCACCGAGCAACGATCGTACGGCCGGCTCCACGTTTGCCGCATAGTCCTTGATGCCCACGCGACCAGCATCGCATCCAACCGATAGGATCACGAGCCGCCAACCGCTGGCCGAGGAGCAAGACATGACCGAAATCCGCAGCCTCACCGACCTCGCGGAGTACGCCCAGGACCAGATCGACCGCATCACCCGGATGCAACAGCAGCTGAACGACTATGCCGGCGAAGGCGAATCGCCGCGCGGCCTGGTGCACGCCCGTACCGGCCCTGGCGGCCGGGTGCTGGACCTGCGGCTCAGCCCGGACACGCTGCGCCTGTCCCCCGAAGGCGCCGCCGAGGAGATCACCGCGGCCATCGCCGCCGCCCAACGCGACTACGCGAGCCGCGCCGACGACATCATGGCGCCCGTCCTGGCGTTACGCCCTAGCGAACAGAGCGCCGACATCCTCGACCGCGGCATGCAACGCCTCGACGAGCTCACCGCCGATCTCGAACGCCTCGCCGACCAACGCAACCTCCGCGACTGAGCTATCCGTTGAGGCGACAACGCTCACGTCAGTTGACGCAAGATGTCACGGTGCGCAGTTGAAATCTTGACGATCAATTTCAAGTACGTCGTTGTTTACTTGAAATCCAACGCGGTGAGCTGCAGTTATGGGGGCCGCTTCAGACGTTGAAGCGGAACTCGACCACGTCGCCGTCCCTCATGACGTAGTCCTTGCCCTCCATGCGAACCTTGCCCGCGGCCTTCGCCGCCGCCATCGAGCCCGCGGCGATCAGGTCGTCGTAGCTGACGATCTCGGCCTTGATGAAGCCGCGCTGGAAGTCGCTGTGGATCACACCCGCCGCCTGGGGAGCCGTCGCCCCGACCGGGATCACCCAGGCCCGAGCCTCCTTCGGCCCCGCCGTCAGGTACGTCTGCAGGCCGAGCGTGTTGAAGCCGACGCGGATCAGCTGGTTGAGCCCCGGCTCGGTCTGACCAGTGGACTCGAGCAGCTCCAGCGCTTCGTCGTCGGGCAGGTCGATGAGCTCAGATTCGATCTTCGCGTCCATGAAGACAGCCTCGGCCGGCGCCACGAGCGCTCGCATCTCGTTCAGGAACGCGTCGTTGCCCAGCTCCGGTTCGTCGACGTTGAAGACGTACAGGAAGGGCTTGGTCGTGAGCAGGTGAAGCTCGGACAGCGCGTCGAGATCGATGCCCGCGCCCGACGCGCCCTGGTAGAGGGTGACACCGTCGTTGAGCAGCTTGAACGCGGCCTCGGCGGCGGCCGCCGCCGGCGCCCGGTCCTTCCTGACCTTGGCCTCCTTCTGCAGGCGTGGCAGCGCCTTTTCGATGGTCTGTAGATCAGCCAGGATCAGTTCGGTGTTGATCGTCTCGATGTCGTCGGCGGGCGAAATCTCGCCGTCGACGTGCAGCACGTTGGGATCGGTGAACGCGCGCACCACCTGGCAGATCGCGGACGCGTCCCGGATGTTGGCGAGGAAGGCATTGCCGCGGCCCTGGCCCTTCGACGCTCCGCGAACGAGGCCGGCGATGTCGACGAACGCTACCGGCGCCGGGATGATCTTCTCGCTGTGGAAGATCTCGGCGAGCTTGGCGAGCCGATCGTCGGGGAGCCCGACCACGCCGACGTTGGGCTCGATCGTCGCGAACGGGTAGTTCGCGGCAAGCACGTCGTTCTTGGTCAGGGCGTTGAAGAGGGTGCTCTTGCCAACGTTGGGCAGGCCGACGATTCCGATGGTGAGGCTCACGACATGCCAGTCTACGGTCGCCAGGTATCCCCCGGCTGGCCCGGCGTGGACGCGCTGCTCGGGCAGGTCGGCTTATCAGTCAGGAGAAGAAAGCCCGGAGCTGGTCGGCCACCAACTGGGGCTTGCCGCTGTTGTCGGCGGCGAGATGCCCGGCGCCGGGCAACGTGACGCGCCGCACATGCGGCACCACGGCTTCAAGACCATTCAAGACCGCCTTCAGGTACGGCGCACTCTTGTCACCGCCGAGCAGCAGGGTCTCCGCCCGCAGCGCCGCGAACCGGTCCAACGGACCGGCGGACTGCTGGACCACGGTCGCGTCCTGGCGCATGGTCGGGATGAGGTCGCCCAGCGGGGTGTAGCCGAGCGGCCGGCCGGACCGCACTCCGCGACTCGTTCGCCGGGTGCGACCGCTGGTCCGCCAGGGAAGGCGCCCGCGACCGTCCCCAACCTCGCTCGCCCGGCCGTCGGCGCGGATGCCGACCTTGACTAGCGGTACCAGCACGGCGTGCGGCACCCAACGCAATGCAGGAGCGTCGGCGGTGCCCTTCATGACGGTGACGAAGGCGGCCGCCTTGCGGCCCCTGGCCAGCTCGCGCTCGTACCGTGGCAGCCAGGCGATCGGGGAGAACGTGCCGAACTTCAGGGGCGGCTCATAGAGCGCGATGCGTTCGATCTCGGGGATCCGGAGCGCGGCCTGGATCGCGATGACCGCGCCCGAGCTGAGCCCGAACAGGTTGCGGGCTCCCGTCTCGCGGATGAGCTGGCGGAGGTCCTCGATCTCGGTCGCGAGCCCGTAGCCGGCACCCGGCGGGCCGCTGAGGCCGCGGCCGCGGCGATCGGGAATGTGCACGGTGAACCGGTCCGAGAGCAGATCGGCGAGCTTCAGGAAGTTCAGCGACGTCTGCATGCCGCCATGCAGCAGGACGACGGCCGGTCCGCCGTTCCCGAACGTCCGGTATCGGATGGTCGTCCCGTCTCCGGCGGTGATCGCATCGCCGCGCTGGTCGATGTTCATGTTTCTCCTTCGCTGGGCTGTCAACCATAGTTGACAGCCCGCCACGTTGTCAACCGTGGTTGACAGCACAACGAGCCTCGCGCCCTTTCGCCTATCGAGCCCCGCTCGGATTCGCGCGCCGCGCGTCATATCCCCAGCACGCGGCGCAAGCCGTCGTCGATCGCGGACATCTCCTCGGCCGGGGCCGTGCCGATCGGGCCCTCCAGGTCGGCCTTGCCGAGCGTGACCAGCGCGGTCACGTTGACCACCGCGTCCTCGGGCAGACCGGACACCGCCGCCGGCAGGAACACGCTGCCGGGCATCGTGGCGAACGTGGTGTTCGACGTGATCACTGCGGCGAGCACGGTCGGCAGCCGGCTGTCGTTGTACGGCTGCGCCTGGACGACCAGCACCGGCCGGCGACCACCGAGGTCGGCCCAATAGATGTCGCCACGGCGGATCACCATGAGCCGTCGCCGGTGGCGGGGTGGCGATGGCCATACCGGACGGCGTCGATCGTCATGCCGTCGGGCCATGCCATGTCGATTGCCGCGTTGATCCGACCGGTCAGCGACTCGGCCTCCAAGTGCTCGATATAGCGGCGCACGGCCCGCGTGAAGAACTCCGAGCGGCTCATCCCGAGCGCCTCGGCGTGTTCCTCGGCTCGTGCGAACGTCTCGTCAGGTATGGAAATCGCGGTCTTCACAACCGAAGTATAACCCGGTATAACTTCGGACATGCGTTCGACGGCCACACCTTCACCAAGTTGTCCGAAACCCGCCAGCCGCCCGATCCGCCATGCGGGCAGACTCAAGGTCATGGAGTTGGACTTCGAGCGGTGCTACCGCGCCGCGGACAGCCGTGACGAGCGGTTCGACGGCTGGTTCTACACGGCCGTCACGACCACGGGCATCTACTGCCGGCCGTCCTGCCCCGCCGTGACGCCGAAGCGCTCCAACGTCAGGTTCTTCCCCAGCGCGGCCGCCGCTCAGCGGGAGGGCTTCCGCGCCTGCCGCCGGTGCCGGCCCGACGCCGCGCCCGGATCGCCGGAGTGGGACGTGCGGGCCGACGTCGTCGGCCGCGCCATGCGCTTGATCGGCGACGGCGTCGTGGATCGTGACGGCGTTCCGGGCCTGGCCTGCCGCCTCGGCTACACGGAGCGCCACCTCCACCGCCTCCTCACCGCCGAACTCGGCGCCGGGCCGCTCGCGCTGGCCCGCGCGCAGCGCGCGCAGATCGCACGCATCCTGATCGAGACCACCGAGCTCGGGTTCGGCGAGATCGCCTTCGCGGCCGGGTTCGGCAGCGTGCGGCAGTTCAACGACACGATCCTCAAGGTGTACGCGCAGCCGCCCAGCGTGCTGCGAGCGCGGCGGTCGGCACCCCAAACCGATGCCGGCACGATCAGCCTGCGCCTCGCCTATCGGCCGCCCCTACATAGGTCATCGCTGCTGGAGTTCCTCGCCGCCCGCGTACTGCCGGACATCGAGGAGTGCGACAGCGTCACGTATCGGCGAGCGTTGAACTTGCCGCACGGCGCCGCGACGGTGGCGCTGACCCCGGGCGACCAGTGGGTCGCGGCCACGCTGCACCTCGCCGACGTACGCGACCTGGCCCCGGCGGTGGCCCGTTGCCGCCGCCTGCTCGACCTCGATGCCGACCCGATTGCCATCGACGGCACACTAGGCGCCGACCCCGCACTCGCGGCGTACGTCAAGGTGGAGCCAGGGGTACGAGTACCCCGGTCGGTGGACGCCTTCGAGATGGCGGTGCGGGCGATCGTCGGCCAGCAGGTGAGCGTGGCCAGCGCCAGGACCACGTTGACGCGCCTGATCCGCGCGGCCGCGGCCAAGGCTTCCCTCGACGTCGGGGACGAGGCCGACCCGTCCGCAGCCGACGCACTAGGTGCCGACGCGGTGGAAGCCGACGCGTCCGCAGCCGATGCGCAGAGGGCCGGCGCGCTGAGGGCCGGCACAACCGGAACCAGCGCGCCTGTTGCCGGCGGCGGATCGGGGTTGGTCGGGTTTCCCAGTGCGGCGGCAGTGGCGGACCTTCCGGACAGCGCGTTCGGGATGCCGGTCGCTCGCCGGGAGACCATCCGTGCACTGGCCGTGGCCATGGCGTCCGGAAAGGTCGATCTCGAACCGGGCGCCGACCGGGAAGAGGCCATCGCGCGGCTCACGGAGTTGCCCGGCATCGGCGCATGGACCGCCGGATACGTGGCCATGCGCGCGATCGGCGACCCCGACGTGTTCCTGCCCACCGACCTCCCGGTGCGCCGCGGTGCCAGGGCTCTCGGCCTTCCGGACACCCCCAGAGAGCTGGAGGCACACGCCGAACGCTGGCGGCCTTGGCGTTCCTACGCACTCATCCGCCTCTGGCGGGCCGGCTAGTAGTGCCTCCGGCGGTCCCGGGCTCGACAGCTACCCTCCGGCGGTCCCGGCCGACAGCTACCTCTGGCAGGCCCGGGCCCGACAACTCCACCGCTGACCGGCCCGCTCTTCGACCTCGACCCTGCACACCCTTCCGGAACGCCCAGACTCCGGCCAGGCAGGACTCAGGCCCACCGACGGCGTGCCACCGACCGGCCCGCCGCTTCGACTTCGGCCGGCCCGCATGGACCTCACCGATTCCCTGACCGCTGACATCCCGCCGCTGGTCCGGCTGCGGGTCCCTTCACACGTCTTCTGGAGGACGACATGTTGCATTACTCGACGATGGACACCCCGATCGGTCCGTACACCGCGCTCGTTAGCGACGCCGGTGCCGTGCGCGCAGCGGGCTTTACCCGCGAGGTGGGCGAACTGCTCGCGCTCGTACATCCGGATCTTCGTGAGGAGACGCAGCCGGCGGCGGATGTCGGGCCCGTAAGCGCCGCGGTGCGGTCCTATTTCGACGGCGATCTGGCGGCGCTCGACGACGTGCCGGTGGAGCAGCACATCGGCGGCCGGTTCATCGCTCAGGCGTGGCAGGTGATGCGAGATATCAAGCCGGGAGCGCCGGTGACGTATACGCAGTTCGCGGCGCTCGTCGGGCGGCCGGACGCGGTGCGCGCGGCGGCCGCGGCGTGCGCGCGGAACGCGGTCGCGTTGGTGGTGCCGTGCCACCGCGTCCGGCGCTCGGACGGGACGCTCGGCGGGTATCGGTGGGGCCTGACCGTGAAGAGCTGGCTACTCAACCACGAGGGGCCCGATCATGAGCGCGCCTAGGCCCCGCCGTGTCACGAACGGGCAGGATGGTCGTGGGTCGCCGATTATCGGCGGACTCGCGGTCACCGACGGTCGTAGCATCAGCGCATGACTGATACGGGTAGGACCGCGCACGCCGGCCTCCCCGAGCGACCGTCGCTGGACGGCCTCGAGGAGAAATGGGCGAGCCGCTGGCAGGGGGAGGGCACGTACGCGTTCGACCGCTCGAAGGAGCGCTCGGATGTATATGCGATCGATACGCCTCCGCTGACCGTATCGGGCGAGTTGCACGTGGGGCACGTCTTCTCGTTCACGCACACCGACACGGTCGCGCGGTTCCAGCGGATGCGCGGCAAGACGGTCTTCTATCCGATCGGTTGGGACGACAACGGGCTGCCCACCGAGCGCCGGGTGCAGAACGTTTTCGGTGTCCGGTGCGACCCATCGCTGCCTTACGACCCCGCTTGGGAACCCCCCACCACGCCACCGAAGCCGCCGGTCTCGATCTCCCGGCGCAACTTCGTGGAGCTGTGCGAGAGCTTGACGGCCGAGGACGAGAAGGCGTTCGAGGCCGTGTGGCGGCGGCTGGGGCTTTCGGTCGACTGGTCGACGAGCTACACGACGATCGGCGAGAGATCTCAGGCGGTGTCGCAGCGCGCGTTCCTGAACAACCTCGCGCGCGGGGAGGCGTACACGGCCGAGGCGCCGACGCTCTGGGATGTCAGCTTCCGCACGGCCGTGGCCCAGGCCGAACTGGAGGACCGCGAGTGGCCCGGCGCCTCCTACCGGATCCGCTTCCACGGCCCGGACGGGCCCGTGGAGGTCGAGACCACCCGACCCGAACTACTGCCGGCCTGCGTCGCACTGGTCTTCCACCCGTCCGACGAGCGCTACCGCAAGCTCCTCGGCCGGACCGTCCGGACGCCGTTCTTCGATGTCGAGGTCCCGGTGTACGAGCACCCGGCGGCCGCACCCGACAAGGGAACGGGTATCGCGATGGTCTGCACGTTCGGCGACCTGACGGACGTCCTCTGGTGGCGCGATCTCAACCTCGAGACGCGGGTCGTGCTGGGGCGCGACGGCCGGTTCCTGCCGGATCGTCCGGCGGGCGTGCCCTCGGCGGCCTACGAGCCGTTCGCCGGGCTGACCGTGAACGGCGCCCGGCGGGAGATCGTCCGGCTGCTGGAGGAGTCGGGCGACCTGCTGGGCGAGCCGCGGCCGATCACGCATCCGGTGAAGTTCTACGAGAAGGGCGACTTGCCGCTGGAGATCGTCACGAGCCGGCAGTGGTTCATCCGCAACGGCGGCCGCGACCCCGCGCTCCGCGAGGAGCTGCTGGAGCGTGGCCGGCAGCTGCACTGGATCCCGCCGCACATGCTGCACCGGTACGAGCATTGGGTGAACGGCCTGACCGGAGACTGGCTGATCAGCCGGCAACGATTCTTCGGCGTGCCGTTCCCGATCTGGTACCGGCTCGACAACGCTGGCGAGCCGGACTACGAGAAGCTTCTCATACCGGACGAATCCTCGTTGCCAGTCGACCCTGCTTCGGGGTGTCCGCCCGGCTTCGACGAGTCCCAGCGCGGCGTGCCGGGCGGCTTCACGGCCGACCCGGACGTCATGGACACCTGGGCCACGTCGTCGCTCACGCCTCAGATCGCCAGCGGCTGGTCCACCGACGAGCACCTGTTCCGGCGGGTGTTCCCGATGGATCTACGTCCGCAGGCACACGACATCATCCGTACCTGGCTGTTCGCCTCGATCGTCCGGGCCAACGCCGAGAATGGCGTCTTGCCCTGGCACACCGTCGTGCTCTCCGGCTGGATCCTCGATCCCGACCGCAAGAAGATGTCGAAGTCCAAGGGCAACGTCGTCACACCCATGGATCTGCTGGTGCGGAACGGATCGGATGCGGTGCGGTACTGGGCGGCGAACGGCCGGCCCGGCACCGACCTGGCGTTCGACACGGCACAGATCAAGGTCGGGCGGCGGCTTGCGACCAAGCTGTTGAACGCGTCGAAGTTTGCGCTCGGCCTTGGCGCGGCGGAGGCGCTCCGGCAGCCGGTCGCCGAACCGCTCGACTGCGCCATGCTGGCCCGGCTGGCGGAGGTGGTCACCACCGCAACCGCGGCGTTCGACGCGTACGAGCACACCGACGCGCTGCAGGCGACGGAATCGTTCTTCTGGACGTTCTGCGACGACTACATCGAGCTGGTCAAGGAGCGGGCCTACTCGTCCGGCCCGGGCGGTGACTCGGCCCGGGCGGCGCTGGCCGCCGGGCTGTCCGTGCAGCTGAGGCTGTTCGCGCCGTTCCTGCCGTACGTGACAGAAGAGGTCTGGTCGTGGTGGCGGTACGGCTCCGTGCATCGAGCAACGTGGCCGACGAAGTACGAACTGACCCGAGTGGCCCCCGACGGTGATGCCGCGTTGCTCGATCTCGCCGGGGATGCCCTGCGGCAGGTCCGGCGAGCCAAGTCGGACCGGAAGCTGTCCATGAAGGCGGACGTCCCGCTGGCCGAGGCGCTCGGCCCGGCGGCGCTGCTGGAACGGCTCGCGCTCATCGAAGGCGACGTCAAGGCCGCCGGCCGGATCGGCAAGCTCGACATGCTGCCCGACCGTGCGCCAGAACTCGTCATTGCCAGCGCATTCTGAGCCGTCGGCGGCGGCCCTTCCAAAGGGAACGGCCGCCCCCGCGGACGGGATGCGGATCGGTCGGCGAACCGCACGAGGCGGGTCCGCACGGGACCGCCGAGGGCACCTGGTGCTGTTGACGTAGCCCGGACCTTAGGCGCTGCGGCGGGAACCAGCCGCCACGTCACCCGCTAGAAGTCGCCCCCAAAGTCGCCGCCGCCGAAGTCGCCGCCGCCCCAGTCGCCGCCGCCGAAGTCGCCGCCGCCGTCGCCGCCGCCGGAACCATCGCCGGCGACGTCGTTGCCGCCGTCGGCGTCGTCGCCCGCGGCGAAGCCGTCCGCGTAGCCCTCGCCGTACCCCGTGTCGCCGAACGCCGGCGAGAACAGGGCGTCGAAGAGCAGCAGGCCGCCGAGCGCCCCGGCACCGGCGCCGAGCGCGGTCTTCCACACCGGGGTCGAATACCAGCCTGCCGGTACCGGCCGGCCCTGGACCCGGCCACCCGGGTAGTAGTACGGCGTGTCGGAGCCCGGCTGGGGGCCCGCCTTGTAGTGGTGGCCCTGGACGTTGACCTCGCGCTCCCGGGTCAGCGCACCGGCACCCTGCGCGCTGGCCAGCGGCGGCAGCTCGGGACCGGGGTCGATGCCCATCGCCGTCCGCGCTGCCCGGACGTAGGAGAGACCCTCGAGCGCCGACTCGCGTGCCAGCGCGAATTGCTTTGCCGTCTTGGCCTGCTGTAACTGGCTGCCGGCGGCGTTGTAGCGCTCGCTGGCATCGGACAGCGCCTGCCGCGCGGCCGGGTCGTCGCCATGCAGGTTCATTACCTGACCGCCGAGCCGCTCGTACCACCGCTGCGCATCGGCTCGAGCGTCGTCGAGGTGCCGCTGCTCTCGTGCGGCCGAACCACGGCGCCAGGCGACGATCAGGCCGATCAGAATCAGGACCACTAACACCAGCAGAAACACCTTCATATCTCGACGGTACCCTCGTTCGTCTCGTCGTACCCCTCTGGCAAGCTGCATGCCGTGACCGTCTCGACGCTGGCCGTGGTGATCGTGTGCCTGGCGGTGGGTGCCGCCCTGGGCTGGCTGGCGGCCCGCTTGCGGGCCGCTGCCGACATCGCCCGGCTCGAGGCCACCGTGCAGGTCCGTCGGGACGGCGAGGAACGGCTCGAGCGATCGCTGCGTGCGCTCTCCTACGAAGCCACGGCGCAGTCGCAGGAGGCGGTCGCGCGCGCGGTGGCGCCGCTGCACGACACGCTGCGGCGCTACGAGCAGCGGGTCGCGGAGCTCGAACACGAGCGGGTGGACGCCTACGCGGAACTGCGGGAGCAGGTCCGGTCGATGGGCGCGGTCTCCGGCGAGCTGCGGACCGAGACGCGACAGCTGGTGGCCGCGCTGCGCGCGCCCCAGGTGCGGGGTCGTTGGGGCGAGCATCAGCTGCGGCGGATCGTCGAGGCGGCCGGCCTGCTCGAGCATTGCGATTTCGCCGAGCAGGTCACCGCCACGACCGACAACCAGGGGGTACGTCCGGACGTCGTGGTCCGGCTGCACGGCGGTCGTACGGTCGTGGTGGACGCGAAGGCGCCGTTGGACGCGTATCTGTCGGCGATGGAGTCGCGTGACGAACGCACCCGCGACGGGCATCTCGACCAGCACGCCAAGCACCTGCGAGGGCATGTCGACACGCTCGCGGCAAAGGCGTACTGGACGGCATTTGAGTCCACACCGGACTTCGTGGTGCTGTTCGTGCCGGCCGACCCGTTCCTGGACGCCGCCCTGCAGCGGGACCCCGCACTGATGGAGCACGCGTTCGCGCGCAACGTCGTGCTGGCCACACCGGCAACGCTGATCGCGCTGCTGCGTACGGTGGCGTATTCGTGGCGACAGGAGGCGCTGGCTCGCAACGCCGCGGCCGTGCACCGCCTGGCCCGCGAGCTGTATTTGCGGCTGTCCACGTTGGGCGAACACGTCGGCAAGCTCGGCACTTCACTGGCCGGAGCGGTGACCGCCTACAACCGGGCGGTCGGGTCGCTGGAGTCCCG
>DASYTU010000154.1:0-29124 GCA_036001925.1 Actinoplanes sp.
AGTGCGGCCCGACCGCGCACCGCAGGTAGCCGCGCCGCGAGCCGTCGAAATACCGCACGTGCGGGTTGAGCGTCGGGTTGACCTGTTTGAGCGGAGCGTCGAACGCGATCGGGAAGTCGGAGCTGACCGAGGTGGCGACGAACTCGACGGCGACCGACGGCTGCTCGGGCCGGTCGAAGTCGAGCTTGAGCTCGCTGAGCCAGGTGGAGTGGATGTCGCCGGCGAGGATGATCGGGTTGGCAATTCGCGCGTCGGCCAGATACTGCAACAGGCGGGTGCGCTGCGGCGCGTATCCGTCCCACTGGTCGAGGTTCGCCACGATCGGCGGCACGGTGCCCGTCGGGTTGGGGAACTTGATGCGACTCATCATGACCTGCTGGGCCACCACGTTCCACCGGGCCGGCGAGTCGTCGAGCCCGGCCTTGAGCCAGCGCTCCTGGTCCTCTCCGGTGAGGGTGCCGCTCGTGTTCGTGGTGCCGGCCGCCGGGAGGCCGAAGTCGCCCGGAAACCCGCCGGGCTGATCGGTGCGGTACTGCCGGGTGTCCAGCACGCTGAACCTGGCCAGGCGCCCGAAGTCGAAGCGGCGGAAGATGCGCAGGTCGGGGCTGCCCGGCGTGAGGTTCGCCCGGATCGGCATGTGCTCGTAGTACGCCTGGTACGCGGCCGCGCGCTCCCGGGCGAACTCGGCGGGCGTCTGCTTGCGGGCACCGGTGTCGTCGATCTCGTCGACGAGGTCCGCGTAGTTGTTCTCGGTCTCGTGGTCGTCCCATGTGACGATCCAGGGAAACGCGGCATGCGCGGCCTGCAACGCCGGGTCGCCCTTGTATTGCGCATGCCGGTTGCGGTAGTCGTCCAGCGTGAGGAGCTGGTCGAGGCCGAGAGTCTGCGGTGTGGTGTGGGTGCGGTCCGCGAACCGGCTGCTCGGGTCGTACTCGTAGATGTAGTCGCCAAGGTGCAGCACGACATCAAGGTCCTCGTCCGCTAGGCCCCAGTACGCTGGCCAGTAGCCGTTTTGGAAGTCCTGGCAGTTGACGATGCCGAAGCGGAGGCTCGGGAGGTCGTGCCGCGGGTGCGGGGCGGTCTTCGTACGGCCGACCGGGCTGAGTGCGCCCAGCGCCCGGAACCGGTAGAAGTACTCGCGCCCCGGCAACAGCCCGCGGGCGTCGATGTGCACCGAGTGGGCCAGCTCGGGCCGGGCCAGCGCGCGACCTGAGGAGACCACGTGGCGGAAGCGCTGGTCGCGGGCGACCTGCCAGCCCACCTCGACCGGGCGGGGAGAGGTCAGGCCGGTCGGCTGGACGAGCCGGGTCCACAGGATGACGCCATCGGGCAGGGGGTCGCCGCTGGCCACGCCGAGCGCGAATGGCCCGGAGGCCGGGCCGGCGAGTGCAGCGGATCCCACGAATGCGCTCGGCAGCGCGGCGGCGCCGGCCGTGGCAGCTACGCCGGTGAGTACCTGTCGTCGAGTCAGCATGGGCCCTCCCTGATGGTGTGGTGGCGTTGCATGCACGGTCTCTAATGTCACGGCATGATCACAACGCCATTGACGTTAGTGACTTGATCCACCGCGTACCCGGAAGATGCCCAGGATGCGTCCGGTACCCCTCGGGCGCCTGCCTTCCGGAGGACCCGTACGTGAAACGACAAACGACCTGGAGTCGACGAGCCTTCGCCGCGTTGCTCGCCTCTGGCGTGGCCATGGGCTCGGTCGCATTCGACGGCGCCACCTCTGCCGTCGCCGCCCAGCCGAGCGCCGACCCTGGCGTGGCAGCCGCCGTCGAGCCCGCCACCCCCAAGGACGCGCCGGCCGACACCCTCGGCTCGCACGACGCCGAACTGCTGACCCAGGCGGAGGCCAAGGGCGCGAAGGCGGTCACCCTGATCATCTCCACCGACTCCGGCGAGGCGTCCGACGTCGTGACGTCGGTGCGGAGGCTGGGCGGTACGGTCACCCGCCGCTTCGACAAGGTCGGCTACGTGCTCGCGCAGGTGCCCACCGGCAACGTTCTCAAGGTCGCCAAACTGCCGGGCATCTCGGCGATCGACCTGGACGAGACGATCAAGTTGCCGGACCCCACGGATGCGTCCCGGCCCGGCATCCGCGCCGTGAAGCAGGCCGCCACGGCGCCGGCCCCCGGTCCCGATACACCTGCCGCGAACCCATACCTGCCGACCAACGACATCGGTTCGGTGGACTTCAAGAAGCAGCACCCCACGTACGACGGCCGCGGCATCACGATCGGCATCATGGACTCCGGTGTGGACCTCGACCACCCGGCGCTGCAGAAGACTTCGACCGGCGCCCGCAAGATCGTCGACTGGGTGACCGCGACCGACCCGCTGACCGAGGGCGACGGCTCCTGGCGTGCCATGCGCACCGCGGTGACCGGCCCGTCGTTCACGTTCGCGGGCAGCACCTGGAAGGCGCCGGCCGGCAACTGGCTGATCAACCGCTTCAGCGAGGCCATCACGCTCAACGACGAGGCCGCGGGCGACGTCAACCGGGACGGCGACACCACCGACACCTGGGGCATCCTGTACGACCCGGTGAGCCACGACATCCGGGTCGACGCCAACCAGAACTTCGACTTCACCGACGACGCCGTGATGCGGCCGTACAAGGAGAGGTTCGACGTCGGCCACTTCGGCATCGACAATCCGGCCACCCCGGTCGTCGAGAGCATGCCGTTCGTCGTGGAGTACCGCGAGGACGTCGATCTGACGCCGGCCGGCCTGCCCGGTCAGGTCGCGGACTTCGTCAACATCGGCATCCCGGAGGGCCTGCATGCCACGCACGTCGCGGGCATCGCGGCCGGCAACGACCTGTTCGGCAACCCCAACGTCGACGGCCAGGCACCCGGCGCCAAGATCGTGTCGGCGCGGGCGTGTTCGTGGGGCGGCGGCTGCACCGCGGCCGCGCTGACCACCGGCATGGTCGACCTCGTCGTCAACCGGCACGTCGATGTCATCAACATGTCGATCGGCGGTCTCCCGGCGCTGAACGACGCGAACAACGCGCGCGCCCAGCTCTACGACAAGTTGATCAACGACTACGGCGTGCAGATGTTCATCTCGGCGGGCAACTCCGGCCCCGGCGTCAACACCATCGGCGACCCGTCGGTGGCGACCAATGTGGTCAGTGTCGCGGCGAGCATCACGAAGGAGACCTGGCTCGCCAACTACGGCTCGGTCGTACGCAAGGACAACGCGCTGTTCAACTTCTCGTCCCGCGGTCCGCGCGAGGACGGCGGCTTCAAGCCGAACCTGGCCGCCCCCGGCTCGGCGATCTCCGCCGTCAACAGCTGGCAGGTGGTTCCCGGTGTGCCAGAAGCGGGCTACACGCTGCCCATCGGGTACGCCATGGAGAACGGCACGTCGATGGCGGCGCCCGAGGCCACCGGCGGCGCGGCGCTGCTGCTGTCGGCCGCGAAGGCACAGGACCTCGGCATCACGCCGGCCGCGCTGCGTCGTGCGCTCTACACCTCCGCCGACCTGCTCCCCGGGATGTCGGTCGCCGGCCAGGGCAACGGCCTGATGGACGTCAACGGCGCGTGGGCGATCCTGTCCAAGAAGGTGGACACCCGCAAGTACATGTCGTCCGCGCCGGTGTGCACGCCGCTCTCGGATCTGCTCGCCACGCCGGGCAAGGGCACGGGCATCTACAACCGGTGCGCCGCGGGTGACGGCGGCCAGAAGGCGGGCCAGGCGAAGACGTACACCCTCACGCTGACCCGCACCTCGGGCCCCAGCCGTGTCATCCGGCACAACCTGTCCTGGCTCGGCGACACCGGCTCCTTCAGGTCGGCGGGCAGCGTGGTGCTGCCACTGAACAAGCCGGTCAACGTTCGGGTCGTCGCCCGGCCGAAGCCCGGCCTCAACAGCGCGATCCTGCGCGTCGACGATCCGGCCACGTCGGTGGTGGACTTCGAGGTGCTCAACACGGTCGTGACGAGCGTCGCGCCGAAGGCGCCCGCGTACGCGCTGAACGTGGAGGGCTCCGTCGACCGCAACTCCAGCACGTCCTTCTTCGTCACGGTGCCGGAGGGCGCGACGGCGCTGCAGGTGGACCTCTCGGGCATCGCGACGGGCTCGCAGACACGGTGGATCGCGATCAACCCGTGGGGCGTGCCGGTGGAGTCCACGGCCTCCACGGTTTGTTACACGAACTACTCCGACCCGGCCGTCTGCAAGCCGCAGGAGCGGGCGTACGAGAACCCGATGCCGGGCGTCTGGGAGCTCGAGGTGGAGTCGCGGCGTACGTCGCCGGCGTTGAGCAACCCGTTCGAGCTGACCGCGAAGATCCAGGGCGTCACGGTGTCGCCCGAGACCGTGACGCTGCCCAGCGTCACGGCCGGCACGGCCACCCCGGTGTCCTGGACGGTCACGAACAAGTACGGCCCGCTGACGGTGACGGGCCAGGGCGGTCCGCTCGGAAGTGCCATGTCGAAGCGTCCGACCATCGCCGATGGAGAGACGCAGGAGTACACGGTGGACGTGCCTGCGGGAGCCGGTCGGCTCGACGTGTCGATCGGCAATGTCAGCGACGCGGCGGCCGACCTGGACCTGACGGTGTTGCTCAACGGCGTTCGGGTCGGGCAGTCGGCGGACGGCGACTCGGAGGAGTCCGTGTCGATCCCGAACCCGGCCGCCGGGACGTACACGATCGTGGTGGACGGCTACGCGGTGCCCGCCGGTAGCACGGCGTATGACTACCTGGACGTGTACTACAGCGCGTCGCTCGGCACGGTAGCCGTTCCCGCCACGCCGAAGACGCTGGCCAACGGTGCCAGCACCACGATCACCGGCTCGGTGACCGCGGCAGCCGCGCCGCCCGCCGGCCGGAGCCTGTTTGGGCAGATGGCTGTCATCACGGACGAGGGTGCCGTCGTGGGACGGGGTTCGGTGCTGATCGGCCAAGTCAACTAACCGGAATCGGTGAACGAAGGAGCCCGCCCCCGGCGTCGCCGGGGGCGGGCTCTCTTCTGCCACGCTTCGAAGCACGTCGCGCTAGGGGCGCCAGATCACGACGCCGATCTCGCGGGTTCGCTCCGAGAACATGCCGTCCGGCGACGACGCCGCAAGGAGATGACGCAGGTCGTCCTCGAACTCACCGAGGCTTGCTCCGAACAGATGCGGCGCCGACCCGGAGAGCGAAAAGACCGCCGAGACGATCTCGTCGAGGCTGCGCTCCACGACCTCTCCGCGTTCCACATCGATGCGTTCCGGACCCGTGAAGCCGGCCCGTCGCATGACCTCCTCCTCGCCGCTGCGCGTCCCCGCCGGCAAGGTTCCCTGCCCAGCCCGTCGCACCGGGCCGAGGTGGCTGGCGACCAGTTCCTCGATGCGTTCCCACGGTGGCTGCGGATGGGGAAGTGGGTCATCACCCGGCACACCGCGATGTGTGGTGGCAAAGACGTGGATCCAGGCGCCGTCCGCGCTCAACATGCGGCGTACACGCCGGGCGACGACCGGTTGGTCCATCCAGTGAAAGGACTGAGCGAACGTGGCAACCCGGAAGGTCCCCAGATCCGCCGGGAGTTCCTCGGCCCGCATGTGCCGCCACTCGATGTTGCGGACCCCGGAGCCGGCTGAGCGGCGACGCGCCTCGACGATCATTTCGCGGTCGGCGTCGACGCCGACCGCGGATCGGACGTACGGCGCCAGGAGCAGGGTCAGCGATCCCGGTCCACACCCCACGTCGAGCAGCCGGCCGGTGCCGTCGAGGCCGACCGCGTCCCGGATGGCCTCGGCCAGCCTGGGCGGATAGGGCATGCGGCCGGCGGCATAGTGGGCGGCGCTACCGGCATAGAGCGATTCGTCCCACTCCCAGGCGCCGGTATTCATGGGCCGCGCCGGTCCGGCGTTGCTCAAGACGTCGCGGGCGGATCGTACTTCGGCTGGTAGAGCGTCATTTCGCCGGCTCCCGGGACCTTCAGCCGAGCGGTGCGGCCCCACCCCTCGTCCTGCACGCCGCCGCTGAACTCGGCGCCCTTCGCGGCGAGCTCGGCCATGGTCGTCTCCAGGTCGTCACACATCAGCGACACGTCGAACTGCTGATCGGTCGAACCGGTGTCGCCGCCGTACTCCCACCTGCGGGGATGGACGCCCAGCTCGCTGGGACCGGTCTTGAAGATCAGCCAGCCGCCGCCGGTATCGATGCCCGGGAAGCCCAGGACGTCTCGGAGGAAGGCGCGCGCCGCGTCGGGGTCGTCGGCGTAGACAAGCGTGTGCACCGCGGTGATCACGACTGCCATCGTAACCGCCCGGGCCGGGGATCTCACTGACCTCGCCACGTCGAGAACGGGCCGCCTGCTCCGTCCTTCCGGTGGATGCGCCAGGCTGGGTGCAGCGGAACAGAGGAGCCTGACATGACGAAGTACCTGCTCACGGTGAACTACGACGGTGGCGTCATCGACACGCCGATGGACGAGTGGGCGCCCGAGGACATCAAGGCGCACATGGATTACTACGCGGCCTTGAACGCCGAACTCACCGACAGCGGTGAACTGGTCGAGCAGCAGGCGCTCACCGGGCCCGAGTTGGCAAAGGTGGTGACTTCCGGCGGCGTGACCGCGCCGGTCGTCACGGACGGGCCGTTCGTGGAGTTCAAGGAGATGCTCGCCGGCTACCAGCTGGTCGACGTGGAGTCGGAGGAGCGCGCCATCGAGATCGCCGCGAAGATCTCACGCGTGCCGGGGCCGGGTGGGGTGCCGCAGCAGCAGCCGATCGGGGTACGCCGGGTGATGGACGCCTCAGACTTCGAGCTGCTGACTCCCGAGCTGTGACGACCGCGCCGGACATCGAGAATCTGCTGCGTGAGCTGGCGCCGCAGGTCCTCGGTGTCCTCGTCAGGCGGTTCGGCGACTTCGACGCGGCGGAGGACGCCGTACAGGAAGCCCTGCTTTCGGCCGCCATGCACTGGCCGCGGGAGTGCACCCCGGACAACCCGCGTGGCTGGCTGATCCAGACCGGCTCGCGCAGGCTGCTGGATCAGGTCCGGAGCGAGCAGGCCAGGCGGCGCCGGGAAGCCGTGGCCGCCCTGCAGGAGCCGCCGGCCGGTGGATCGATCGCGGCCCACCACCGCGACGACACGTTGACCGTACTGTTCATGTGCTGCCATCCGGCGCTCACCGCCGCGTCGGCTATCGCGCTGACGTTGCGGGCCATCGGCGGCCTGACCACCGCCGAGATCGCGAACGCGTTCCTGGTGCCGGAAGCGACGATGGCCCAGCGGATCAGCCGGGCGAAGCAGCGCATCAAGGCATCCGGCGTGCCGTTCCGGATGCCGGCCCGTGCGGAATGGGCGCAACGACTGCGCTCGGTCCTGCACGTGCTCTACCTGATCTTCAACGAGGGATACGCGAGCAGCACAGGCGATGATCTGCATCGTGTCGAGCTGTCCGGCGAGGCGATCCGGCTGACCCGGACGGTGCATCGGTTGTTGCCGGAGGACAGCGAGGTCGTGGGCCTGCTGGCACTCATGCTGCTCACCGACGCCCGCCGGCCGGCCCGCACCGATGCTGGTGGCGAGCTGATCCCGCTGGCGGAACAGGACCGGACGCTGTGGGACCGGGCGCTGATCGCGGAAGGGACCGCATTGATCAACAGCGCGGTGACCAAGGGTGCGGTCGGCGAATACCAGCTGCAGGCGGCGATTGCCGCACTGCACGCCCGGGCGGATCGGGTCGAGGACACCGATTGGCCACAGATCCTCGCCCTGTACGGATTGCTGGAACGGATGACCGGCAACCCGGTGGTTTCGCTCAACCGGGCGATCGCGGCGGCGATGGTGCACGGCCCGGCAGAAGGTCTGCGGCTTCTCGACACTCTGGATGAGCGGTTGCCCGGGCACTACCGGCTGGACGCCGTGCGTGCGCATTTCTACGAGATGGCCGGGGATGCGGACGCGGCGGTCACGCACTACCGGACCGCGGCCGGCCGCACCACGAGTACGCCGGAGCAGCGCTACCTGACCACCCGGGCCGCCCGGCTCAGAGCCTCACGTTGATGACGACTCGCCGTTCACGCTGATGGCGATCTTTCCTCGTGCCTTGCCCGCGACGAGATGGCGCATGGCCTCCGGCGCTCGATCGAGTGAGTACGTCCGGTCGATACTCGGCGTCACCTTTCCCGCCTCGATGAGCGGGGTGAGCCGTTCGAGGTCGCTCCCGCGTTCCCTGTTGAAGTAGTTGGTCAGCCGTTGGCTGGCGAACCGGGACACGATCAGCGCCCGGAGCTGCCGGCCGACGACGCCGCCCGTCCAGTCGCCGCCTTCCTCGCCGCCGACGAGGACGGCCGTACCGGTCGGCGTGAGCGCGCGACGCAGCCGGGAGAGTGCGGGGTTCCCCCCGATGTCGAGGATCAGGTCGTAGTGCTGCGTGCCGTCGGCGAAGTCCTCCCGCGTGTAGTCGATGACGTGGTCGGCGCCGAGGGACCGCACCAGATCGAGTTTCGCGGTGCTGGACACGCCGGTCACCTCCGCCGCGCCGAAGGCCTTGGCCAGTTGCACGGCGTAACTGCCGACGCCACCCGACGCCCCGATGACCAGCACCTTCTGGCCCGGCTGCACGCGGCCGGCGTCGCTGACCGCGCCGAGGGCGGTGAGCCCGGACACCGGAACCACCGCGGCCTGCTCGAAGGTGGTGTTCACCGGCTTGCGGGCCAGCTTGTCCTCGCGAGCCGCGGCGTACTCGGCGAAGGACCCCGGGGCGATCCCGTACACCTCGTCGCCGGGGGAGAACTTGGTCACGGCCGAACCGACCGCCACGACCGTGCCCGCGACATCTCGGCCGGACACCGGGTTTCTCGGCCCGCGGATCCCGAAGCCGAGGCGCATCACATAGGGCCGGCCCGCCATCAGGTGCCACGTGCCCCGGTCGAGACCCGCCGCGTGCACGCGGATGAGCACCTCGTGGTCGGTGATGCGTGGCGGGGCGATCCGGGCGAGGCGCAGCACATCGGCGGAGCCGTACCTGTCCTGCACGATTGCCCGCATCGTGTCCGGCGGCCCCGGACTGTACGCGCTCTGGCTCTCATGTCTCATGACCGACTCCCTTCGGACAGGCGGGACGCACCCGCCGTACTTAGTACGATAGGCTACCGTACTAAGTACGAAGGAGCTATAGTCCGGGAGCCACGATGCCGAAATCCATCAGTGACAGTGCTCACCACCGCACCCCGCTGACCCGGGAACGGGTGTTACGCGGCGCCGTCGAGATCGCCGACGCGGGTGGCATCGGGTCCCTCACGATCCGCTCGCTCGCTCAACACCTCGGCGTCAAGCCGATGTCGGTCTACCACCACGTCGCGAACAAGGACGAGATCCTCGACGGCATCGTCGACCTTGTCTTCACCGAGATCGAACTTCCCTCGGCCGGCGACGACTGGCGTACGCAGATGCGCCGGCGCGCCAACTCGGCCCGCCTGGCGCTGAGCCGCCACCCATGGGCGATCGGACTCATGGAATCCCGCACCACCCCGGGCCCGGCAACGCTGCGCCACCACGATGCGGTCATCGGCGCCCTGCGCGCGGCCGGGTTCACCGTCGAGATGACCGCCCATGCCTATGCCCTGCTCGACAGCTACACCTACGGCTTCGCGCTGCAGGAGGCCGCGCTGCCCTTCAAGGGCACAGAGACCGTGGCCGGCGTCGCCGAGCCGATGATGCGGCAGTTCTCTGCCGGTGAATATCCGCACCTCGTCGAACTGGCCACCGACCATGTGCTGCGGCCCGGCTACGACTTCGGCAACGAGTTCGACTTCGGGCTCGACCTCATCCTCGATGCGCTCGCCAAGTCGCGCCCCGACCCCTCAACCTAGGCCCGTTATGGTCGGCACGTGGCCGGATCGGGCGAGCGCTACCACCACGGCGACCTTCGCGCCTGGCACCTTCACCCAGCGGCTGACCGCCTTCGCGCAGGCGTACGTTCGCTTCGCGAGCCGCGACGCGGCGCTATTCGATCTCATGGTCGCCGCCCCGCGCCGGCCCGGAGCGGACCCGCGGCTGCGCCAGGCCGGCGATCGGGCGTTCGAGGCGCCGCTCGCCTTGATCGCGGACGCTCAGGCCGACGGCGACATCGTCGCCGGTGGCGGTGACCGCGCCGCAACGGCGACACTCGCCATGCTCCAAGGGCTCACGTGGCTGGCGACGAGCGACATGATCGGCGACCGGTCGATCGACGCGGTGGTGGCCGAGACGATCGAGACGTTGATCTATGGCTTAAGGGACGAAGCGTCCTCATGAGACACCGCCACGAGATGAATGTATGCGGCGCCTAGAATGTAGCCACCGACTACATTGCGGCTACGCCGTCTGGCAGGTCGTACGTGGACCGCTCAGCCGATGGAGGCGCGGCCGAACGGACGGATCTGCCGCGCGAAATCCTCATGTTGAGCAGGTCGGTCTCCTGGCTACGGTCGGCCTTGCGACGGGGGCCTTGGGTTGCCGGCGAGATATCGATATGGTCGCGCTGTCACCAACGGAGGTGTCCCGTGACCCGGGTGCTTGTGGTTGAGGATGACGAAAGAATCGCCCGTCTGGTGGACCGGGCGTTACGCGACGACGGACATGTCATCGATCATGCCGCAACGGGACCGGAGGGCCTCAACGCGGCACTGTCCAACAACTTCGATCTCATCGTTCTCGATCTCATGCTGCCCGGGATGAGCGGCACCGAGGTTCTCGAACAGGTCGTCAAGGCCCGGCCGGAGCAACGCGTCTTCGTACTGTCGGCAGTGCCGGAGATCAGTGTGCGGATCGCGTGCCTGGAGGCCGGCGCGACCGACTTCCTCGGCAAGCCGTTTGCCGTCGCGGAGCTGGTGGCCCGGGTCCGCCTCCGGATACGGGCCCCCGCGCCCGGTGCGCAGAAACGGTGGCTGTCGGTCGGCCAGATACAACTCGACCTCCGGCTGCATCGCGTTCTCGTCAGCAACCGGCAGGTCGACCTGTCATTCCGCGAGTTCCTTCTCCTCCGGCATCTCATGGAGCGGGTCGGCCAGGCGTGTTCCCGCTCGGAGCTGCTGGCAGACGTGTGGGGGCTGCTGTTCGACCCGGGCACCAACGTGGTGGACGTGTGCGTGCGCCGCCTGAGGACCAAACTGGACAACCCAGACCGCGTGGAGACGGTGCGAAATGTCGGCTATCGATTCGTCGCCGACTAGGCGCCTCGTCTTCGCCGGCCTGGCTCTGGCCGGTCTGGTGAACCTCGGCCTGATGTATGTCCTGCCGGGCGCGGAGACCATCCCGTTCCATCTCGTATGGATCGGCCTGTCCATCATCTACGGAGTCATCACCTGGCGACTCGCGCCGATGGTCGTGGTGCTGGTGGTGGTCGCAATCACCACCGGGTACGTCTTGATGCATCACGCGGCCATGGGCGTCATCGGCTGGGAGGAGACCGCGGAGGTGCCGCTGATGACGGCGATCTTCGTGATCATGGTGTGGCACGTCCGCCGGCGCCAGCACATGGTGGCGGAGGTGGCCCGGCTCGCCGAAACGGAACGCCGGCGCGCCGTGACGCAGGATCGCTTCGTCCGTCTCGCCTCCCATGAGCTCCGCACGCCGATCACCATCGCCCGGGGATACGCCGAACTGGTGAGTGCCGCCACGCCGGACCCGGCCATCCGGGAGGACACGAGGATCGTCCTCGAAGAGTTGGACCGGCTCGCGGGCATCACCCAGCGCCTGGTGACGCTCGTGCAGATGGACGAGCCGTACGTCCAGGAGGTCCGCAACGTCGACGCGGCGCTGGCGAATGTGGTCATCCGGTGGCGACCGGCGGCCGACCGGCAATGGGCGGTCCGCTCGACGGTCGGCGAGGCATCGATCAACCTCGACCGCCTCAACACGGCACTGGACTGTCTCGTGGAGAACGCCGTGAAGTTCACCGAGCCTGGCGACCGGATCGAGGTGATCGGCACGGGGACCAGCGACGCCTGGACGATCACGGTCGCCGATTCGGGCTCGGGCATGACGCCCGAACGCCTCGCTGAGGTCAACGCCGGCGGTTCGGCGGCAATCCCGGCGACGAAGACGTCGGGAACCGGGCTGGGTCTGGCGATCGTTCGAGCCGTCGTCCGGTCCTGGGGCGGCCGGCTCCAGGTGCACAGCGCGGTCGATGTCGGCACGACCGTGACGCTCCACTTTCCACGCGTCAGCACGCGCCGGGCCAACCCGGACGTGGCGGCGGTGCCGTCCCGCGAGGTATCGCCGGCGGACGCCTAGCCATCCCTCCGGACGACGCCCGCGGTCGTGGGCGAGCCTTACATGACAGGCATATGACAGACCTGTCATGTCCTCGTTTCTGTCGGCGCGGCGGACCCATTATCGCCGTGATGCGCGGCACACCTGCCGGCGTATCACGCGTGGAGGTGGAGCCCGATGCGCAGGTACCGGTGGCGCCGTACGGCAGCGTACGTTCTGTGGAAGGCGTGGAGGCCGGCGCCGAGGAGACGGCCGGGGCGCGGCTTGGTCGCACGGGCGACCGTCCCGATCATGATCGCCGCCCTCGTTCCACCTCTCGCGGTACTCGCCCCTCCGAGCTCGCCGGCGGCGGCCGCCACGGCCTGCCCGGACGGTGGCTGTGCGGTCACGGTCGACGTGCGCGACTACGCGACCGCGCGCGACAACCCAGCCGGGGGCCAGCTGGCCAACTTCACCTACATCGTCAACGTCGACAACACCAAGCTGCCGACGGATCCGCTGGCGTTGAGCACGGAGAGCAACAGCCCGGTCGTGGCGGTAGGAGACCAGAGCCGTACCACCGTCAACCTGCCGGCCGGGCGTTACCTGATCAGTGCCCGCTCGCTGAACCACAAGATGTGGGGCACGTACATCACGCTGCCCAACCCGGCGACCACGGACGGGTCGTTGACCGCGCGGATCGACCTGACCGAGCAGAGTGAGGCCCACCCGCTCCCGCTCGGCAAGATCCGTGTCTTCGTCTTCGCCGACAACGCCTGGACCAACGGAGCCCCGGACACCGAAGAGGGCGGCCTGCAGGGCTTCAAGGTCGGGCTGCAGGAGCAGACCCACAACGACGTCACCGTCGACTACAACAACAACCCGCTCTGCGGTGGCGAGTGCCTGACCGCCGGTAACGGCTTCGCCCAGATCAACGACCTGGGACCGGCAACCTACTTCATCGACGTGCACCCGCCGGACCAGCCCTGCAACAGCGATCCCGACAGCCGCTGGCACCAGACCACCACCATCGACGGCGGCCTGCAGCTGCTCGCTCCGGTGGAAGAGGGTAGCGACGGCACCGGCGCGCCCGGCGAGCAGTTGTGGGAGCCACCGACCGCACGTACCGCCTACTGGTTCGGCTTCGTCTGCTCGCCGCAGCCGTTCGCCTCCCCGGGTACCGGGGAGATCACCGGACAGGCGCGCAACTGGGTCGAGTGGGCGCCGTACACCACGGGCACCTACAACGACCCGGTGGCGGACGCGTTCGTCGCGCTGTCCGACGCCGACACCGACCAGACCGTCTACGTGGGACAGGCCGACGGGAACGGCAACTTCGACATCCAGAACGTACCGGCCGGCACGTACAACTTGGCGATCTGGGATGAGCAGCTCAGCTACATCATGCGGTTCAAGCCGGTCACCGTCGCAGCGGGTCAGACTGTCGACGTCAACGATGTCGGCGATGACGGCGAGGTCGGTATCGGCGTGTCCAGATGGTTCGGCTGGCTCGACGGGCACGTTTACAAGGACACCAACAACAACGGCATGCTCGACCCCGGCGAGCCGTTGATCGCCAACACCGACGTCGACCAACGGTGGCGGGATGGCTCCATCAAGGAGGCGACGTTCACCGACGCACACGGCTACTACACCTACCCAACCGCCGAAGGCGGTGCGCTGGGACGGTGGTTCATCGGCGAGCAGGGCTTCGCGCGCTTCTCCGCCTACCCGGGACCGTCCGTGCACGACGAGCACACCGGAGCGGTCACACCGTCGTGCGCGGTCGACCCGCCGGCCGCACCGGCGAACCCTTGCGTGCCGACCGACCAGGGCGGCGCCCTGCTGACGAACCAGAAGGTCCTGGAGGGCCACCGGGCGACGGTCGACTGGGGCAAGAAGGACTACCCGGCCGGTACGCCCGGGCAGATCGTGGGCATCACGTACTTCTCCACCACCCGGAACGAGTTCGACGCCCGGTTCCAGGCGCATGAGGACTACGAGCCCGCCGTCCCGAGCGTGACCGTCTACCTGGAGGGCCTCGGCCCCGACGGGCTCCCCAACACCAACGACGACGTCGTGCTCAACAAGTACGTGACGGACAAGTGGCAACACCCGACGGCGAGCCAGGACCCGCAGGATCCGCCCGGCAACACGTTCACCCAGAGCTGCAACCCCATCCGCGACTTCGCGGGCAACGACATCACCGCACAGTTCAACCCGCTCATCGGTCCGAACTGCCTGGAGGTGCCACTCGCGGGCCAGCAGACCAAGGACGGCGCGTTCGACGGCGGCTACGCGTTCGCCGACTACTGCCCGACCGGCTACGACCTGGCAGCCGACGACGGCTCCTGCAACGGCAGCGCCGAGCCGCAACCACTGGTCTCCGGCACGTACATCACGCACGTCGTGATGCCGAAGGACCCCACCGACGACCGGGCCTGCAACCCGGCGAACACCGACGGCTTCAAGAACGTCACCTCGATCAAGGGCTCGGTGCCGGGCGACGGGCTGGGCTGCCTCTACCGGCCGGTACGCGAGGAGGACGTCAACGTCGACCTCGGCAACACGTTCACCCCGGCGATCCCGCCGCCGCCGTGCACCGGCGACGACCACGTGATCGATCAGTCGACGCTGGTCCAGCGCAGCATCTACTTCGGTGTCGCGGGCGCCCACGCGCCGCTGTGCGACAAGCGTCTCGTGGTGCTGACCAACGGCCAGAACGCCAACGCCGACTTCAACCTCATGACCAACTTCCGGACCGATCCCAACGGGACGGATGCGAGCGACAACAGGACGGGTGACGTCGCGGTGCCGGGCCGGTTCGTCGGCCAGGTCTTCAACGACATCTACTTCGAGCGCAACCCGCAGTCCCCGTGGTACGGCGAGCCACGCCCGATCGCCGGGATCCCGGTGGGCATCTACGCTCGCGTCGACACGTCACCGAACGTCAACCAGCCGTACGATGCCAACAACTGGCGCCTGCTGACCACAGTGACCACCAGCGCGGACGGCTCGTTCGAGGCGCTCGTGCCCTCCACCGAGACGTTCAACTGCCCGATCCCCCAGGGACCGTGCCCCGGCATGTACCTGGTGAAGGTCGACGACCCCGGCACCACGGCGCATCCGAACCCCACCTACAACCCCAACCTGCTCACCGCCACCACCCCGGCAGAGTCGTGGCCGGGCCTGACCACCCAGCTCGACCTGCCGCTCGACCCGATCTCGGGAACGGCATGCGAGGATCCCGCCGTACCGGCTCGACCCGAGCTGCTCCAGGTCTCCACGCCGGTCGTGCCCACCTCCGGCAGCCGGCTGATCACCATCCAGGCTGACTTCATCGGTGCGGCGGGCACGGCGACCGGGACGACCGGAGTCCGGGCGACGTTGACCGATGACCGCAACGGCCAGGTGCAGACGCTGACCCGGGCGAACGGCGGCATCGTGAGTTGGACTCCGGGCAGCGGCAGCACACCGGACACGATCGTCCTCAACGTGCCGCCCCTGGCCACGAACGGCGCGGCAAACCTGCTACCCAACATGACCTTCCGGCCCGGCCCCAAGCAGCTCACGATCACCACGGCCAACGTGAACGGCGGCGTGTCCAGCGTGAACGCCATCACCGTTCACGTCATGGGCACCAACGGCACCGGCACGAACACGGTCACCTACAACCCGGCGGTGGTACCCGTGCCCCCGCCACCACCGGGGACCGGCACCGGTGGCCCGCACGCACTGCAGAACGCGATCGACGCCGCCGCGCCCGGTAGCCTCCTGGTGCTGTCGCCCGGCGTCTACAACGAGAACATCCTGCTGTGGAAGCCGCTCAAGCTGCAGGGCCTCGGCCCGGGCGGCATCATCGGCTCGCACGAGTTGCAGGCGCGTGACCCGGAAGATCCGCGCTTCCGAGTTCCCGGCTCCGTCATCGACGGGCGCTACTTCCAGCAGAACGCCACGGCCTATGACGCCACAGTCGCCGCACACGCGCCGTACGCCGGCGTGAGCGCCGCCCACCCGGTGCTCCGTGGCGCCGACATCACTGTCCTCGCCAAGACGGCGACGGCATACGACATCGGGACCGGGCTGAACGCGGCGTTCAACCAGGCCCGCATCGACGGCATAGGTCTTTCCACCGGTCAGGGCGAGGGGGCCGGCGGCATCCAGCTCCAGGCGTCGATCAACAACATCCAGCTGACCAACAACGTGCTGGAGAACAACGGCGGGGTCGTCGCCGGCGGGATCGGGGTCGGCCAGCCGTACGACGCCGGCCCGCGCGGGACCGGCACCCGGGTCAACCACAACTACAACGTGCGGATGGCCAACGACCGGCTGATCGGCAACGGCGGCCTGACCCAGGCCGGCGGCATCGGGATCTTCTACGGCTCGAACGGCTACGAGGTCGCGAGCAGCATCCTCTGCTCCAACTTCAGCGTGAACTACGGCGCCGGCATCGCGCACATCGGGCTGAGCCCCGGTGGGAAGATCCACGACAACCAGATCTACTACAACGATGCCGTCGACTCCGGCGGTGGCCTCGCGATCGAGACCGAGCTTCCGGTGGGCGCGCCGGCCGCGTTGGGCGACGGCACGGGCGCGGTGGATGTCGACCGCAACCTGATCCAGAGCAACTACTCCGGCGACGACGGCGGCGGCCTGTTCCTGCTGGACGCACTCACCGCCCCGATCTCCATCCGCAACAACATGATCAACAACAATGGCGCGGCCGACCTCGGCGGTGCGGCGACGATCGACGACTCCTCGAACGTGCGCTTCGTCAACAACACGGTGGCCAACAACGTATCCACCGGGTCGTCCGAAGACTCCGACGGCAACCCGCACTCGGCTGGGCTGGCGTCCGAGGCCAACGATCCGCTGTTCCAGGCGATGCTGCCGGCCGGCTCGCCCGACTTCTCGCGGCCCGCCGCGCTGTTCAACAACATCTTCTGGGACAACGACGCGTTCACCCTGAGCCAGCCCGGCCCGGGCGCGACCCTCGTCGATCAGGGCTTCATCGACTTCGAGGTGCGCGGGACGACCAACAACAACGACACGTTCACGCCGCGGTACTCCGACCTGACCAACGGCCTGAACCTCGGGCCGGACGGGGTGCTGCGACCGGTACCGGCCGGCCAGGGCAACCTGATCGGCATCAACCCGGCATTCGTGACGCCGTTCGTGAACGAGCTGACGGTGTCCGGGTCGAGGCTCGACCCGCAATCCGCAGCGGTGACCATCACCGGCCAGGACCCGCCCGTCGGGCTCACCGGCAACTATCACCTCGGCGCGGCCTCGCCGGTCGTCGACCGTGGTGTGCGCTGCTCGAACACCCCGGTGCCCGCGAACCTGGCCCCCTGCGCCGCCACCGCGGTCGCGGCGCCGGCCGGAATCCCGGGCGATTTCGACGGGAACTTCCGCCCGATGCTACGTACGACCCGTGCCACCACGCCGTGGGATCTCGGCGCGGATGAACTGCCCGGAGTGCCCGTGCTGACCGTCGCGCTGACGACGGCCGCCGCAGGGAGGGTGAGGTAATGACGTCGACACGTAGGGAATTCCTCCGGGCCGTGGGTTGGGGCGCGGCCGGCGCCGCCGCGGCCGCCGGCCTGGCCGGTACGGCGGTGGGCGCGACCGGCTTCCTCGGCGCCCGCCGCGCCGACGCGGCGACCACCGCATTGTCGCTGATCGCGACGGACGGATACATCAGCGTCCCCGGTCGGGAGGGCAACCCGCTGTACATCTTCGGGTTCGTACCGGTGAATCCAGCGCTTTCGGTGTCCGAGCTCATCTCGACCTACAAAGGACACGCCAAGCACACCGCCCCTACGCTCGACTTCCTGCAGGACGACGACGTCAAGATCACGTTGACCAACCTGGGCCTGGTCCAGCGGCCGGACCTGACCGACGCCCACACGATTCACTGGCACGGCTTCGACATGCCGTCGCCGCTCAACGACGGCGTACCGGAGGTCTCGGTCGCCGTGCCGATCGGCAAGCAGCTCACCTACTTCTACCGCCCGCACCGCGAGGGCACGTACATGTACCACTGCCACTTCGAAGACGTCGAGCACGTCCAGATGGGCATGACCGGCATCGTCTTCGTCCGGCCCAAGCAGGACGGGACCCCGATCGCCGGGTTTACCAAATTCGCGTACAACGACGGCGACGGATCCACCGGTTACCACCGTCACTTCGCCATCCTGCTCAACGAGCTCTGGACGAACTTCCACGACGGCGACCGCGACATCCAGGAGTCGATCGCGACCGACTACGACCCGCAGTGGTTCACCCTCAACGGACGCGTCTACCCGCAGACGGTGCTACCCAACGACGACGAGAGCCTGCCTGCGGCGATGCGGATCGGTACGCCCAACCCGAACTACGACGACGACGTGGACTACAGCCAGCCGAACTCCGCGCTCGTCCAGGTGAATCCCGGCGACCGGGTCCTGCTGCGCCTGGCCAACCTCGGCTACCAGCAGCACAGCATGCAGTTGCCCGGGATACCGATGCACGTGATCGGCCAGGACGCGTCCCTGTTGCGCAGCGGCGCCACGGACACGTCGTACTGGACGAACACCCTCTATATCGGTCCGGGTGAGGCGCGCGACGTGCTGTTCGACGCACCGGCCTACGACGCGGCGAAGCCGTCCGGTTCGGACAGCTGGGGCACCTACAACGTCTACTACTTCAAGAACCGGGACTGGCGGAAGCTCTCGAACTTCGCCTCTACCGCCCCAGGACCCGGCGGAATGATGACCGAGGTACGCGTGTACTCCCCGGTACGTCCTCTGCCCACCCAGACCGCCGTGAGCCAGACCTATGTCTGAGCGGGTGCGGCCACGCGTCGCGGAAAGAAGGCCCATGATGAGGCAGAGAGCTCTGCGGCTCGCCGTCGCCGGCACGCTCGCCGCGGGCATGGCGCTGCTCGCTCCCGGGCACGCTGAGGCGCTGCCCCCAGGCGCGCCCAAGATCGGCATGGTGTGCACGCCAGGCACCGTTTCCGGCAGCACCCACACGTTCAATCTGGTGGCGAAGACCGGGTACATCGACACCCCGGACGGCAACAGCGTCTTCATGTGGAGCTACGCGAACGCCGACGCCCCGGACAGCGGCCACTTCCAGACTCCCGGACCGGTGCTCTGCGTGACCCAGGGGCAGACCGTCGTCGTCAACCTCACGAACACCCTTCCCGAGCCCGCATCCATCGTCTTCCCCGGACAGGACGCGGCGGTAACCGCGACGGGCGGCGTCGCCGGCCTCCTCACCACCGAGGCAGCGGCGTCGTCCGGAACGGTCAGCTACAGCTTCACGGCCGGCAGCCCGGGCACGTATCTGTACGAGTCAGGCTCGAACGTCGCGAAGCAGATCGAGATGGGCCTCTACGGCGCGCTGATCGTCCGCCCCAGCGCCGGCCCCGGATTCGCGTACGGCTCGACGACCGCCTTCGATCCGTCACGTGAGTATCTGCTGCTGCTCAGCGAGATCGACCCTGATCTGCACCACGCGGTGGAGACCGGCGGCAGCTACGACATCAATGCGCTCCACAACCGCTACTTCGCCGTCAACGGTCGCGAGTTCCCGGACACGATCCAGGACAACGGGTCAGGGCTGCTGCCCAACCAGCCGTACGGATCACTCGTACGGGTGCAGCCGACGCTGCCCGGCAGCGCGCCGGCCCTGGTCAGGATGATCAACGCCGGTGCCCTCAACCATCCCTTCCACCCGCACGGCAACCACACGACGTTGATCGCGCAGGACGGCAGGTTGTTGCTCAGCCCGGGCGGCACGTCCGCCTCGACCGAGCACTTCGGCGAGACGATCGCCTCGGGCCAGACGCAGGACTTCCTGCTCCGGTGGGACGACCAGGACAAGTGGGATCCGGTCACCAACCAACTGCCGGTGCCGCCGCCCAACTATCGCAACGTCTTCTTCAAGGACTCCAACACCTGGTACGGCGGCAGCCCGTACCTCGGCTACAAGGGCACGCTGCCGACCGGAGTGGTGTCGCAGAACATCTGCGGCGAGTGGTACTTCCCGTGGCACAGCCACGCGCTCAACGAATTCACCAACTTTGACGAGGGCTTCGGCGGTATGGCCACCCTGTTGCGGGTGGATCCGCCGGGCGGCTGCTTCGCCTCGCCGGCGTCGGCAAGCCTCATCGGCGGCGTGCTGAACTCCGGAACCGTCGCCAACCTCGGCGTGGACGACAGCAGCTATTACGTGGTGAATCCCCGGACGACCAGCCGGACCTCGGCGACCAGCGCATCCCAGACGAGCATCACCGTCGCGTCCGCCGCGGGCTTCCCCACCTCAGGCGCCTACTACATCCGCATCGACAGCGAGGTCCTGCAGGTCACGGGCGGCCAGGGCACGACCACCTGGACGGTGGCGCGCGGGCAGCTCGGCACCGCGGCTGCGACCCACGTCAACGGCGCCGTGGTGACCGCGCTGGCGACCGACTGGTACGCGGGCTTCGCGGGCGTACCGGCCGGCGCCGGGAACCTGAGGGTGACGTACAAGGGCAAGAACTGCGGCGGCACCACGACCACGTGTACGGCCATCGCGTCGAACCCGCCTCAACAGACGGTCAAGATCTGCAACTGGACGATCGCGGGCGCCGCGGGCTGCTCCTCGGCGACCTCCACGGGCTGGGTGACGCTTCCGCCGCCGCCCGCGCAGCCGCAGAGCGTGGGCTCGACCGACGTCAGCTCGACATGGACGCTGCCGGGTTCGCCGGCCGCGTACATCGGCACCGGATCGAACGCCGGTCAGGTGCGGGTCCTCGTCCACACGCAGCGTTACACGTCCCCTGCCCCGACCGCCTTCTCGACGTGGGGCAACCTCATGGCGCTCACCTATGACGCACCATGACCGGCGGCGAGGATAAGGAGAAACCGGCGATGCGCGTACACGCGTGGAAGACCGAGCCCACCCGCGGCGGAAAACCCCAGATTCAAAAGACGATAAAGCGGGCGGCGCTCGTGCTGATCCTGGTCGCGGCCGGGCTCGGCGTCACCGGTTCGGTCGCGTCGGCCGCAGCGGTGTCCATCGACCTGTGTGCCACGACCGGCACCGCGACGATGGCGGACGGTGTCACCGTCCCGATCTGGGGGTTCGGCCTCACCGCCGCAGCCGGTGACTGCGCGGGCGTCACCCCGAGCCTGCCCGGTCCCGCTCTCTCGGTGAACGACGGGGACACCGTGACGATCTCCGTCACGAACGCCCTGCCGGCCGGCCACGACCTCTCGTTCGAGATCCCGGGCATCGCGTTCGACCCGGGCCCGGTGGACGCCGCGGTCGGTACGACGGTGACCCGTACCTTCATCGCGAACGACCCCGGAACGTACTCCTACCAGAGCGGCGGAAGCGCCGGACGGCAGGCCGCGATGGGCCTCTACGGCGCGCTGGTGGTCCGGCCGTCGACGCCCAACCAGGCATACGACCCGCCGGCCACGGCGTACGACGTCGAGGCGCTGCTGGTGCTCAGCGCGCTCGATCCCGCTTTCAACGCCGCGCCGGACACCTTCAACATGCACGCCTACCGGGCGACGTACTGGCTGATCAACGGCACGTCCTACCCGGACACCGCGCCGGGCATCACGGCCGCCGCGGGCCAGCGGGTGCTGCTGCGCTACGTCAGCGCAGGCTACGACAACACGACCATGACGCTGCTCGGCGTGCACCAGCGGGTCGTCGCCCGCGACGCCCGGCTGCTGAACAACCCGTTCGACGCGAACGCCGAGACGATCCCGGCCGGCGCGACCGAGGACACGATCGTGACCATGCCTGCCGGGGCGGGACCCAGCCCGCACGGCTATCCCCTCTACAACCGGCAGCTGCACGTCACCACCGGCGCCCAGGCCGGCGGCAGCCCGGCCCCGGCGACCGGCGGCGGCATGCTGACCTTCATCCACCACTGAAGCGAGGTCTCCCGTGAGCGATCCGGTCGCCGTCGACACGCCGCCAGCCCCGACACGCGGCGGCCGGCGGCGCCGGATCACGCGCCTCACCGGGGGACTTGCCGGTGTCGCCGCCGTGCTGCTGGCGCTGTGGGTCTGGCACATGTCGACGGGCGGCGCGGAGGCCGAGGAGAGCCGGGTACCCGCATCGTGGGCCCGGCCGGTCGTCGCCGCCGACCAGCTCGGGCAGGCGAGCGGCGTGGAGATCACGAGAGTCGCCGTCACCGGCGGTGGCGGCCTCGTCGATCTGCGCTTCAAGGTCGTCGACCCGGATCGTGCCAACTCCCTGCACGACCAGCGCACGCCGCCCGCGGTGGTGGACGAGCAGAGCGGCCTGGTGGTGCACGACCTGCTGATGAACCATGCGCACTCCGGCCCGTACAAGACCGGGGTCACCTACTACCTGGTGTTCAACAATCCCGGCAACTGGGTCCACCGTGGCAGCAGGGTGACCGTCCTGCTGGGTGATGCGCAGGTGGAGCATGTCAAGGTGGCGTGACGCGGCCCGCCTCCTCGGCATCGCGGGCACGCTGGCCGTCATCGTCCTCCTGCCGGCCAGTCCGGCGGCCGCCCACGCTGTCCTCGTCGCTTCGGAGCCGGCCAACGGTGCGGTCCTCGCCCAGGCGCCGCGGGCTGTGTCGCTGCGCTTCAGCGAGGACATCTCGGCCCGGTTCAGCTCGGCGTCCCTGCTCGACCGCGCCGGGCGGCCGGTGGCGGGCACGCGGATCGCGCCCGGCCGGGCCGGCGCTCGCCTCCTAGTGCTCGAGTTGCCGGCGCTGCCCGCCGCCACGTACGGGGTCGCCTGGCGCGTACTCGCGAACGACGACGGCCACACCACCAGCGGCATCGTCGTGTTCACGGTCGGAGGCTCGCCGCGATCGACCGCCGGGTCGGCGCTCCAGGCGCTCGACACCGGCTCGTCCGCGACCGCGCCTGACGTCGTTCGCCGGTGGCTGGGCCTGTGCCTGCTCGCGGGCCTGATCGGCGGGCTGGCGTTCGCGGCCGTGGTCCTGCGGCCGGCCGGCACGCGTACCGACGAACCGGTCCGGGTGGCGATCGGCCATGCGCGCCGGCAGGTGCTCGCGCTCGCCGCAGTCGCCGCCGGCCTGGCCAGCCTCGTCGGCCTGGCCGACCTCGCCGTCCAGGCCGGGCGGTCCGGTGCGGCCCGTCCGTCCGCGCTCCTCTCTCTGCTCGCGGACACGCGCTGGGGCCAGCTGTGGGTGATTCGCGAGTCGGTGGTCATCGCGCTCGCCGTGCTGGCGGCCGTGCTGCGATCGTCGAGCCGTCGGGCCGATCGGCGCGACGCGGCACAGTGGAGTTATGCCGCGGTGCTGGTCGCCGCGGCGGTCACCGTCGAGGCGCTCGGCGGCCACGCGGCATCGGTCGAGGCCGCCCGTGCGGCGGCCGTCGCCGCCGTTGCCGCACACGCGCTCACGGCCTTCCTGTGGCTCGGCGGTGTGGCCGCCGTTGTCCTGGTCATGGTCCGCCCGGCCGGATCGCGCGACGGGCGGGACGGTCTGCTGCGCGTCGTCCGGAACCGGTTCACCGTACTGGCCGTTGCCAGCGTCGGACTGGTGATCGCGACGGGCCTCTACAGCGCCGGGCGGGAAGTCGGTTCGGTACGCGCGCTCGTCGACTCGTCGTACGGCCGGATCTTGCTCCTCAAGAGCGGGGTGCTGCTTGCCGTGGCCGGACTGGGCCTGGTCAACGCCATGCGGCTGCGCGGTACTGGGCCGTCGCGCCGGCTTCTCGCCGCCGAGGTCGGCGCGGCGGTGGTGCTCCTGCTGGCCGCGGGAGCGCTGGTCGAGACGCCACCGTCCCGGGAGCCGGCGACGGTCGCCGAGCCGACGACCGGGGTGAGCCGCACCGGCACCGTCGACGACATCGTGGTGTCGCTGTCGGTGACGCCCAATCGTCCCGGCAGCAACGGTTTCACCGTGCTCGCCGCGAGCGGGCGCCGCCCGCCGCTGGCACCCATCGACGGCGTCGGCATCGAGTTCTCCGCCGGCGCCGGCCTGCTGTCGCTGCAGGAGATCGAGCCGGGCCGCTACTTCGGCACCGCGAACCTGGCATCCCCAGGCGTCGCGCGGGCCACCGTGGTGATCCAGCGCGGCGGGACGGCACTGACGGTACCGATCGAGTGGTCGGTGCAGGACGCGGTGGCGCCGGCGCCGGCGCGCGACGCCCTCGCCCCGATCGTGAATGCGATGGCGATCGCGGTGTTGGGCATCCTGGCGTTCGCGATCTGGCGCCTGGTATCGGCCCGGCGGCCGCGACCCGCCGGGCCGTTCGCGCGCTGGCGCCTCGCATCGGCCCGGCGGCGGCGACCCGCCGGGCCGTTCGCCCGCTGGCGCCTCGCATCGGCCCGGCGGCGGCGACCCGCCGGGCTCCCAGCGGCCGAGATCGAGCAGAGAATCCCGGAGGACGTGCGATGAAGCGCTCCCTAGTGGCGGCCGCACTTCTCGCTGCCCTGGTATCCGCCGGCAACGGACCTGCGGCGATCGCGGCGCCGCTCGCGCCGGACGGGATGGCCACCGCGCAGCGTCCGGCGATGATGAAGGCCATCGTCGTGCTGAAGGCACAGCTCGACCCGAGTACGGTCCGGGCGCACTCGCGTCGCGGGCGGCAGGTTGCGCTCGTGCGCGCACTCCGCGCCCGCGCGGCGAGCGGCCAGACCGGGGTACTCGATCTGTTGCGCAGGAGGCGGGCGGAAGGGCTCGTGGCCGAGTCCGTACCGCTCTGGGTGATCAACGCGGTCGCCGTCACCGCAACCCCGTCGGTGCTCAGTGAGCTCGCGAACCGCGTGGACGTGCGCGACGTCGAGCCTGATCTGGTCGTGCAGGCGCCGTCTCCAGCGACCCTTGCGACCACCGAGCAGGCGCCCGTGGAGCCGAATGTCGACGCGGTGAACGCGCCGGCGATGTGGAACCTCGGCTTCTCCGGCCAGGGCACCGTGGTCGCCACGATGGACACCGGCGTGGACGGCAGCCATCCCGACCTCGCCGCGAGCTGGCGCGGCGGAACCAACAGCTGGTACGACCCGAACGGCGAGCACCCCACCGTACCCACCGATGTGAACGGCCACGGCACGTCGACGATGGGCGTGATCGTGGGAGGCTCCGCCGGCGGCACGTCCATCGGCGTGGCACCGGGCGCGAAATGGATCGCGGTGAAGATCTTCAACGACCGCGGCAGCGCCACGACCTCCCGCATCCACCAGGGCTACCAATGGCTGCTCGACCCGGACCACAACCCGGCCACGGCGGACGCGCCGGACGTGGTCAACAACTCGTGGACCGGCGCCGCCGGCGGGTGCATCCTCGACTTCCAGCCGGACCTGCGTAACCTGCGTGCCGCGGGTATCCTGCCGGTGTTCTCGGCCGGCAACTACGGGCCCGGTCCGTCCACCGTGCTCAGCCCGGCCAACCTGCCGGAGGCTCTCGCGGTGGGCGCGGTCGACGACGCCGGGGTGATCGATCCGTCCAGCAGCCGCGGTCCGTCGGCATGCGATCAACGCATCGTGCCCGGGCTCGTCGCTCCGGGCGTCGGCGTGCGGACCACCGATCTGTACGGCGGCTACCTGGACGCGTCCGGCACCTCCCTCGCCGCCCCGCACGTCACCGGAGCGCTCGCGCTGCTGCTCAGCGCGTTCCCCGACCTCAGCGCGGACCGGCAGCAGGGAGCACTGGAAAGCTCCGCGGTCGACCTCGGAGATGCCGGGCCGGACAATGCGTACGGCCACGGCCGGCTGGACGCGCTCGCCGCGTACAACTGGGTTTCGACCGCACCCGACTACACCGTCGGCGTATCGCCGGCGGACGCGACGACGGCCCCCGGCGGGACCGTCTCGTACACCATCTCCGTGGCCGGCGTCAACGGCTTCACCGGAGATGTGGCGGTCGCGCTCAGCGGGCTGCCGGGCGCCCAGACCGGTTGGACGATCACGCCCTCGATCATCACCGGCGGTGCGGGTACCGCGCAGATCACGGTGGTCACGTCGCCGTCGATCGCGCCCGGCAGCTACCCCTTCACCATCACCGCGACCAGCGGAGGCCTGAGCCGTACGGCGCCGGCGCGGCTGGTGGTGACCGCTCCACCGGACTTCGCGCTCGCCGCCACCCCGTCCTCCGGTAGTGCCGTGGCGGGCTCGGCCACCACCTACACGGTGGCCGTCACCGGCATGAACGGCTTCACCGGTACGGTGACGCCGAGCCTCACCGGCCTGCCGGGCACGGTCGGCACCGCCTCGTTCGCCCCGTCCACGGTCACGGGATCCGGGAGTACGACACTCACGATAGCGACGATCGCGTCGGCGCCGCCCGGGACGTACGCCCTGACGGTGACGGGCACGAGCGGCGCGATCAGCCATGCCGTCGGCATCAACCTGGTCGTCACGCCTGCGCCCGACTTCTCGTTGACTGCCTCGCCCACGTCCGTATCGGTACTGCGGCGCCAGACCGCGTACTACACGGTGACGAGCACCCCGGTCGCCGGGTTCGCGGGCCAGGTCTCGCTGTCGTTGACGGGCGCGCCGAGCGGTACGTCAGTCAGCTTCACCCCCAATCCGCTGGCCGCGTCCGGCAGTTCGACGCTGCGCGTAACGCCGGGCGGCCTCACCCCGCGCGGCACCTACACGCTACGGGTGACGGGCACGAGCGGCGCCCTCACGCATCAAGCGACCGTGACGCTGGTAGTCCGTTAACTCCTGATCTCCGCCCAAAAGGGAGGCCCGAACGAACCTACCGGGGCCCGGCCGGGGTCGGGCAGGCTGCCACGGCAACCATGGCAACCAATCGGAGGTACACCGTGTCTCGCGCGCGCCGCCTGACTATCGCGCTCACCGTCCTCGCCGCCGCGACCTTCGCCGCCCCGCCACCGGCGTACGCGGCCGGTGTCGTGAGTGGACCGACCCGCCTTGAGCTGCTGCCGTTCGCGACCTGGGGCCTGCCCGCGGCGGCAGACCCGTCCGGCGACCTGGTCGGCGTCGAGGGCAACGCCGGCGGGTGCAGCCTCCGCGCGGTGCGCTGGTCCGGCGGCGACGCGAGCGTGCTCGACACTCCCGCCGGGTTCTGGAGCCGGGCCTTCGCGCTGAACGCCGCCGGCACCGCCGTCGGGTTCGTCTCATCGCACCTGCCGGACGACAACGACTGCGTGACTCCGGTCCCGCAGGCCATGTCCTGGACCGCCGCCGGGGTGGCAGTGCCGCTCGCCCCGGATTACCCGGGCACCACCGTCGCATCCGCGATAAACGACGCCGGCGACATCGTCGGGTACGCCGTACCGGCCGGCAACGACCGGGCCGACGCGGTCGCGGTGAAGTTCGTCGACGGGCAGGTGCTGCCGCTCGCCACCGACGACCCGCTGCCCATGGACGGCAACCGGGCGCTCGGCCGCTCCGGCCGGTTCCGGCCCGGTCCGAACCTGACGAACGACGCCACCGGCAACCTCGCGTTCGGGTCCGCCGTCACCGCGGACGGCGCCCCCCAGCCATACGTCGCCGCACTCGGGGACGGCGCGATGCTGCCCACGGGCGCGTCCCGGCGACTTTCCGGCGCGTCCGCTCAAACGATCGAGTCGAGCGCCGACGGTTCGGTCGTCGTCGGCAGCGAGTTTTCCACCGGCACGCTATGGCGCCGGATCTTCCGATCCGGTCACCCCGGCTACAAGCCGTACGACCTGCGCCTGCCGGTGAACAGCGAGTACGTCATGCCGGTCGGGATCAGCCCGGACGGGACGCTCGCGGTCGCCCTCGGCGACATGAGTGGATGGGGGTACGTGTTCGACCTCGCGAGCAAGCAGCCGGTCCCCGTGACCGGTGCGACCATTACCGGCATCACCGACGCCGGCCTGCTCTTCGGGTACGACAGCGGCCAACGTCCCGCCGTCTGGCACTACACGCCCTGACCCTCGCAGGCCAGGAACATGGCCGTGGCGGCCGGTCAGGGTCAGCGCTCGGACCGGCCACCGGGCTGGCAAGTGCGTGGATATCCCGTCGGGCAACACCGCCAACGCCACACCTGTCCAGCTGTGGGAATGCCACCGCGGCGCGAATCAGACCTGGAGGGTGGGTGCCGACGGCACGGTTCGCGGGCTCGGCAAGTGCCTGGAAATCATCGGCGGTTTTACGAGCTTCGGCACAAAGATTGAACTCTGGGAGTGTCACGTTGGCGCCAACCAGTTGTGGCAGGTCTCCGGGTCGGCGATGGTCAACCCGCGGTCCAACCGCCCTCGCGGCCGCCGGCCTGACCGGCAGCACCGTCATGGGCGGACCGGTCCGCGAGGTCACCGCCCCGCTCGCCGAGCAGGCCACCGCGGGCACCCTCACCGTCGACGTCAGCACCGTGTTGCCGCTGGAGCAGGCCGCCGATGGCCTGGCCACCATCGCGAACGGCAAGGCGCGCGGCAAGATCGTCATCAAGATCAGCGACGCACCACCAGGCGGGTAGCCGTCGGTCGACGCGTCCATGGTCATGGTCAAGCAAGCGGTCGATGCAGAGCCTTGCCGTGTGAGCTACTCCGGGGTTGGGCCGGCGGAGGCTGGTAGCTCGGCAGTCGTCGTGGTCGAAGACATCGACGTCGAGGAGCACCGTACACATTGGCCGACGTCTGCCTCGAACTCCCGCGCCCTGCTGGCAGGGGCACATGGAGACTGCGCGTCCTGATACCGTCGCGCGCATCAGGCTTCGGTAGAGGGGACGGCGTGAACCCGACGACGGAGATGCAGCGCTTGGTCGGCAAGTTCGCGCTGTTGTTCGCGTTCGTGTATGTCTTGGTGCTGCTCGGCGGTGTGATCGCGCTGGTGCGCGGCTCCTCGCTTCCGCTGATTAGCTGGGCGTTGATCCTGCTACCCGCCGCCGCGTTCGTGCCGTCCGTAGTGGATGCCGTGCGGCTGCACCAAACCACCGACCCTGACCGCATGAAGCAGCTGTGGCGCCGCTGCGCCCTCTACTCGCTCATCGGGATCGTGTTGCTCGCCACGACCGC
>DASYTU010000155.1:0-39876 GCA_036001925.1 Actinoplanes sp.
GGTGTTGCCGCAGCACGTCTCGAGCGAGGTCTACTCGTCGACCGACCACCGCATCGTCGTCATCTCCAAGTGGCGCAACGCACCAGAGCCGATGCCCGAACCGCCGGAGCGCCTCGTCGCGCGCGCGCCGCACGTCTGGGACTTCACGCCCGTCGACCGGTAGAACGCGTCGCCTTCTGTCGTACGCCGGTCCGCAACCTCGCGCCTCGATGCGAACGCTGCCCGCCGCCCCCTCCCGCGACCCGCCATCGCGTGTGGCTCGTCCGGCGATCGCGGAAACAGTCACCTGAGCGCGAGGGCCATGCCGAGCAACACCAGCGTCACAATGGCGACCACGAAGACCAGCAACAGCTCGCGGCTCGGGCCGGACTCGGCAGCCGGCCCGGCGGCGCTGTCGGCGGGCAGGTCGCGGACGACGGCCGCGAGCTCGTCGAGGGTCCGGGCGCCGCACGCGGCCTCGACCCGCTGCGCGAACTCGTCGAGCGTGAGCCGCCCGGCGCCGGTGTGACGCTCGAGCGCGGCGACGACCCGCTGGCGATCCTCGTCCGACGCACGGATATCCACGGCAGGCACTCTATCCCGCCGCGCCCGCGACAGCCCGCTCGGATACGTCCGGCCCCGGGCCTCCGCCTGTCGCAACCTGGCCGCGACCCCGCCGAGACGAGGCGTCTTCCGGATCGTGTGGAGTTTGGGTCAGATGCTGACCCAAACTCCACACGATCGCACGGAGCACGGAGCACGGAGCACGAAGCACGAAGCACGAAGCACGGACCGCGGAGCGCGGAGCGCATGGCCGAGGTAAGGCGCGCGTCGGGGAGGAAGGTGCGGACGCCGGGCCAGGCCGCGAGTGCGACGGGAGGCGGAGGCGGTGGGCGTCCGTGAGGAGCGCGGAGCGCGGATCGGCGGGCGGTCTGTCCGCGGAGCACTCGCCGACCGCCGGCAGCGCCACGACGACGCCCGCGCGAAGCGCGGAACCCGGGAGGGCGCACGGCCCAGGCAGGGAGCGCAGCGACCGGTCACGACGGGAGTGACGGTCTTGACCACCGCGGACGTCGCGTCCTGAAGAATTTGATCTTGACGACCACGTGGGGCCGTCGGGCGGCGCCTCGGCCACGCGGACCCGCAGGCCCGGGAGCGGAGCTGCGCACGGTGAGCGAGATGCGGCGGAGAACGCGATCAGCAGAGCGGGTCTTCCAGGAGGTGTTCGAAGGCGAGCTCGGCGGCACCGATCAGGGCCGCGTCCGTGCCCAACTCGGGGGTGCGGAGGCGGATGTGTTCGCGGCAGGCGGGGAGCGCGATGGCGTTCAGCCGGCTGCGGATCTGGGCGGCCGCGACCAGGTAGATGTCGCGGAGGGTGCCGCCGAAGATGACCGCCTCGGGGTTGAAGATATTGACCAGGTTGCCGACGCCGAAGCCGATCCATTCGCCGACCTGCCGGACCGCGCCCCGGGCCACCCGGTCGCCGCGCATGGCGGCCTCGACCACGCCCAGGACGGCGTCGCGGCCCGTCTCGTGTTCGCGGCCGGCGTGATTGAGCAGGGCGTACTCGCCGATCTCGGTTTCCCAGCAGCCGCGCGAGCCGCAGCTGCACGGGCGGCCCTGCGGGTTGACCACCATGTGGCCGACCTCACCGCCGTAACCGCCGTGGCCGGTTACCCGCCGGCCGCCGGCGATGATGCCGCCGCCCACACCGACGTCGCCGTAGAGGTAGATGACGTTGTCGCAGCCGGCCGCGGCGCCGCGGCTGTGCTCCACCAGCGCCGACACATCGGCGTGATTGCCGACCGTTAGCTTGCCGACCTCGCCCAGCTCGGCGCCGAGGGCGGCGCCGACCGGTTCCTCGACCCAGCCGATGCTGGGGGCGAGTCTCACCATGCCGTCGGCGCGGCGAACCATGCCGGCGACCGCGAGGCCGCTGCCGATGTATCGGGCATCGTCGGGGACGTCCTTGCGCATCTCACGCACGAACCCGGCCAGCGGCTGGACCGCGTCGAGCACCTGCATGCCGCGCGGCCGGTCGGTCTCGCGGCGGTCCAGGATGCGGCCGCCCAGGCCGACGCGGGCGGCGCGGAGGCGGTCCACCTCGATGCTGAGCGCGTACGCGTACACCTTGGACGACTCCGGCCGGACGACCAGCGACGGTCGTCCGGCCCGGCCGGTTTCGGTGGGTGCCTGTTCGGTCACCAGTCCCACGGTGGCGAGCTCGGCCGTCAAGGCGCCGATGGTGCTGCGGTTGAGGCCGAGCCGGCTGGTCAGTTCCGCCCGGGACGTCGCCCCGTGGACGTGCACGTACCGCAGCAGGGTTCCGAGGTTGTGCCGGCGTACGTCCTCCTGGCTGGGGGCGGCCCGCATCAGCGCGCCGCCCCCGTACCCAGGATGTCGTTCATCGCGCGCCGGTGACGGCCGCCCTGCGGCGGGACAGTGCGTCGACGCTGGCAGCGATCAGCAGGATCAGGCCGGTCACGATGAACTTGGTGCCGGCGTTGAAGCCCAGGAGACCCATGCCGTTGTCGATGACCGCGATGACCGCGCCACCGATGACGGCGTTGACCACCTTGCCCTTGCCGCCGAAGAGGCTGGTGCCGCCGATGACGGCCGCGCCGACCGAGTAGAGCAGGATGTTGCTGCCGCCGGTGTTCGGGTCGACCGAGTTCGCGCGGCTGACGGCCAGGATGCCGCCGACCGCCGCCATGAACGAGCAGATGATGAAGACCGAGATGCGGATCCGGTCGACCGGGATACCGGCGCGGCGGGCCGCCTCGGCGTTGCCGCCGGTCGCGTAGACATGCCGGCCGTAGGTGGTCCGGCCCAGCACGAAGGTCCACACGACCAGGAAGAACGCGATGATCGGTACGACGAACGGGACGCCCTTCACCGAGATGATGGCCGGGTTGATGCTGCGCTCCTGGGTCAGCAGAGCGGTCGCCAGCAACACGATCAGGGCGAGGCCGCCTATCCGCAAGAGGACGATGCCGATCGGATCGGTGACCAGGCCGCGCGCCGCCCGGCTGCGGACCCGGCTGAACTGGATCACGGCGTAGCCCGCTACCGAGACGATCGCGAGGACCCAGCTCCACAGAACCGACATGTTGTTGTTGGCCAGGGCCAGCACGAACTTGTCCCGGACCGACACGTTGATGCCGCCTTTGAGCAGCACGAGCAGGACGCCCTGGAAACCGAGGAACGCCGCCAGCGTGACCACGAATGACGGGATGCCGACCTCGGCCACCAGGAAGCCCAGCACGAAGCCGATGACCAGGCCCGTGATGAGCGCGGCCGGGATCGCCCCATACCAAGGCCAGCCGTGGTTGGTCAGCAGGATGGCCATGACCGCGCCGCACACACCGCTGGCGAAGCCGGCGGAGAGGTCGATCTCGCCCAGCAGGAGCACGAAGACCAGGCCCATGGCGATGAAGGTGATCTGGGCGCCCTGCGAGAAGAGGTTGGCGAAGTTGACGGCGCTGATGAACGTGTCCCGCGCCACGCCGAAGATCACAACCAGGACGATGAGGCCGAGGATGGCCGGCAGGCTGCCGATGTCGCCGCCGCGGACCCGGCCCCAGTAGTCGCGGATGTAGCTTCCGGCGGTCGGGCGCTCGACCCTGACGCCCCCGGCGGTGGTGGTCGTGGTTGTGCTCACTGGTCGTCTCCCGGCGTGATGTCGACGTAGTCCTGGGGCTTCTCGGGCGGTAGGCCGATGTTGCCGCTGCGCCCGGCGGTGATCAGCTCGACGATCTGGGAGTGGGTCACGTCGGTGGTCTTGACCTGGGCCGCCATGCGACCGAGGTAGAGCGCGGCGATCCGGTCCGCGACCGCGAAGACATCGTTCATGTTGTGCGAGATGAGCACGACGCCGAGGCCGTTGTCGGCGAGCCGGCGGACCAGCTCCAGCACCTGGGCTGTCTGGGCGACGCCGAGCGCGGCGGTCGGCTCGTCGAGGATGACCAACCGGCTGTTCCACAGCACGGCCTTGGCGATGGCGACGGTCTGCCGCTGGCCGCCGGACAGGCTGGCGACGTGCTGGCGCAGCGACTTCATCGTACGGACGGAGAGGCCGGCGAGCGTGTCGCCCGCCAGCTGCTCCATCGTGGGCTCGTCGAGCACGATGCCGCGGGTCTTCTCGCGACCGAGGAACATGTTCTGGACGATGTCCAGGTTGTCGCAGAGCGCGAGGTCCTGGTAAACGACCTCGATGCCGAGCGCGGCGGCGTCACGAGGGCTGTGGATCGCTACCTGGTTGCCGTCGAAGGTCACCGTGCCCGCGTCCATCGTGTAGATGCCGCTGATGCACTTGACCAGCGTCGATTTGCCGGCGCCGTTGTCGCCGACGAGCGCGGTCACCTCGCCCGGATAGACGGACATTCCGACGTCATGCAGGACCTGAACGGGACCGAAGCTCTTGTCGATCCCGCGTAGCTCCAGAAGGGGTGTCGCGGCCACGGATGGTTCTCCTTCGCTCGGTGACCGGTTCGTCGTGGCGCTGCCACTGGCGAATTGAGGGGGTTCCCCACGTCCGGCGCCGCCCACGCCCGTGGGCGTGGGCGGCGCCGTCGTCAGACGTTCGGGACGAGCCTAAGGTCGCTCGGGGTCAGCTGACACCCGCGTCAGCGCAGAGCTTGGCGTAGTTGGCGGTGCAGAGCGCTTCCTTGGTGACGAACCCGTCCGCAACGACGTCCTTGACGTTCTCCTTGGTAATCGGCTGCGGGATCAGCAGCACCGACGGGACCGCGGCGCCCGACTCCGGGTCCTTGACGCTGCCGGTGGCCGTGGTCGGCTTCTGGCCCTTGGCCAGCGCGATGCCGAGCTCGGCAGCCGCGTCGGCCTCCTTCTTGATGGCCTTGTAGACGGTCATGCACTGGTCGCCGGCGAGGATGTTCTGCAGACCCTGCACGGTGGCGTCCTGGCCGGTGACCGGGACCGTGCCGTTCAGCTTGTTCTTCTTCAGGACCGAGATGACCGCGTTGCCGAGGCCGTCGTTCGCCGCGAGAACGCCCTTGATGTCCTTGTTCTCGGTCAGCATCTGCTCGAAGATCGTGCCGGCCTGGGCGTTGTCCCAGTCCGGAACGGACTGGTTCGGGCCCTTGACGAAGGTGCCGTCGGCGTACTTCGGGTCGAGAACCGAGTTGTAGCCCTGCGCGAAGAGGGTCGCGTTGTTGTCGGTCGGCGAGCCGTTGACCTCGGCGACCTTGGGCTTGGAGTACTTCTTGGCGGTGAGGCAGTCGACCAGGCCCTTGCCCTGCAGCTCGCCGACCTTGACGTTGTCGAAGCTGACGTAGTAGTTGGCGCCGCCGTTCAGCGTGAGCCGGTCGTAGTCGATCGTGGCGATACCGGCGGCCTTCGCCTTGTCCAGCACGGCCTTACCGGTACCGGAGTCGAGGTTGACGATCATCAGGACCTTGACGCCGCTGGAGATCATGCCGTCGGCGATGGTCTGGAACGCCTGCTTGTCGCCCTGCGCGTTCTGGATGTCGACCGGTACGCCGGCCGCATCGAACGCCTGCTTCAGGAACTTGGGGTCATCGGTGCCCCACCGCTGTGAGCTCTTGGTGTCCGGCAGGATGATGCCGACCTTGCCAGTCGACGAGCCGCCTCCGCTGGTTCCGGAGCTGCCGTTGTCGCCGCCACCGCAGGCAGCAACGCCCCCGACGGCCAAGAGGCCGACCGCGGCAAGGGCGAACATTCCCTTACGCATTCCTTGTGTCCTTTCGGGTAATCCGGGCCTTATCTCGGATTTCTGGTGTGCGCTGCCGGGAGTGTCGCTCCCCAGGACGCCAGTGGATCAGGAGCAGTTTGTTGTGTCGGGCAACCTATTCCGGTTGCGCCTCGCAGCACAAGGACTGTTTCCGGGCGATCTTGCAACCCGGCATAACAATCCGGCAACGCGACAGTGACGGAGTTGCTATGGATCGCTTCGGTTGTCCCTTACAACGTGACGCTAAGTCACTCCGAGGACCTAACTTGCCGGATCGCGACGAGAAAGGATCCTGCGTGCGCAGTAACGGTGTCGTAACGGTACGGCGGCGAGCCGATAAATGTGGGGTTATGTCCGGATCGGGGCGACGCCCGCCGCGGTGAGCCGTACCAGATCCGCCGGCGCCAGCGACACCTGCAATCCGCGACGGCCGGCCGAGACGTACATCCGGTCCAGGTCCTGAGCCGAATCGTCGACGACCGTGGGCAACCGCTTGCGCTGGCCGAGCGGGCTGATGCCACCGCGTACGTAGCCGCTGGTGCGCTCGGCGGCCGCGCGGTCGGCGAGCGCCGCTCGCTTGCCGCCGGCCGCCGTGGCCAGCGCCTTCAGGTCCAGATCGCCGGTCACCGGCACGACCGCCACGGTGAGCGCGCCATCGACCTCGGCGATGAGGGTCTTGAAGACCGCCTCCGGCGGGACGCCCAATGCCTGGGCGACGAGCGCGCCGTAGTTCGGCGCGTCTGGCGAGACGTCGTGCGGGTGCAGCTCGAACGCCACGTTCTGGGCGGTGAGCAGCGCAGTGGCCGGCGTGCCCGCTGCCTTCTTCGCCATCCCGCGCACGCTACCCGGGCTGATCCATCCCGCGCACGCTACCCGGGCTGGTCCGGAGCGCAGAGCAGCGCAGTCGGGGCGCCCGCCACCCGGGTCAGCACCAGCGATGCGGCATTCGGCCCGGTGAGCCGCAGGTCGCGGCGCAGCTGGGCCGGCTCGAGCGCCGAGCCCCGCTTGCGGATCTCCAGCCGGCCCACGCCCCGCTGGCGGAGAAGCGCCCGGAGTCGCTTGAGCGAGAACCGCAGCACATCGGTGACCGCCAGGCAACGCCCGAAGGGGCTTTTCGAGAACGAATCTGCGTAAACGTAGGCGATGCTCGGGTCGGCGAGCCGGCCGCCGACGGTCTCCGCGAATTCGGCGACGAGGTGCGAGCGGACCACGGCGGGGTCCGGGTCGTAGAGGTACGCGCCGACCGGGCCGACCCGGGCCGCCGACACTCCCGAGCCCACCAGCGACACGCCGGCCGGAAGCAGCGTCGCACGGCGGGGCGCCGTGGCGAGCGGCCCGCACCAGAACGCGGCTTCGACCAGGTCGCCGTCGACGCTTACCCATTCGCCCTCGGCGCCCGGCGGCAGCAGGGCATGGTCGATGCCTGGCGCGAGCTTGAGCACGGTACGCGGAACCCGCGCGGGCAGCGCCGCGATGAACTCCCAGGACGGCGAGTAGGAGCGCGGGTCGAACACCCGGCCGCCGCCGGCCCGGCGCCGGGCCGGATCCGCGAAGACCGCGTCGAACTCCTCCACTCCGACGGTCGCCGCATCAGCGCAGGCGACGGTCACCACATCGTCCAGGCCGAGGGCCGAGACGTTGGCCGCGGCGACGGCCGCCGTCAGCGGGTCGGCGTCCACGGCGTACACGTGGATGCCCTGGCGGGCCGCGGCCAGCGCGTCCGATCCCAGGCCGCAGCCGAGGTCGGCCAGGGTCGTGACACCGGCCGCCGCCAGGCGCGCGGCGCGGCGGTCGGCCACGACCGCCCGCGTGGCCTGCTCGAGACCGGCCCGGGTGAAGAACATCCGCGCCGCCGCCGCACCGAACTTGGCCGCAGCGCGCCGCCGCAGCGAGGCCTGGGTGAGCGCGGCCGCCGCGAGCGCCGGCTCGATGCCGCTGGACCGCAGCGCCGAGGCCGCCCCCAGCGGATCGCCGTCCGCCACCTCGGCCGCGGCCGCCAGGGCGTTCACCCCTTCCCGGGTACGCAGCGACGCCAGCAGTTCCAGGTCCATGAGGTGTCATTCTGGCGGGTGGCGATCCGCTGGCACTCTGGTTGACGGAGTGCTAGTTCCGGCATAATCTCCGGTTAGCACTCTCGCCATGAGGGTGCCAGTGTGCGGCCCGCACGGGACGCACGCTTGCACCAGGCGGACCGGCACCCGCGACGACGGCCCCGCCCGGTGGCATGAGGCATCAAGGCCGGCCTGTTCCGTGGCCGGCGAAGACACAAGTGCCCCAGGAGGGTATGCCCGTGACTACCGCGACCAAGGTTGCGATCAAGCCGCTCGAGGACCGCATCGTGGTCCAGGCGAACGAGGCTGAGACGACCACGGCGTCGGGCATCGTGATTCCCGACACCGCCAAGGAGAAGCCGCAGGAGGGCACCGTCCTCGCTGTCGGCCCCGGCCGCATCGACGACAAGGGCAACCGGATCCCGGTTGACGTCAAGGTCGGCGAGACGGTCCTCTACTCGAAGTACGGCGGCACCGAGGTCAAGTACGCCGGCGAGGAGTACCTGGTGCTCTCCGCCCGCGACGTCCTCGCGGTCATCGAGAAGTGACCTACTGACAGCGCTGGCCGCCCTGGTCCGGGAGCACCGGACCGGGGCGGTGGTGCGTGAAGGGACCTATACATGGCGAAGATTCTGAGTTTCTCTGACGACGCCCGGCACCTGCTGGAACACGGCGTCAACACGCTCGCCGACACGGTCAAGGTCACCCTGGGCCCGCGCGGCCGCAACGTCGTTCTCGACAAGAAGTTCGGCGCACCCGCGATCACCAACGACGGCGTCACCATCGCCAAGGAGATCGAGCTCACCGACCCGTACGAGAACCTCGGCGCCCAGCTGGTCAAGGAGGTGGCGACGAAGACGAACGAGATCGCCGGCGACGGGACCACCACGGCGACCGTGCTCGCCCAGGCGCTGGTCCGCGAGGGCCTGCGCAACGTGACGGCGGGCGCCAACCCGATCGCTCTCAAACGCGGCATGGACACCGCCAGCGAGACCGTCTCCAAGGCGCTGCTGGCCAAGGCGGTCGGCGTCGACGACCACAAGGCCGTCGCCAACGTGGCCACCATCTCGGCGCAGGACGCCACGATCGGCGAGCTGATCGCCGACGCCATGGAGCGGGTCGGCCGCGACGGCGTCATCACCGTCGAGGAGGGCTCGGCGCTCAACACCGAGCTCGAGGTCACCGAGGGTCTGCAGTTCGACAAAGGCTTCATCTCGCCGAACTTCGTGACCGACCCCGAGCGGCAGGAGGCCGTCCTCGAGGACCCGCACATCCTGATCACCACGCAGAAGATCTCCAGCGTCGAGGAGATGCTGCCGCTGCTGGAGAAGGTGCTGCAGTCCGGCAAGCCGCTGCTGATCATCGCGGAGGACGTCGAGGGTCAGGCGCTGTCCACGCTGGTCGTCAACGCGATCCGCAAGACCCTCAAGGTCGTCGCGGTCAAGGCCCCAGGTTTCGGGGACCGGCGCAAGGCGATGCTGCAGGACATGGCGATCGCGACCGGCGGCGAGCTCATCGCAGCCGAGCTCGGCTACAAGCTGGACCAGGTCACCTTGGACATGCTCGGCACCGCGCGGCGCGTGGTGGTCGACAAGGAGACCACCACGATCGTGGACGGCGGGGGCCGCCCCGAGGAGATCGCCGACCGGGTCGCGCAGATCCGCAAGGAGATCGAGGCGTCGGACTCCGACTGGGACCGCGAGAAGCTCGGTGAGCGGCTCGCGAAGCTCTCCGGCGGCGTCGCGGTCATCAAGGTCGGCGCCGCGACCGAGGTCGAGATGAAGGAGCGCAAGCACCGCATCGAGGACGCCATCTCGGCGACCAAGGCGGCGGTCGAGGAAGGCACCGTCCCCGGTGGCGGAGCCGCGCTTCTGCACATCACCTCCGAGCTCGACGGCGACCTCGGCTTTACTGGCGATGAGGCGGTCGGCGTGTCGATCGTCCGCAAGGCGCTCGACGAGCCGCTGCGCTGGATCGCGCAGAACGCCGGCCACGACGGTTACGTCGTGGTGGGCAAGGTGCGCGAGCTCGGCTGGGGCCACGGCCTCGACGCGGCGACCGACAGCTACGTCGATCTCGTCGCCACCGGCATCATCGACCCCGTCAAGGTGACCCGCAACGCGGTCGCCAACGCGGTGTCGATCGCCGGCCTGCTGATCACCACGGAGGGCCTCGTGGTCGAGAAGCCGGCCGAGCCGGAGCCCGCGGCATCCGGCGGCCACGGCCACGGCCACGGCGGCCACGGCCACCAGCACGGCCCGGGTTTCTGACCCGACAGCACCAAAGGGCGCGCCGACGGGGTCGGCGCGCCCTTTCGTGTCGCCGCCTGGGCGGTGTCGGAAGCGTAAGCGGGCCGTAAGGACGGCATCAGCCGGCGGGTGGAGGATGGGGGCGTGAAATCTTCCGTGCGCGCCGGTCTGTCCGGCGTGGCGGCCGCCGCCGCGGCGCTCGGGGTGGCCGAACTCGTCGCCGTCGCGACCGGCCCGCTGTCCGCGCCGCTGCTAGCGGTCGGCGGGGTGGTCGTCGACAACGTGCCCGCGCCGGTCAAGGACTTCGGCATCGCGGTGTTCGGCGTGCACGACAAGACGGCGCTGATCACCGGTACGGCCGTCGTGCTGGCCGCCTACGCGTACGGCGTCGGTGTCATCGCGGCGCATTCATGGCGGGCGGCGCTCGCCGGCATCGCGCTGTTCGGCGTGATCGGCGCGGCCGCCGCGGGCACCCGCCATGACGCCGACGTGCTCGCCGCGTTGCCCTCGCTCGTCGGCGCGGCGGTCGCGGTGCCTGTCCTGCGCTATCTGCTCTCACTGGCGGCCGCCGCGGAGCCGGCGGCGGGGCCCGAGCCGGCCGGGGTCGGCGCCCGGACACCCAGCGGCACCGTGACCGCGGCCGGAAGCCGGCCGCAGGCCACCACGTCCACCGCCGGCCCGCCGGCTACCACGTCCACCGGCGGCCCGGTGGACGACGCTGGGGATGGCGCGGCGGGCACCGCAGCCGGCAGGGCCGGGGAAGACCGGGGTGGCGGAGCGCCGTACCTCGCAGAGAGCCGGCGCCGGTTTCTCAAAGGTCTGGGGATCGTGTTCGCCATCGCCGCGGTCAGCGGCATCGGTGGCCGCCTGCTGACGGGCCGGCGCGCGGTCACCGCGGCCCGCAACGCCGTCGTGCTGCCGCCGCCGGTCGCGCCCCCACCGCCGGTCCCGGCGAACGCCCAGGCGCCGGGCGCCGTGCCCTACGTGACGTCGAACGACGATTTCTACCGGATCGATACCTCGCTGTACCCGCCCGAGGTCGACCCGGCGACCTGGCAGTTGCGGATCTTCGGGATGGTCCGGAATCCGATCACGATCACCTGGGACCAGCTGCTGAAGCGGCCGATGATCGAGCGGTACGTCACCCTTGCCTGTGTGTCCAACGAGGTCGGCGGCGACCTGATCAGCAACGCGCTGTGGCTCGGTACGCCGATCAAGGCGCTGCTCGATGAGGCCCAGCCACTCCCGGACGCCGACCAGGTGATCCAGCGCTCGGTGGACGGCTGGACCTGCGGCAGCCCGACCGCAGTACTGCGCGACGGCCGCGACGCGCTGCTCGCGGTCGGCATGAACGGCGCGCCGCTGCCGGTGGAGCACGGATTCCCGGTTCGGATGGTCGTACCGGGCCTGTACGGCTACGTGTCCGCATGCAAGTGGATCACCGAGATCGAGCTGAGCCGGTTCGCGGACTTCGACGCGTACTGGGTGCCGCGCGGCTGGTCGCAACAGGCGCCGATCAAGACCCAGTCGCGCATCGACACGCCGCGCGACGGCGCGAAGCGCAAGGCCGGCGTGGTGACCGTGGCCGGGGTGGCGTGGGCGCAGCACCGCGGCATCAAGAAGGTCGAGGTCCAGGTGGATGGCGGCCCGTGGACGGAAGCGACGCTGGCCGGCACGGTGTCGTCGGATACCTGGCGCGAGTGGTCGTACCAGTGGCACGCGGCGAAGGGGCAGCACGCCGTACGGGTGCGCGCCACGGACAGCTCGGGCGAGACTCAGACCAGTACGCCGGCACCGCCGGACCCCAACGGCGCCACGGGCTGGCACTCCGTGCGGGTAACGGTTGAGTAGTCGAGCCGCTCACAAGTCGGCGCGGCCCCCGCAGGGACCGCGCCGCGTGTCGATGCCGCGCGTCGGGCGGCGTCAGGCCGCCGGTGCCTGCCGTTGTGCCGGTACCGCCGACTTGTGGGGTCGGCCGAGGCGCGCCTCGAGCCGGACAAGGTCGACGCGTCCGTGATGCCGGTCGGCAAGGTCCTCCCAGCCGACCGCGAGCAGCCGCAGCCGCTCCGCCTCGCTGAAACCTCCCCAGACGCCGTACGGCTCACGAACTCCCAGCGCGTGCGCGGCGCACTCGGCCCGCACCGGGCAGGCGCGACACATCGACTTGGCTTTCGCCTCGCGCCGGTTGCGGCTCGACCCGCGTTCGCCGTCGGGGTGGAAGAACTGGGCGCTGTCACGCCCCCTGCACAGGCCGAGTCGCTGCCAATCCCACAGGTCGGCGATGGGCCCGGGCAGTCTGCGAACGTTCGACATCAACACCCTCCTCCCGCGCGGCACCGCGGAGTGTTGTCCATGAGGGGCCGGACTCCGGCCTGCCCGCGGGTGTACCCCGGTGATCCCCGGCTCACACCCGTCGGGTCGATGTCTTCGGGAGTCGTATCCCGTCGCCGCCCCGAGTCGTACTCAATTTTCCGTTTCGCAGGGTGCACGCGGGGTCCAGCGGACGACGCCGGTCGGGTGGCTTAACCGCGGGCGGCGATCACGAAGGGTCGTCGTCCGTGCCTTCGGTCAGCGTGTCATGCACGCCGTCGGCGTAGCCACGCGCGTACTCCCACGTCACGTAATGGTCCGGGTCGGGGTCGTACGCCGGCTCGTGCACTCTCGGGCGCCCGGACGTGAGCAGGTGGCGCAGGTTGCCCCGCAACAGGTCCCAGTCGAAGTAGTGCGGCTCGTGGCAGTCCTCGCACTCGATGACCAGCCCACGGATCCCCGTCGGACTCAACAGCGCCTGGTAGATCTCCAGGTCGGAGAGGTCCTCGAGGACGTCCTGCCGCTCGGAGTCGGTCAGCGGATCGTTCTCGGCGTCCTCGGTGAGGTCGTCGAGTCCCGCGGCCGGGTCGGCGGGGTCGCCGTTGAACGGGTCGATCGGCTCTTCCTGCACCTGTTCACCGTACCCACATCGGGCCCTCTGTGCTGGCCCGGACGCGGCGTCCGCCACGGGTTGCGCCCAGGTCGATAGGTAGGATGGAAGACTCCGCCTTCTCTCGTTGGGATGATCCGTGGATATCGAGTCCGCCCGCACCGTTCCGCTCGGCCTCACCTTCGACGACGTTCTCCTGCAGCCCGGCGAATCGGACGTGGTGCCGAGCCGGGTCAACACCATCACGCGGATGACCCGCAACGTCGAGCTCTCCATCCCGCTGCTCTCCAGCGCCATGGACACGGTGACCGAGGCGCGGATGGCGATCGCCATGGCCCGGGCGGGCGGGATCGGGGTGCTGCACCGCAACCTGTCGGTCGACGACCAGGCCATGCAGGTCGACCTCGTGAAGCGGTCCGAGTCCGGCATGATCACCAACCCGGTCACCTGCAGCCCGGACGACACGCTGCGCCAGGTGGACGCGTTGTGCGGGCGATACCGGATCTCCGGGGTCCCGGTGGTCGACGCGGACGGCATCCTGGTCGGCATCGTCACCAACCGCGACATGCGCTTCGTCACCGACGACACCGTCACCGTGCGCGAGGTCATGACCAGGATGCCGCTGATCACCGCGTCGGTCGGGGTGAGCAAGGACGAGGCGCTCGCGCTGCTGCAGAAGCACAAGGTGGAGAAGCTGCCGCTGGTCGACGGCGCGGGCCGGCTGCGCGGGCTGATCACGGTGAAGGACTTCACCAAGAGCGAGCAGTACCCGAACGCGGCCAAGGACGCGCAGGGCCGGCTGCGGGTCGCGGCGGCGGTCGGCGTGGGGGACGACGCGTACAAGCGGGCCCGCGCGCTCGTCGACGCCGGCGTCGACGTGGTGATCGTCGACACCGCGCACGGGCACCAGCGAGCGGTCCTCGAGATGGTGGCGCGGCTCAAGAAGGACACGACCATCGACATCGTGGGCGGCAACATCGCCACGTACGCGGGCGCGAAGGCGCTGGTCGACGCCGGCGCGGACGCGGTCAAGGTGGGCGTCGGGCCGGGCGCGATCTGTACCACCCGGGTCGTCGCGGGCGTGGGCGTACCGCAGGTCACCGCGATCATGGAGGCCAAGCGCGCGTGCGCGCCGGCCGGGGTGCCGGTCATCGGCGACGGCGGCATCCAGTATTCGGGCGACATCGCTAAGGCGATCGTGGCGGGGGCGGACACGGTGATGCTGGGCAGCCTGCTGGCGGGCTGCGAGGAGAGCCCCGGCGACTTGATCTTCATCAACGGCAAGCAGTACAAGCAGTACCGCGGCATGGGCTCGCTCGGCGCCATGCAGTCCCGTGGCCAGGCGAAGTCGTACTCCAAGGACCGCTACTTCCAGCAGGACGTCACCGAGGACAAGCTCGTCCCCGAGGGCGTCGAGGGCCAGGTGCCGTACCGGGGTCCGCTGTCCCGGGTCGCACACCAGCTCATCGGCGGACTGCGCGCCGCCATGGGATATGTCGGCGCCGAGACCGTTCCCGACTTGCAGCAGCGAGGGCAGCTCATCAGGATTACCGCCGCGGGCCTGAAGGAAAGCCACCCGCACGACATCCAGATGACCGTCGAGGCTCCCAACTACCACTCTCGTTAGCCTTCCAACCACCCCACCCGCCGCCCAAATAAGGATTGAAGCCTTCCAACCGCCCCACCCACCGCCCAAATACGGACTGAAAGGCCTTCAAGATGCGTGACGTGGTCGAGATCGGCCTGGGGAAGACCGCGCAACGGGGGTACCACCTCGACGACATCGCGATCGTGCCGAGCCGGCGCACCCGTGACGTCGACGACGTGTCGACCGAGTGGCGGGTGGACGCGTACCCGTTCAAGATCCCCTGCGTCGCGCATCCGTCCGACGCGACGATGAGCCCGGCCTCGGCGATCGAGCTGGGCCGGCTCGGCGGCCTCGGGGTGCTCAACGCCGAGGGCCTGTGGACCCGCTACGAGGACCCGACCAAGATCCTCGAGGAGTTGGCCGCGCTCGACGAGGAGGCCGACGCCACGCGCCGGCTTCAGGAGGTCTACGCCGAACCGATCCGGCCCGAGCTGATCGCCGAGCGGGTCAAGACCATCCGCGCGGGCGGCGTCACCGTCGCGGTCCGGGTGTCACCGCAGCACACGCTCGCGCTCGCCCCGGTCGTGCTCGACGCCGGTGTCGACCTGCTCGTCATCCAGGGCACGCTGGTGTCGGCCGAGCACGTGTCCACGACGGACGAGCCGCTGAACCTCAAGGAGTTCATCGCCGACCTCGACCTCCCGGTCATCGTGGGCGGTTGTACCGACTACAAGACGGCGCTGCACCTGATGCGCACGGGCGCGGCCGGCGTGATCGTCGGCGTCGGCGCGGACGAGTGGTCGACCACGGACACCGTCCTGGGCATCCGGGTCCCGATGGCCACCGCGATCGCCGACGCCGCCGCGGCCCGCCGCGACTATCTCGACGAGACCGGCGGCCGCTACGTCCACCTGATCGCCGACGGCGGCATCCAGACGAGTGGCGACATCGCCAAGGCCATCGGCTGCGGCGCCGATGCCGTCATGCTGGGCGAGCCGCTGTCGCTCGCCGAAGGCGCCCCGGCCGGCGGCGCCTGGTGGCACTCGGCGGCCAGCCATCCGAGCCTGCCCCGCGGCGGCTTCTGCATCGCGGGCGAGCCGGACGGCACGCTCGAGGAGTTGCTCTTCGGCCCCGCCACCCGCCCGGACGGCCAGCTGAACCTGTTCGGCGGCCTCAAGCGCGCCATGGCCAAGTGCGGCTACCACGACGTCAAGGAATTCCAGAAAGTCGCTCTCGTCCTCGACCGGATCTCCTAAGATCAACTTCTCTTTCCCGGGTCCGTCGTGGGCATGACCGCCGCTCCCGCCGGAGACCGGTCGCTGCGCTCCCTGCCAGGGCCGTGCGCCCGCCCGCTTGCCGCGCTTCGCGCGGGGGTCGTCGTGGCGCTGCTCGCCGTCGGCGGGTGCTCCGCGGACAAACCGCCCGCCGGGCCGGCGAGTTCCGCGCGCGCGCCGGCACCGCAGTTCGCGCCGGGTTCGGCGGGCATCGGCGATCCCTACTTCCCGACCTACGGCAACGGCGGCTACGACGTCGCCTCGTACGACCTCAAGCTGCGGTACGACCCGACGAGCGGCAAGCTGGACGGGACCGCCACGATCCGGGCCACGGCCACGCAGGATCTGTCCCGGCTCAACTTCGACTTCGCGCATCTCACGGCGAGCGCCGTGACGGTCGACGGGCGGCAGGCGCAAACGAAACAGGACGGCAACGAGCTCGTGGTCACGCCCGAGCACGGCGTCGTCCGCGACAGACCGTTCACGGTCGTCGTGCGCTACGGCGGCAAACCCGCACCGTTGACCAACAACGAGCTCGGCGTCGGCGGCTGGATGCGTACCAAGGACGGCGGCTTCGCGCTCGGCGAGCCCGAGTCGGCGAGCACCTGGTACCCCGTCAACGACCACCCGTCGGACAAGGCCACCATGACCCTCGCGATGACCGTCCCCGACGGGCTCGAGGCGCTCGGCAACGGCGTGCCCGGACCGCGCCACACCGCCGCCGGCTGGACGACCTGGACGTGGGTGGAGGCCGCGCCGATGGCCAGCTACCTGAGCACGGTCGTGATCGGACAGTTTCAGATCAAGACCAGTACGCACCAGGGCAAGCCGATGATCACCGCGATTCCGGACTCGCTACCGGCCGACGGGCCCGCCGCGCGGGCGATGGCCCGTACCGGCGAGGTCGCCGACTTCCTCGCGACACATTTCGGGCCCTATCCGCTGGACGCGTACGGCGGGGTCGTGGTCGACGACAACCGGGTCGGCTACGCGCTCGAGACCCAGACCCGCCCCGTGTACGGCAGCGTGTTCTTCCGCACCGCTCCGAACCCGATCGTGGTGGCGCACGAGCTCGCGCACCAATGGTTCGGCGACAGCGTCGCGCTCGAGCGCTGGCGGGATATCTGGCTCAACGAGGGCTTCGCCACCTACGCCGAGTGGCTCTGGCTGGAACACGAGGGCCGGCAGACCGTCCAGCAGAGCTTCGAGCGCCAGTACGCCGGCTTCGACTGGCACGAGCCGCCCGGCAACCCGGGCGCGGACGACCTCTTCGGCGTCGCGGTCTACCAGCGCGGCGCGATGACCCTGTACGCGCTGCGCAAGGCGATAGGCGACCCGGCGTTCGCGGCGCTGCTCAGGTCGTGGCCGGCCGAGCACCGCAATGGGAACGTCACCACCGCGGATTTCATCGCGGCCGCCGAGAAGGCGTCCGGCAAGGACCTGGACAAGCTCTTCCAAGTCTGGCTCTTCGGTACGACGCGGCCGCCGCACCCGTAACCCGCCCGCCTACTTGTTGATCAGTTCCGGGTGCGCCTTGAGGAACGTGGCCGGGTCACCCGCGGCCACCGCGTTGAGGAAGGCCCTTCCGGTCGGCTGCAACTGCTCGCCGATGTACCCGCCCCCACCGCCGATCGAGGTGCCGGGAAGACCCACCAGCGTCAGCTTCGCGGGGCTCAGATTCCGCAGCGCGTACGCGTACTCGATCGGTGTCCGGCCGCCCAGATAGACCAGCGTGTCGCCGAGGGCCGTGAGCACCTTCTGCAGCTTGGCCTGATCCGTGGCGAGACCCGCGCTCTCCGCCTTGGTGAGCAGTGCCTTCACCAGCTGCCGCTGGTGCCGCTGCCGCGCGTAGTCGCCGCCCGCGGTGTAGCGCTGCCGGGCGTAGTCCAGTGCCTGCCAGCCGACCAGGGTGCGGTTTCCGGGCAGATACACGGCCTGCGGCCCGACGTACCCGCCGCCGCCGGCCCGCAGGGTGCGCAGCGTGCCGTCCGGGCGGCGGTGTATGGAGACGACCTTCTGGTCGATGGTGAGCGTGACGCCACCGAGTGCGTCGGTGAGCCGGGACAGCCCGGCGAAGTTCAGGATCGCACCGGCCTGGAATGTCTTGATGCCGGTGTACGCGGAGATCGTCCGCATCAGCAACTCGTAGCCCTGCTGGACGTTCGTCTTCTTGGTACCCGGCACGCGCGAGCCGCGGCTCATCGCCTCGGTGAGCTTGTAGCGCCCGCCGCCGAATCCGGCCGCCGGGAGCGGCGGCATGTCGACGCGCAGGTCGCGGGGGAGCGAGTAGAGGTAGCCCGAGTCCAGCCCGGCCGCCACGTGCAGCAGCATGACCGCGTCGGCGTGCGGTTGCCAGTCGGGGATGCTGGTCCGGGTGTCGACGCCGATCAGCAGCAGGTCGAGCGGCCCGGTGATGTCGGCACCGGGCGGTGTGGTCGGGCTGGCCGACGGCGCCGAATCGGGCGCGTTCGCGGGCGGTGCGGCGCCCCGACCGTCCGAGCCCGGCCGGGAGTTCATCGCGACGGCGATGCCGACGCCGGTCAGCACCAGCACGACCACGATGGCCGCCACCGCCCAGACGATCTTGTTGCTCCGCACACCGACACAGTAGGTGAGCGGTTCACCTCGTTCAACGACGGTGTCCCCACCCGGCGCCGCCTTACCCGCTCGGTAAACTTCCGGCCATGAGCGAGCGAATCATGCGCCACCGCGCCGGCGAGCAAAGCGAGTCGGTGGCGTGAGCACTCAGCGACCCGTCCTGGTGGTCGACTTCGGCGCCCAGTACGCGCAGCTGATCGCCCGCCGGGTCCGCGAGGCGCGGGTGTACTCCGAGATCGTCCCGCACTCGATGCCGGTCGCGGACATGCTCGCGAAGGACCCGGCCGCCATCATCCTGTCCGGCGGGCCGTCCAGTGTGTACGAGCCGGGCGCCCCGGACCTGGATGCGAGCCTCTTCGACAGTGACGTGCCGGTGTTCGGCATCTGCTACGGCTTCCAGGCCATGGCGCAGGCCCTCGGCGGCACGGTCGCGCACACCGGCTCCCGTGAGTACGGCCGGACGCTCCTCGCGGCCCAGGGCGGCACGCTGCTCCGCGAGCTGCCCGACGACCTGCCGGTGTGGATGAGCCACGGCGACAGCGTGACGATCGCCCCTGCGGGGTTCGCGGTGACCGCATCGTCGGCGGGCGCGCCGGTGGCCGCGTTCGAGGACCTGTCCGCCCGGCGGGCCGGGGTGCAGTTCCACCCCGAGGTCGCGCACACCCGGCACGGCCAGGAGATGCTACGGCGCTTCCTGTACGACATCGCCGGCGTCGAGCCCACCTGGACCCCGACCAACATCATCGACGACCAGGTCGCGGCGATCCGCGCGCAGGTCGGCGACAACCAGGTGATCTGTGGCCTCTCCGGCGGCGTCGACTCGGCGGTGGCCGCGGCGCTCGTGCACAAGGCGATCGGCGACCAGCTCACGTGCGTCTTCGTCGACCACGGCCTGCTGCGCGCCGGCGAGGCCGAGCAGGTCGAGAAGGACTACGTCGCCGCCACCGGCATCCGGCTGAAGGTGGTCGACGCCGCGGACCGCTTCCTGGGCGCTCTCGCCGGCGTCGAGGACCCGGAGCAGAAGCGCAAGATCATCGGCCGCGAGTTCATCCGGGTCTTCGAGGCCGCGGCGCGGGAGGTCGACGCGGAGCGGCATGTCGAGTTCCTGGTGCAGGGAACGCTCTATCCGGACGTTGTCGAGTCGGGGGGCGGCACCGGAACCGCGAACATCAAGTCCCACCACAACGTCGGAGGCCTGCCCGACGACCTGCGGTTCGCGCTGATCGAACCGCTGCGCACGCTGTTCAAGGACGAGGTCCGGGCGCTCGGCGCGGAGCTGGGCCTGCCGGCGGAGATCGTGCAGCGGCACCCGTTCCCGGGGCCCGGTCTGGCCATCCGGATCATCGGCGCGGTCGATCGGGAGCGGCTCGACGTGCTCCGCGCCGCCGACCTGATCGCCCGCGAGGAGCTCACGGCTGCGGGTCTCGACCGTGACGTCTGGCAGTTCCCGGTGGTGCTGCTCGCGGACGTGCGGAGCGTCGGCGTCCAGGGTGACGGGCGGACCTACGGGCACCCGGTCGTGCTCCGGCCGGTGTCCAGCGAGGACGCCATGACGGCCGACTGGTCGCGACTGCCCTACGAGGTGATCGCGAAGATCTCCACCCGGATCACGAACGAGGTGCCCGAGGTCAACCGCGTCGTCCTGGACGTGACGAGCAAGCCCCCGGGCACGATCGAGTGGGAATAATGGGAATAGGGCGTCACGTTTACGGCGTGTTGTGCGGCTGGCCCCAGGTCGGGTCGGACGGGTCGCGCCAGGCCGGGCCGGCCGGCGCGGGCTCCTCGGGCATGATGAACCACAGGATCGGGTACGCGAGCAGCGCGGTTCCCCAGCTCAGGACGACGAGGATGGCGAACGCGACGCGGACGAGCACCGGGTCGACGCCGAGGTAGCGGCCGATGCCGCTGCAGACGCCCGCCACGATGCGGTCGTCGGTGGGTCGGCGGAGCTGCTTGTACGGGGCGGCAGACGGTTGAGTCATGACCCAAGAATGGCGGCCGGAGGGCCCGACGCGCCTCAGTGAGCGCCCGGATACGCACCCTGAAATCCCGGCTCGGGGGCGATGACGGATAGTAGCTGCCCGATAGCCCTTGGTGCGCGAAAGTGCTCTGATCAGCGATTACTCAGGGCTATCACTCTGTCAGGAATCCGACAGACGATCCCGGTAGGTAACATAAATCGGGCAAGATGCCGCCCGTGACCCCCGCACTGGAACCACTCCGCAGGATCGCGGCGTACGCCGTGGCGACCGACCCCGACGGTCGCGTTCTCCTCGTCCGGGCCTCGTCCCGCTCCGGCACCCCCGGAGTGTGGTCCTTGCCCGGTGGCGCCGTCGACCACGGCGAAGACCCCAACCACACCGTCGTCCGCGAGACCGCCACGGAGACCGGCCTATCCGTCGCCGTTACCGGGCTGCGCGACGTTCTGGCCGACATGCGGTCGATGCCGCATCGCGGCGTGACCATCCACACCGACCGGCTCATCTACGCGGTGTCCATCCGCGGCGGCAACCTGGTGGACCGGGTCGGCCGGCCCACGGACCTGGCCCGTTGGCACACGCTCGAGCAGGCCGAGCGGCTGCGGCTGCGCCCGTTCACGGCCGCGGCGCTCGGCCTGCCCGCGGCCTCGGCCGATCTACGTCCGGAGGAGGCGCCGGACTTTCCTTCCTTCTACGCGTACCCGGGCCCGGACGGGCTGCATCGGGCGCAGCGCTTCGCCGCGTACGCGATCGCCACCGACCCGGCCGACCGGCTGCTGCTGACCCGCATCGCACCCGGATATCCCGGGGCCGGTCGATGGCATCTGCCCGGCGGCGGCACCGACTACGGCGAGCAACCCGGCGCGGCCCTGATCCGCGAGCTGGCCGAGGAGACCGGCCAGGTCGGCCGGCTGATCGCGCTGCTCGGGGTGGCCAGCCACCGCGACGCGGCGTCGCTCGGACCGGAGGGTTATCCGATCGACTGGCACGGCGTGCGCGCCTTCTATCGGGTGGCCGTCGACGCGCCGACCGAGGTGGCCGTCAAGGATGTCGGCGGCTCGACGTCGGAGGCGCGCTGGGTCGCTGTCCAGAAGGTCGCCCAGATCCCCGCGGACCAGGTCACCGAGGTGACTGCCGAGGCGTTACGGGCGGCGAGGTTAACGTAGGTCGGATGAAGATCCGACGGGTCGGGGCGTACGGACTGTTCCGCGATGGACAGGGACGCGTGCTGCTCGCCCGCAACTCCGACGCGTCCGAGTTCCCGGGCCTCTGGGGATTGCCCGGCGGCGGCGTCGAGCAGGGCGAACATCCCGACGACGCGGTCGTGCGCGAGTTCCGGGAGGAGACCGGGTTCGAGGTGCGGGTGGCCGGGCTCCGGCTCGTGACGTCCGACGTGGCTCGCCTGCCGAGCTCTGGCGACCTGGAGCACACCGACCGGATCATCTACGACGTCGTTCCGTACGGCGGCAACCTGCGGAGCGAGGTCGGGGGCACGACCGACCTGGTCGACTGGGCCGGACCGGCCGAGCTCGAGTCCTGGCCGCTGATGCCGTTCACGGCCCGCGTCCTCGGTGTCGACGGTCCCGCGCCGGATCCGCCGGCGGCCGGACCGGAAGCCGCGCCGTCTCGCCCGACGAGCGTGCAGCGCTTCGGCGCGTACGCGGTCGCCACCGATCCGGACAGGCGGATACTGCTCACCCGGATCGCGCCGGGCTACCCCGGCGCCGGGCGGTGGCACCTGCCCGGCGGCGGCACCGACCACGGAGAGACGCCCGAGGAGGCCCTCGCCCGCGAGCTCGTTGAGGAGACGTCCCAGCGCGGCCGGGTGGCCGGACTGCTGGAGATTTCGCACCGGCACGACCCCGCCGCCCTCGGGCCCGAAGGGGTGCCGATCGACTGGCATGTGGTCCGCGTCTTGTTCCGCGTCGAGATCGACAACCCGACCGAGCCGCTGGTGACGGAGGAGGCGGGCGGCTCGACGGCGGCCGCGGGGTGGTTCGACCTGGCGCAGGCCGCGCGGCTTCCGCTCACCGAGATCGCCCTCGGCGCGGTGCGGCGGCTGGCCGCTGAATCGGGCGCATCGGCGATCGATGGTGCGGGCCGGCGGTAGACTTCGGCCAGGGAGAGCCTGAAAGGGTCATCCCGTCCGCCCGGAGGATGAACGGGGCACGGGCCGTGGTCGCATACGACGTTCATGGGGCGCTCGCCAGCGATCGCATTGCTGTGCAATGGTGTAACCCGCCAAATGCCACCCAAGAGGTGGCGTAACCGTTCAGTGCAGACGGGACTGGCAGCACCCGCCGCAGGTCAGCAGCGGGCAGACGATCCCAAGATGGAGGAGCACGTGCCGAGAACCCCTTGGCGCCGGCGTCGTACGACGGATAGTCCCCGTCCCGCCGGGCGTCGTTGGGCAGGCCGGCTGCGCCGCGGCGGAACCCTCGCACGGCAAGCCCTGTTGGTGCGGGTGGGACGCCGTTCCGGGGACGCCGGGCGCGCGGCCACCGCCACGCGGGCCGAGGTGATCTACACCGGCTCCGATGTCGTTCCGTCCGCGCCGAGCCGCGGCCACACGGTCGTCGCCGCGTCCGCCGGCGCGCACATGGCCTCCGCCGCTCCGGCCGTCGAGCCGGCCGGCGCGCTCCCGCTGCTTCCCGGCGAGCACACCCTGGCCCGCCGGATGGGGTTCGCGCTCGTGAACTCGTGCACGCTCGCCAGTCTCGGCCTCGGCCTGCTGGCCATTTTCCTGGCCATGCACGGCGACGTCCGCCTCGCGGCCACCTGCCTGGTCGCCTGCGTCGCATTCGACGGCCTGGACGGCGCGCTCGCCCGCAAGCTGGGCGTCGCGAGCCCGTTCGGCGCGCAGATGGACTCGCTGGCCGACATGTGCTCGTTCGGCCTCGCCGCGCCGGTCGTCGTGTACGCCTCGCTGGCCCACTCCGTGCCGACCGCCGCCGCGGCGGTTGCCTGCATGCTCGTCGCCGGCTGTGCGGCGATCCGGCTGGCCCGGTTCAATGTGTCGCCCACAAACGGGACGTTCTTCTCGGGCGTGCCGACAACGATGGCCGCCGCGGTGCTGGCGCTGACCGTCCTCATCGACTTGCCGCTGCCCGGCGTCGTGCTGTTGGGCGGGGTCGCGACGCTGGCGTTCGCGATGGTGTCCAGCTTCCCGTACGCCAAGCTGGCCCGGATCGTGAAACTGCCCCCATGGGTATGGCTCCTGCCGGTCGTCGGCGCGCTGGTCGACCCCCGCCTGACCTTCGTCGCCGTCGTGGTGGCCTACCTGGCCAGCGGCCCCGTCCTCTGGCTCCGGACCAAGCGGGTCTAAGCGCACCAAAGGGGGTGTAAGCCCAGCCAAAGTCGGATTGCGCACGGCGTAAAGGGGGCGCAATCCCAGCCGAGCGGAGCGAGGCCATTAGACAAGGCCATTAAACCCAGCGCGCTATCACCGACGCTGCGCCGATGACCTTGTCGCCGACCGCGACCGTGGCCTCCGCCTTGTCGGCCGGCAGGTAGACGTCCGTGCGGGAGCCGAAGCGGATCAATCCCAGCCGCTCCCCGCGCGCCACCAGCGCTCCCACCGGAGCCCGCTGCACGATCCGGCGGGCGATCAGGCCGGTTCGCTGCGCCACCACGACCCTGCCGTGATCGGTGTCCAGCACCGTGTACGCCGCCACGTTGTGCTCGGCGGCGGCCGTCATCGCGTTGGCGTAGCCGCCGTCGACCACGAAGTAGTCGGCGACTCGGCCGGCGACGGGCACCCGGTTGACGTGCACGTCAAGCACGGACAGGAACACCGCGATGCGCAGGAACTCGCTCTCGCTGAAGCGCTCGTCGACCACGCGCTCGACGGACAGCACGCGCCCGTCGCCGGCCGCCACGATCGCGTTCGGGTCGGTGGGCACGTCCCGTTCCGGATCCCGGAAGAACGCCGCCACCGGGCCCGCGGCCAGCGCCGGGATCAGCCACAGCTTGGACTTCGGGCGGGATGACCGGGCGAGTACGGCCAGGCCGAGGGCGATGCCGGCGGCGGCGACCCCGTTCGCGTCGATGTGCATGGTGCGGGTGATCGGCACGCTCGACGGCCGGTACGCCGGGGCCAGCGTCGCCGCCACCGCCGGGTCGGCCGGGGTGAAGCGGAGCTTGTGGATCCGTACCGGTGGCTGGTTGCGGACCACCAGGTCAGAACCGACGCCGAAGAGCGCGCTCTGCCGGAACAGCTCGGCGGCGGCGCCGCCTGTGCGGCCCGGCACGGCGGGCGTCGCGACGGAGACGACGGCGCCGTCGGTCAGGTACTTGCTCAACCCGTCAAGGAGCGCGCGGGTCTCCTCGGCCGTGCCGGTGAGCGGCTCGCCCACAATGACGACGTCGGCCGGATCGGCCTCGGCGAGGTTGTCCACGATCCGCACCCGGTCGGCGATCCAGCTGCCCAGCCCCGTGATGTGATCGCGGAGCAGGTCCGCCGTGCTGCGCTCGCCGGCGACAAGGGTGAGCTTGTCCCCGGGCAGCAGCGCCTCCACGGCCGCGGCCACCACGGTCGAGGAATGGTCCGCGTGGATCACCAGCGCGGTCGTGGCCGCATTGTGGCGGGCGAACTCGGCGACCAGGGCGCGCGCTGCGCGAGGCCCGAGGCCGGCGACGGGGGCCGAGGACACGGCGGGAAAAGGCGTCATGACGGTACGGGCTCCTCGCGCAGACGATACGACCATCGATGAGCATATGGCGCCGCCCGCAGGTCACACTCGACGGTGTGACCTGCGGGCGGCGTACCCCCGATGATCAGTCGCGGTGCGGCTGATCCGCTTCCGTGAGCGGGTGCTCCCGGCTGAACCGTTGCGCCGGATCGTCGAGCAGTTCGCGGACGATGTCGGCGTGCATCTCCGGCGGCAGGTCGCCGGGCGTCTCCACCACGGCCTCGGCCGCCACCGGGGCCGGCACCTCGTTGCGGCGCCCGCTGCGGATCGCGCCCATCAGGCCGATCACACCGAACAGGATCAGCGCGCCCGCGACCAGCCATCCCACGGCCGGCAGCCGTACGGTCGCCACCTGCGACACCGCCCACCACAGTACGATCAGCAGGAAGAGCAGGCCGAAGCTGAGCGAGACACCATCCGTGCGATGCGGCTTCATCGGGTCACCTCCACGTTGCCCGCGTTCATCTCGATGGCCAGCCGCAGGTTGCCGCCGCCTGCGCCGTCCGCCCCCAGGTCGGTGACCTGTTGCGAGCCGACGTCCTCGCCGTTCCACTCGCGGCCGAAGACCTGGGCCCGGCCGCCGCCGTTGATGTCGACCGTCGCGGTCGTATCGACGTTGTCCGGCAGCAGCACCCTGACCTGCCCGACCTTCATCGCGATCGTGGTGTCCTGCTGAGCCCCGGTGAAGTCCACCGCGCGCAGATCGAGGGTGGCGCTACCGACCGAGAAGTCGTACCGGTCCGCGACCGCGGCGATGCTCTGCGGCCGGTAGACGTCGTTGCTCACCTGGCCACCCCAGCGTTCGACTCCGGAGGACGCGAGCAGGCCGAACGTGGCCACCAACGCCAGGAAGATCAGCCCGCGGGCCCGGCCGAACCAGGCGCCCAGGATGAGGCCGAGTGCGAGTGTGGCCAGCGCCGCCGCGAAGTACGCCGAAACCGACACGCTCGCGCCGGCCGCGTCGATGAGCGCCAGCATGCCCAGCACGAACAGGAGCGTGAAGAACGTGATCCGGCCGAGCTTCGAGCGCTCGCGCGGCTCCTTCCGCGCCTTCGCGGGCCGGGGCTGCGGCGGACCGGCACCGTACGGGGGCTGGTTGGCTCCCGCCCATGGGCCGTGCGGCGCGAACGGCGGCCGGTAGCCACCGGTCGGCGGCGTGTACCCCGGCGGCGTGTAGCCGGGCGGCTGATATCCGGGCGGCTCGTACCCGGGCTGGGTGGGCGGCAGCGGCGCCGTCAGCGGTTCGTCGGTCGGTGCGGTGGCGGTCGCCGTGCCGGCCGCAGCCGGGGCGCCGGTCGCGCCGGACGCAGCGGCCGGATGCCCCGGCGCCGGCCCGGCGGGCGCCCCGGGAAACGTCGCGGTCGCCTGGTCCGCGACCGGATTCGACGCGGTGGACCGACTGTTCAGGCCCGTCCAGCCGTTGCGCTTGAGCAGCAGCGCCGCACCGATCATCACCGCGGCGGCCAGCAGGGCGGCCCGGAAACCGTCGTGCACGATGAACGCGAACGTCAGTACGGCCGCCGCACCGAGCGCCACCACGGAGACCGGGCTCATCCCGGAACGCCCGCGGCCGAACAGCGACTCGATCGGCGATGCGGTTTCGCCTTCGTTCGGGATCGCGAGCCAGCCGATCAGATAGATCAGTACGCCGACGCCGCCGAAGAAGCCCAGCACCGCGAGCAGCACCCGCCACATGACGGGGTCGGTGTTGGTGGCTCGGCCGAGCGCACCGCAGACGCCGGCGATGTAGCGGCCCTTCTTGGGCCGGACCAGCCTGTCCCGGACGAACGTCGGCCCGCTGCCGTCGGCGGCGCCGAACCACGGCGGCGGCCCGGCGGGTGGGATCGGGCCCGCACCCGGCGGAGGCGGCGGGGGAGGGGGCGGCGGCGCGCCCGGTGGCGGCAGCGGATCGTCAGCCGCCGGCGCTTCCGGCGCCGGCGGCGCCCAGGCCGGCGGCACGTCATCCAGCGCCGGCTCGTCGACGCGGGTCGGCTCGTCTGGCCGGGTCGGCTCGTCTGGCCGGGTCGGCTCGTCTGGCCGGGTCGGCTCCTGGGCTCGGGTCGGCTCGGGCTCGTCTACGCGCGTCGGCTCGTCTACGCGCGTCGGCTCGTCGGCGCGGGTCGGCTCGTCTACGCCAGCCGTTCCGGCATCAGAGGTCTGTTGGTTGGCCTCGGGCACGTCGAGCCGCTCGGTCGGCGTGTCGTCGGCGGCGGCGGTCGGTGTCTCGGGAGGCGGTGTGACGGGAGCGGGAGAAGATGCCGGTGCGTCCTGCGACGGCCCGGCACCCGTCGTGGCCGGTCCCGGGGACTGGGCGGCTTCGCGGGACTGGGCAGCTTCATCGGTCATGGCTTCGATACTGGCGGTCGCCGGACCCGACGCGCCTCCGGCGGCGACCCTGACCCCACCCTGAGATCCGGGGTCGAATAGCTGGGGGTGTTCCCCGTGGCTTCGGGCTGCCGAACGTGTGACGATCGAACAGAGCCAAAAGGAGGAGCGATCACGACCACCGCAGCACCCACGCCGACGCGTCGCCTGTACCGGCCACGCGACCACCGGATCATCGCCGGTGTCGCGTCCGGTTTGGCGCGCCACCTCGGCATACCCGTGATCGCGGTGCGCATCGCTCTGGTCGTACTCCTCGGTTTTAATGGTCTTGGTCTGATCCTCTATGCCGCCTTCTGGGCGGTTCTGCCGCAGCAAGTCCCCACCGGCGAGCCGCCGCCACGCCGCGACCTGGCCGCGCTGCTGCCTTTCGCCGCCATCGGCCTCGGCGTGGTCCTCCTGCAGAGCCTGGTCTTCGGCGATAACGGCGTGGCCGGCACGGCGGGTTGGCTGGTCGCGATCATCGCGGTCGGTGCCGGCGTCATCTGGCACCAGTCCGATCCGACCCGGCGCGCGCAATGGGCGGGCGGCGCGTCGCAGCCGCCCTGGCTGGCCGCGGTGGTGGCGGAGAGCGACCGGCGCTCGTTCCTGTTCCGGTTCGTCGGCGGCGGCGTGCTGGTCGCGACCGGCATCATCGGCGTGGTCGCGGTGTACGCGCCCGCCGGCAACCTCGCCTCCGTCCTGAACGGTGTCATCTTCGCGCTGGTCGGCCTGCTCGGCGTCGGCGTCGTGGTGGCGCCGCTGCTCTGGCGCACGTTCAGCCAGCTGCGCGCGGAGCGTGAGGGGCGCATCCGGGAGCAGGAACGGGCCGAGGTGGCCGCCATGATCCATGACCAAGTGCTGCACACGTTGGCGTTGATCCAGCGGAACTCGGCCGACATCAAAGAGGTGCAACGGCTGGCCCGCGGCCAGGAGCGCAGCCTGCGAAACTGGCTGTACCGGCCGACCGCCTCGCCGACCGAGCGGTTCGCCGCCGCGCTGGAACAGGCCGCCGGCGAGGTCGAGGACACCTACGCGATCTCCGTCGAGACCGTCGTGGTGGGGGACACCGACTGCGACGACCGGGTCACGGCGCTCGTGGCCGCCGCGCGCGAGGCCCTGGTCAACGCCGCGCGGCACGCCGGCGTCGAGACGGTCTCGCTGTACGCCGAGGTCGAAGAGGACGAGATCAGCGTGTTCGTCCGTGACCGGGGCGCCGGGTTTGACATGGACGAGATCGAGTACTCCCGACACGGCGTACGCGGCTCGATCATCGGGCGGATGCAGCGCCATGGCGGGCATGCCGAGATCAAGAGCGCCCCGGGCGACGGCACGGAGGTACGCCTGACAATGCCCGCGTCGCGGGAGACCGTTACCCGCCTGAGCGAGCGCACCGAGCGAAGCGAGGGCCACGAGCGCATGCAGAAGGCGGACTCAGCATGAGCGAGCGCATGCGAAAGGCCAACTCAGCCGGAAAGGAGACAGCGCGATGACCGAGTCCCTACCGGAGGAGAGCCGCCGCCTCACCGTGTTCCTGGTGGATGACCACGCGATGTTCCGCGCCGGCGTCCGTGCGGAACTGGGCGCGCACGTCGACGTGGTCGGCGAGGCCAGCAGCGTGACCGAGGCGATCGCCCGGATTGCCGCGACCGAGCCCGACGTGGTGCTGCTCGACGTGCACATGCCGGACGGCGGCGGACGGGCCGTGCTGGAGTCGATGCGGCGCAGTCATCCGAACGTACGCTTCCTGGCGCTGTCGGTCTCCGATGCCGCCGAGGACGTGATCGGGTTGATCCGCGCGGGAGCGCGCGGCTACGTCACGAAGACGATCTCCCCGGACGAGCTCGCCGCCGCGATCAAGCGGGTGGCCGACGGTGACGCGGTGTTCAGCCCTCGGCTGGCCGGCTTCGTGCTGGACGCGTTCGCGTCCCGGCCGGACGTGCCGGTCGCCGATCCGGAGCTGGACCAGCTCACCAACCGCGAGCGCGAGGTGCTGCGCCTGCTGGCCCGGGGGTACGCGTACAAGGAGATCGCGAAGGAGCTGTACATCTCCATCAAGACCGTGGAGACGCACGTGTCGAACGTGCTGCGCAAGCTCCAGATGTCCAACCGGTACGAGCTGTCACGCTGGGCGGCCGACCGTCGCCTGGTGTAACGGCTAATCTGGCAAATCAGTACAGAACGCTCCGGCTTGACGCTGCGCGAGAATGGCTCGGGCTCAAAACCGTGCTTCATGAACGCCGGAGAAGGAGGCAACCCCCCATGCCTGGGAAACGCCCCCCGAGGATGGCGGCCGGAGTGGCCGCCATCGTCGCGTTGACGGCTGGCTGCACGAGCGACTGGTCGAGCGGCCCCGACGTCGCCCCCAACACCATCGTCGTCGGTATCGCCGAGCCGCAGCACCTGATGCCGGCGAACACCACGGATGCCAGCGGCACGCAGGTCCTCGCCTCCTTGTTCGCTCCGCTCGTCGATTTCGACGCCAACCACCAGCCGCATCCGGTCGCCGCGCAATCCATCACCCCGGACCGGACGAACGAGGTCTGGACGATCAAGTTGAAGCCGGGCTTCACGTTCAGCAACGGCGAACCGGTCACCGCCGACAGCTACATCAATGCGTGGAACTACGGCGCATACGGACCCAACGGACAGAGCGCATCCTCGCTCTTCGACCGGATCGAGGGGTACGCCGAGCTGCAGTCGAGGGATCCCGATGGCGTGACCGGTCCGCAGGAGGGTCCGGCTCCACGGGCCAAGACGCTCAGCGGTCTCAAGAAGATCGACGACACCACCTTCACGGTGAGACTGTCGGCCCCGTTCGTCGGCTGGGCGGCCGTCCTCGGCAGTGCCGCCTTCTATCCGTTGCCCAAGGCCGCGTTTTCGGCGCCCGGGGTGATCGCCGACGGGTTCGAGGATGCCATCATCGGCAACGGGCCCTTCACGATGAAGGGCAGATGGGAACACGGCGACCAGATCCGTGTGGAGAAGGTCGCCCACTTCAAGGGCACGGTCCCGGGCATCGACGGCGTCACCTGGAAGATCTACAAAGATCCCCGGGATGAGTACGCCGACCTAGTCGCCGGCAAGGTGGACGTCCAGCCGAAGATCCCCGTGGAAGACCTGGCGACGGCGCCCGGCGACCTCGGTGACCGCTTACAGAAGAGTCCCAACTCCTCGTTCACCTTCGTCGCCTTTCCCGCGTTCCAGCCGGAGTTCGCGAAGCCGCAGGTCCGGCAGGCGCTCTCGATGGCAGTCAACCGCAAGGCGATGACGGACCAGATACTCCAGGGCGCCGAGACGCCCGCGAACGCGTTCGTGTCACCGGCCGTGGCGGGTTACCGCCCCGGCTCGTGCGGTGAGGCGTGCACCTTCGACCCGACCAAGGCCAAGGCGATGTACGCGGCCGCGGGCGGACCCCGCGACATCACGATCACGTACAACGCCGACGGGGGCCACAAGGCGTGGGTCGATGAGATGTGCCGCCAGATCACCGCTTCACTCGGCATCAACTGCAAGGGGGCGAGCGTGCCGAACCTCGCCGACATGCTTACCGCGGTGGAGCAGAGGCGGCCTGTCGGCCTCGTCCGCCTCAACTGGACCATGGACTACCCCCTGATGGAGAGCTACCTCGGTCCGCTGTACAGCACCAACGGTTCGTCGAACGTCTACGGCTACAGCAATCCGGCGTTCGACAGCCTGCTCAAGCAGGGGTCTACAGCCGCCACGCCGGAGGAGGCCACCCGGAAGTGGCAGCAGGCCGAGGACATCCTGGCGCACGACATACCGGTGATCCCGCTGCGCTTCGGCCAGAACGTGTACGGACATTCCCAGCGGGTGTCGAAGGTGACCGTCGACGCGTCCCAGAAGCTCGACCTCGACAGGATCCAAGTAGTGGAGTGACTCTCCGTGCCGATCGGCACCGGGATGTGGCTTGTTGCACACCCTGGGCATATTTGTCCGTACCTATGTAATGTCCTGTCGTGACAGGTGGGGTACGTGGGATGATCCAGCCGCATATCGGGTTGATAACGCGCCTTCTTGTACTGGCCGCAAGGGTGTCACAGTGTGTGGGAACTCAGGCAAGCTGTGCACGACCCACTGAGGAGGCCTGTTCGTACGACTCTGTGGCGCACGCTGCCCGTGGCTCACCACGCTGCCGGATCCCTCTGGGGCCGAGGCGGCAGGCCCGGGCCGGGCGGACACCGTCAAGCGAATTCCAACTGCGGTCCGGCGGCAGCTTGTGCGGCAACACCGTCTCGCGCTAACCGGGCCGTGGCGATGCGGGTCCACACGAAATCCCGGAAAAGGTATATGAGGAGGCCTTGGAAATGAGAGTCTCGAAGCGCGCGGGGGCGGTCGCGATTACCGCGGCCGTTGCGCTCATCGCGGCAGGCTGTTCAGGCGGGGACGACAAGGGCGGCGGTTCGTCGTCCGACGCCACCGCCAACGGGGCGATCACCATTTGGGGTAGTCAGCCGGAAAACAGCCTGATCCCGGCAAACACCACCGAGACCGGCGGTGGCCGGGTCGTCGACTACATGTGGACCGGCCTGGTCAGGTACCCGAACGACGGCGGCGCCCCGGTGAATGCCCTTGCCGACTCGATCACTACGACCGACTCCAAGACCTACACGATCAAGATCAAGCCGAACACGAAGTTCCACGACGGCACCATCGTCAAGGCGGAGAACTTCGTGAAGGCCTGGAACTTCGACGCCCTGGTCACGAACAACATGGCCAACGCGAGCTTCTTCAGCGACATCCAGGGCTACAACGACGTCAACCCCGCGCCGCCGGCCGGCTCGGACAAGGCGCCGGCGCCGAAGGCCCAGGAGATGTCCGGACTCAAGGTCGTCGACGACACCACCTTCACGGTCACGCTCAACGCTCCGTTCTCGATCTTTCCGACGAAGCTGGGCTACAGCGCCTTCATGCCGCTGCCGGACGTGTTCTTCACCCAGAAGCCGGAGGTCTTCGGCCGGAAGCCGATCGGCAACGGCCCGGTCAAGTTCGTCTCGTGGGTCGACAATCAGGACATCAAACTGACCCGCTTCGATGACTACACCCTTGACGACAAGGTCAAGATCAAGGACGTCACCATCAAGATCTACGACCAGGACACCGCCGCCTACGACGACCTGGTCTCGGGCTCGCTGGACTTCCAGGAGCAGCTTCCGGTCTCGGCGCTGGCCGGCGAGAAGTACAAGACCGACCTGGGCGACCGCGGGCATACCTCGCCGATCCCGTCCAGCGGCATCATCTCGTTCCCGATCTACGACAAGCGTTTCCAGAGCCCCGACCTGCGCAGGGCGGTTTCGCTGGCGATCGACCGGAAGTCGATCACCGAGAAGATCTTCTTCAACAACCGCAAGCCCGCCGACAGCTGGTCCAACCCGCTGGCGCCGGGCAACAACCCGGGCGACTGCACGGTCTGCAAGTTCGATCCGGCCGCGGCCAAGGCGGCACTGCAGAAGGCCGGCGGCTTCAAGGGCGACATGGTCTTCTACTACAACGCGGACGCCAGTCACAAGGACTGGATGGAAGCCGTCGCCAACAGCGTGAAGAACGTCCTGGGCATCAACGCCCGCGCCGAGGGCATCCCGACGTTCGCCGTCTTCCGCCAGCAGATCAACGCCCACCAGATGAAGGGCCCGTACCGCGCCGGCTGGCAGCAGGACTACCCGGACGTGGAGAACTGGATCGGTCCGCTGTACGTGACCGGTGGTTCCTCCAACGACGGCCTGTACAGCAACCCGCAGGTCGACGCGCTGTACAAGCAGGGCACCTCGGCGGCGGACATCAACGCCGCGCACGCCAAGTTCGCCGAGGCGACCAAGATCATCGACCAGGACGTTCCCTCCATGCCGATCTACTTCACCAACGAGCAGTGGGGCGTCTCGCAGCGCTTGGCCAAGGCCGAGGTAACCAACGTCGGCGAGCTGGACCTCGCGTCGGTCGAGCTCAAGAGCTAGCAGGCGTAATCTACGTCTCAGGTCCGGTCCGCCCCGGTGGACCGGACCTGAGGCGCATCGTGCGAGTTCTGCGCGGGCGCCGGGGCGCCCATCATGGGAGGACTTCATGGGCCGTTACGTGCTGCGGCGCCTGCTCCAGCTGATTCCGGTCTTTTTCGGCACCACGTTTCTCATCTACGTCATGGTCTTCTACGTCCCAGGTGACCCGTTCGCCGGCAAATGCGGGGAGCGAGCCTGCCCGCCCGCCTACATCGCCTATTTGACGCACAAGTTCAATCTCGACAAGCCCTTGATCGTCCAATATCTGACCTACATGAAGAACGTCTTCCTGGGCGACTTCGGGACGACGTACAACGGTCGGTCGATCAACGAGATCATCGCCACCGCCTACCCCAACACGGTCAAGCTGGCTCTGGTTGCCCTGGGCTGGGAGATCATCATCGGCATCACCGCGGGCGTGCTCTCGGGCCTGCGGCGCAACGGCTTCCTGGACAACTTCGTGCTGGTGTCCACGCTGTTCCTGCTCGCCCTGCCGACGTTCGTGACCGGCTTCGTGCTCAAGTACCTGTTCGGCTTCAAGCTGGGCTGGGTCACTCCCACCGTGACGTCGGCAAATGTCACCTTCACCGAGCTCCTCTTGCCGGGGTTCGTGCTGGGCGCCGTCTCCCTGGCCTACGTCGCCCGGCTCACCCGGACCAGCATCGCGGAGAACTCGCGCGCCGACTACGTGCGCACGGCGGTCGCCAAGGGCCTGCCGCGCCGCCGGGTGGTCGGCGTCCACCTGCTGCGCAACTCGCTCATCCCGGTCGTGACGCTGCTCGGCACCGATCTCGGTGCGCTGATGGCCGGCGCGATCGTCACCGAGGGCATCTTCAACATCCACGGCATCGGCAACGAGGTGTACCGCGCCATCACCCGCAAGGAAGGCGCCACGGTCGTGTCGATCGTGGTCATTCTGGTGATGGTCTACCTCCTCATGAACCTGCTGGTCGACCTGCTGTACGCCGCCCTGGACCCAAGGATTCGCTATGAGTGACCCGGCCGTTGCCTTCACCGCCATCGAGCAGGGAGAAGTCGTCACCGAACCTGCCGCCGCACCCGCCGATGGTGGTGGGAAGCCGCGCGGGTTGCTCGGCGACGCCTGGTACGACCTGCGGCACAAGCCGATGTTCTGGATCGCCGGCGGCTTCATCCTGCTATTCCTGGTGATGGCGGCGTTCCCGCAGCTGTTCACGTCGAAGGACCCGACGTACGCCCTGCTCGAGCGGAGCCGCGAAGGCCCGTCGAGCGAGGCCTGGTTCGGCTACGACGTGCAGGGTGCGGACCTGTACGCCCGGGTCATCTACGGCACGCGGGCGTCGATCACGGTAGCGCTGCTGGCCACCTTCGGCACGGTGCTGTTCGGCGGCCTGGCCGGCATCATCGCCGGCTTCCGCGGCGGCTGGATCGACTCGCTGGTATCGCGTATCGCCGACATCTTCTTCGGCATACCGTTCCTGCTCGGCGCGATCGTCATCCTGTTCACGTTCAACCCGCCCGGTTCGAACCGCGGGCAGTGGACGATCACGATGATCGTGGTGACGTCCCTGGTCGTCCTGAGCTGGCCGGTGTCCATGCGGATCATGCGGTCATCCGTGCTCGCCACCCGGAACGCCGACTACATCATCGCGGCCCGGGCGCTCGGCGCCGGCCCGATGCGGATCGTCTGGCGGCACCTGCTGCCGAACTGCCTGGCACCCGTGCTCGTCTATTCCACGATCCTGGTGGGCGCGGTCATCGGCGTGGAGGCGACGCTGTCGTACCTCGGCATCGGGCTCAAGCCGCCGGTCCAGTCCTGGGGCATCATGGTGGCCGAGGCGGAGAACTACCTCCGGGTGTCGCCGCAACTCCTGCTGTTCCCGGCGGCGTTCCTGGTCACCGCGGTGCTGAGTTTCGTGATGATGGGCGAGGCCGTCCGCGAGGCCCTCGACCCCAAGCTGCGGTAGGAGAACCGTGTCCACCAAAGTCACCGTTTCCGATCCCGCGTACTCGGCCGACGGCCGACCTGCCGGCCGGTTGCTCGAGGTCGACGACCTGTACGTCGAGTTCCGCACCCGCGACGGCATCGCCAAAGTGATCAACGGCGTCACCTATCACGTGAACGCCGGCGAGACGCTGGCGGTCCTCGGCGAGTCCGGTTCCGGCAAGAGCGTCACCGCGCAGAGCATCATGGGCATCCTGGACACCCCGCCCGGCTTCGTCACCGGCGGCCAGATCCGGTTCCACGGCGACGACATGCTGAAGATGGATGCCGAGGAACGCCGCAAGATCCGCGGCCACGGCATCGCCATGGTCTTCCAGGACGCGCTGTCGGCGCTCAACCCCGTCTACACGGTCGGATTCCAGATCGGCGAGCAGTTCCGGATCCGCCAGGGGATGAGCCGCAAGGACGCCAAGCAGCGCTCGATCGAGATGCTCGACCAGGTCAAGATTCCCCATGCCCGGCAGCGGATCAACGACTATCCGCACCAGTTCTCCGGCGGCATGCGGCAGCGCGTGATGATCGCGATGTCGCTGGCGCTCGATCCCGAGGTGCTGATCGCCGACGAGCCGACCACCGCGCTGGACGTCACGGTCCAGGCGCAGATCATGGACCTGCTCGCCGAGCTGCAGCGCGAACGGCAGATGGGCATGATCCTCATCACGCACGACCTGGGCGTGGTCGCCGACGTGGCGGACCGGATCGCGGTGATGTACGCGGGCCGGATCGTCGAAGAGGCCAACGTCTACGACCTGTACGCCCAACCGGCCCACCCGTACACGGTCGGCCTGCTCAACTCGATCCCCCGGCTCGACGAGAAGGGCCAGGAGCTTCGCACCATCAAGGGCCTGCCGCCGAGCCTCCTCAAGATCCCCTCCGGCTGCCCCTTCCACCCGCGTTGCCCGAGGGCACAGCAGATCTGCGTCGACGAGGTTCCCGCACTGCGTCAGGTGGGCCCGCACCGCGCCAGCGCCTGCCACTTCGCCGAGGAGGTCATGGCCCGTGGCTGAGGCAATTTTGCAGGTCGAGGACGTCGTCAAGTACTACCCGGTCACCAGGGGCATCGTCTTCAGGAAGACCATCGGCCACGTCCGCGCGGTCGACGGTGTGTCGCTGGAGCTCAAGGCCGGCGAGACCCTCGGCGTCGTGGGCGAGTCCGGTTGCGGCAAGTCCACGCTCGCCCGGGTGCTGATGAACCTGGAGAGGCCGACCGCCGGCTCGGTGAAGTACCGCGGCAAGGAGATCTTCGGGCTGCGCGGTCCCGAGCTGCGCCAGATGCGCCGGCAGATCCAACTCGTGATGCAGGACCCGTACACGTCGCTGGACCCCCGCATGACGGTCGGCGACCTGGTCGGCGAACCGTTCGAGATCCATACCGAGGTCGCCCCGAAGGGCGAGCGGCGCAAGAAGGTGCAGGAGCTTCTCGAAGTCGTCGGTCTCAACCCCGAGCACATCAACCGCTATCCGCACCAGTTCTCCGGTGGCCAGCGGCAGCGCATCGGCATCGCCCGCGCGCTGGCGCTGCGGCCCGAGATCATCGTTTGTGACGAGCCGGTCAGCGCGCTCGACGTGTCGATCCAGGCCCAGGTGATGAACCTGCTGGAACGGCTCCAGAATGAGTTCGGGCTGTCGTACATCTTCATCGCGCACGACTTGTCGGTGGTCCGGCACCTGTCGGACCGGGTCGCGGTGATGTACCTGGGCAAGATCGTCGAGACGGGCCCCGACGAGCAGATCTACGAGCGGCCGACGCACCCGTACACGCAGGCGCTGCTGTCGGCCGTGCCGGTGCCCGACCCGATGAGCCGGCAGAGCAAGCAGATCATCCGGTTGGTCGGCGACGTGCCGAGCCCGGTCAACCCGCCGTCCGGCTGCCGGTTCCGTACCCGCTGCTGGAAGGCCGAGGCCATCTGCGCGCAGAAGGAGCCGGAGCTTGTCGTGCGGCCGGGCACCGACCACCCGAGCGCGTGCCACTTCGCCGAGGTCCGGGAGATCGTCGCGACACACGAGGCGGGATCGCTGTAACGTGCGCAGACCGCGACGGCCGCGGCCGAGCCCTCCCGGGTACGGCCGCGGTCGACGCGTCAGAGCGGGCCGCGGCCGGAGCGCAACAGCAACAGGGCCACCTGCGTGCCGTCCGGGCCCAGGGCGGCACGGAAGCGTTCCACGATCTCGCGTTCGCGGGAGAGCACCAGTCGGGTGCCGCCCGATGCCATCCGGGTCTTGCCGACCTGCTGGGACAGGCGTGCCCGCTCCTGCCACAGGTCGATGATGGCCTGATCGATCTCGTCGATCCGTTCGCGCATCGCGCGGATCTCGTCCGCGGCCGCGCCCGCGCCGGTCGGCTGGTCCATCACGTCGGCGGTCATGTCCTGCTCCTCGGGTGCTGTCGCACCGGTCGACCCGGCCCGGGCAGCATCGAGCCCCGGGCGGGGAAGCCCGGGGCTCGATGTAGGCCTGTCGTTCAGACGCGTCCTACGGTCGCCGGACCTCCGGTGCCGTAGTAAAAAAATCGCGTCCGCTGGATCACGTGGCGAGTATGCCCCCGGCTCGGGCCGCTCCGCAAGGAAACGGCCCGAACGGTGGGATCAGGCCAAACGCTGGTCAGCCCAGCAACGTGATCCGGTTGGCCGGTCCCGGGGCGACCGGCGCGCCGGCGCCCAGATATGCGACCAGCGCGTCGATGTTGAAGCCCGGTGCCGTGGCGCGTTCCGTGCCCGCCTTCAGGTTGGTGAAGCCGTCGCCACCGTTGGCCAGGAAGTCGTTGGTGGTGACGCGGTAGCTGGCCGCGGGGTCTATCGCCGTGCCGTTCAACGCCAGGGCGCTCACCCGAGACCCGAGTGCGGCGGTGCGATCGTACGAGTAGGTGAGTTTGGCCGACACCTGCAGGATCTTGGTGCTGGTCTGCCCGGCGTACCCGGTGAACTGCTGCTCCAGCGACCGCGAGCGGCTACAACGCCGGGCTGGGCATCTGCGCCGTCGACACGCGCTACATCCCGTGGGGCACCCGCATGAAGATCGACGGGTACGGCTACTGCTACGCCGCCGACATCGGCACCAGGATCCGGGGCGAGATCGTCGATGTCTGCTTCCCGGCACCGAGGCCGACTTGTGGGGCGTGCAGACCCGGACGGTCACGATCGAGTAGAGGCCGGCGCGAGCGCCGCGGGAGGCCGAACCTGTCGGTCGGGCGGCATAGACTTGCTGCGCGATGCGAGCCCTTCCGGAAGACCCCCCATCAGCCGTCGTCACGCCCCCTGCACAGGAGGCGAAGGCGAAGCGGCCATCCGCTCGGCGGATCGATCCTGAGTCGCTGCTGACCGGGCTGAACGGTCCTCAGCGGGAGGCGGTGACCCACGCCGGGTCGCCGCTGTTGATTGTGGCGGGCGCCGGGTCGGGCAAGACCCGGGTGCTCACCCACCGGATCGCGTACCTGCTGGCCGAGCGTGACGTGCATCCGGGACAGATCATCGCGATCACGTTCACCAACAAGGCGGCCGGGGAGATGAAGGACCGGGTCGCCGCGCTGGTCGGGCCGCGGGCGCGGCTGATGTGGGTGTCGACGTTCCACTCGGCGTGTGTACGGATCCTGCGAGCCGAGCACGAGCACGCGGGGCTGAAGAGCACGTTCTCGATCTACGACGCCGACGACTCACGGCGGCTGATGCAGCTCGTGGCGCGCGAGCTCGATCTCGACCCGAAGCGGTACACCGCCCGCGGCCTCGCCGCCCAGGTGTCGAACCTCAAGAACGAACTGGTCGGGCCGGAGGAGTTCAAGGACCGGGCGAAGGGTCCGAAGGAACGGGCGCTGGCGGAGGCGTACGAGCTCTATCAGCGGCGCCTGCGGGAAGCGCACGCACTCGACTTCGACGACATCATCATGGCGACCGTGCACCTGTTCCAGTCGCACCCGCAGGTGGCGGAAGCGTATCGGCGACGGTTCCGGCACGTGCTCGTGGACGAGTATCAGGACACCAACCACGCGCAGTACATGCTTGTGAAGGAGCTGGTCGGCCCGCCGGGCGGCGACCCGGGGCCGGCCGAGCTGTGTGTGGTGGGCGACGCGGACCAGTCGATCTACGCGTTCCGCGGCGCCACGATCCGCAACATCCTCGAGTTCGAGCGCGATTACCCCGACGCGCGCACGATCCTGCTGGAGCAGAACTACCGCTCCACCCAGACGATCCTGAACGCGGCCAACGCGGTCATCGAGCGCAACCCCTCGCGCAAGCCCAAGCGGCTCTGGAGCGACCAGGGCGCGGGCGAGCAGATCGTCGGGTACGTGGCCGACACCGAGCACGCCGAGGCCGACTGGGTGGCCCGGGAGATCGCTCGGCTCGGCGACCGCGAGGGCGTACGCCCCGGTGACGTGGCGGTCTTCTACCGGACCAACGCCCAGTCCCGGGTGTTCGAGGAGGTGTTCATCCGGGTCGGGCTGCCGTACAAGGTGGTCGGCGGGGTGCGCTTCTACGAGCGCAAGG
>DASYTU010000156.1:0-3037 GCA_036001925.1 Actinoplanes sp.
CCTTCTCGAGAACGGAGCGCCGCCCTATTTCGACGATGGCTTCCCGCTCGAGTGGCCAGCCACGATCGAGGCGCTCCTCGCCCTGGTGGCCGGCCCCGTCGCTCCCGGCCACGGCGACGTCGCCGACCGCTCGTTCGTCGACGGCCAGCTGGCCGAGCTCCGCCTTGTGGCCGAGCTCGGGAGGCAGGTAGCGGCCGGCGAGCTCGGAGTTGATGCCGCGGCCGCCCGCGGACCGTACGGAGCGGCCGAGTCACGCTCCCCCATCGAGCGCGCCGCAGCCCAGGCCCGCGGCGGAGTCGCCTGAATTCCGCCGCCACCACGTTCACGAGATCGTCCGAGTCCTGCCTCCGACTGAGTCACCGTCTGCCCCAGAGGACATCACCGCCGAGGGTCTCCCCAGCCCCGGACGGGACGGCCGGCTCGGGTCAGTAGATCTGGACGATGTTCGTGCGGCTGCTGCGGTTGCCGCTCGAGTCGATGGCGCGCACGTAATACCGTCCGCCACGAACTCGCTTGATGTACACGGACAGGTGGGTCGTCTTGGCCACGGGCTTCGTGTAGCCGACGCGGTAGACGTAGTAGGCTGCCACCCGGACGTTGTCCCGGGCGGCGCCCCACAGCAGCCGGACCCGGTAGAGATACGTCCGCTTGCGCAGCCAGCCGGGACGAGAGGGTGGCGTCGTGTCGCGAAGCGTCGTGCCGGTCGCGATCGCGACCTCGCTCGCGTTGCCCGCGCGGTCCAGCGTGGCCACCTGGTATGTGTACGAGGTGACGGGTGCGCGGCCGGTGTCGGTCCAGGTCGTGCCGGCCGCCGTCGCAACGACGATTCCGTTGCGCGAGATCCGGTAACCGGCCACCGCGACGTCATCGGTGCCGGCGGTCCAGGTCAACCCGACGCTCGTGGCCGACTTCCCGGTCGCCACGAAGTCGGCCGGCGCGGACGGCGGCACGGTGTCCGGCGGCCCCGTCTCGACGAGTGTCGAGGCGGGCGGCCCCTGGTTGCCCGAGGCGTCGACTGCAATCACCGCGTAGGAATAGGGCGTGCTCCTCGTCAGACCGGTGTCCTGGTAGGTTGTGGCGCCGGCCGGGACGGTCGCGATATCGGTGCCGTCGCGGACGATCCGGTAGCCAGCCACCGCGACGTTGTCGGTGGCGTCGATCCAGGCGAGGTCCACGGTCGTGTCGTCCACCACGGTGGCCGTCAGCGAGCCCGGCGCCGTTGGCGAGACCGTCTCGATGATACGGACCACGGCTCCGGTCGACGAGAGCGATTCGGTGGTGATGCGCAGGTTGGACACCGGGTCCACAAGCGTTCGGCCCACCGACAGCGGCGCGTCGGAGAACGTCGCGGTCTCCGGATGTGTATCCACGAGCTTGGTGACCTTCGGCGAATACGTCGGCGTGGCCGCGTCCGGTGACACGCGAATCATGACCCCGGTCACGGCAGTGTCGGTGACCCCCCACCGGTCGAAGTACGGTCCGAACGGCGTTCGGAGGTCGATGAAGAAGGACGTGCCGTCGGCCCGCGCCACGCGCAGCACCTTGACCGTCCCAACGGCCGTGCCCAGGAGAGGCTGGATCGAGTACGACCCACCCGGCAGGACGGTCCGGACCTCGCCCGCCTGGAGCCAGCCCAGCTCGCCTACCTGCTCGCCGCTGTTGTGGAACGTGGAACCTGAGCCCATGACCGTGAACGGGTCGCCGTACTCCGAGAACGTGCAGCTCGACGACACAGCCACCCGCACTCCCCCGCTCGTGCAGGACAGGCTGCTGGCGTGATGGACGCCGAAGTTGTGTGACAGCTCGTGGGCGATGACCCGCAGGTTGAAGGATCCGTTGTTGAAGGTGTCGCGACCGGGCATGAATGCCATGCCGGCCCAGCCGCACGAGGTGGTTCGCGGCCAGGCGTAGACGACGTTGTTGTACGAGGAGAGGTCGACGCCGGCGGCGCTTGCCTTGGCGGCCGCCTGCGTCCGCCAGGAGTCCCAGGCGCAGTTCGCGTTCGAGGCGGCGATGGTGAACCAGCCGAGGACGTCGCCCCGCAGTCTGACCGCGTCGCGCGATTCCTCGGCGAAGTAGTTGGCGACCGAGTCGGCGTTGCTGAAGACTATGCCGGCCGCGGCCGAGGGCGTGAATGGCTGGCTCGCGTCGTTGGAGAAGTTGAGCAGGATCACCGCCACCGATTTGGTGATCGGCGCGGCCACGGTTGCCGACTCGTCGGCCGTGGTGGGCGCCGGTGCCACCTGCTCGACCGCGCCGCTCTCATCGGCCGCAACCGTCAGCGTGTTGCCAACCTGGCGGCCCGAGACGCGAACCCGGGCGCCGCCCAGATCGCGCGGACCCTGGCCGCTGAACGCGAGTTCCACCCGGCCGGTCCTGGTCCGCAGCGCGTAGGAGAATTCCGGCCGGCCATGCGCGAAGTCGTCGCCGTGGCTCACTTCCAGTGTGCCGGTCAACGTCGCCGGAACGCCAGGGCTCGACGGATCGGGGTCGACCGCGAATACGGGCGCGGTACCCACCGCCAGGAGAAGAAGCACAGCGGTACCGCTGCCGAGCCAGCGACGCATCCGACCTCGCCCATCAATGGAACATGGCCCGGCCGGGCCACTCAATCGATCGTCGGCGCGAGGCCGTTCCGGCGGAATGCCTCGATGGTCGGGAGGCGGGGAGCACAAACGTCAGGGCGGTGTCCCAACGCAACGACGTGGGTGCGCCGCCGCACCGGGCCGGCCACCGCGCCTGGTCGCGCACGCACAGGCGCCTTCGCACGGACGCGTTCGACGCCGGCTACCGTAGCCGTGGGTATCATCGCCGCGTTCACTGGCGAGTGGCCAAGCGGTAAGGCGCCTGACTCTGGATCAGGAGATCGAAGGTTCGAATCCTTCCTCGCCAGCCAATGTCATGAGTCGCGACATGTGCGACACCTGAGTCGGGACATCGGCGACATCAGGTGTCAGCCAGTCGCCGGAGACCTCGGCCATCGGCCGGGGTCTCTTCGCGTGTTGCGCCAGTAGCCCCTGTCGGGCTCGATGCGGTG
>DASYTU010000157.1:0-10056 GCA_036001925.1 Actinoplanes sp.
GGTGGAGGGCAGCCGCTTGCCCGTCGCGGTCTCGAGGAACGCCGACATGCGGCTCTCGAAGTCGTGCAGGTTGGTCCGTGCCTGTTCTTGACGGCTGGCGTCCCGCGCCGACGTCGCTGCCGAGTACGCCACAAGCTGGTCGACGTGGTACGCCCACAGCGTTTGGAAGCCCTTCGCCGCAGGCGCGCCGAACAGGCTGTCCACCGCGGCCGCCAGATCGCGGGTGTTGCCGTTCACGGCCTGCCCCGCGGCGGAGAAGTCCGGGGCGTTCGTGGCGGCCGCGCGGGTCACGTCCACCACCAGCACGACGTGTTCGGCGAGAAGCTTGCCCAGTTGGGATCGGAGGCGCCAGATCGGAGCTTGCAGCGCGGCCGCTTCCTTCGGAGCGAGCAGCGCGCCGGCTATGGTGCCGCCCAGGTCGTACGTGTGCTCGTACGACTCGCGGTAGATGCGGTCCGCCGTCGCGTAGTCGTGTGCCGCGTAGGCATCGGCCTGCATCAGCAGGTGGTCCACGTGCACCCGCATGGCGCTGTTGGCCGCGGCCGTGGTCAGGCGGCCGTGGGAGGCGCCGGTGAAGAAGCCCGCCAGGTCCTGCTCATACTCGATCAGTTCTTTGCGAGCGTCGGCGCGCACGGCGTCGTCCTGGTCCGCCAGGCCGCGGGCGTAGGTGAAGAGTTCTACGATGTGCTCGGCCCACAACGGCTTGAATTTGGTAGCCGTCGGGGCGCCGAAGAGATCACCGACGAGCTGGGTCATCGCGTCGGTGTTCTTGCTGAGCGCTGCGTTCGCGGCCTGGGCGAAGTCCTCGTCGCCGCGGATCCGGCCGCGCATGAAGTCGGCGGCCAACACGGCGTGCTGGCCGAGGAGCGCCTGCAATCGCAACGCCAGCTCCGGCGCTGACGCCGGCGCGATCGCAACGGTCGTATCGGTGCGGTGGGCGGCGTCACCGTGGCCGGCATGGGCGCTCTCGATCGGCCGGCGCAGTGCGACAGCTCCCGATCCGGCGGGTAACACCGCGATCAGGCCGAGGCACAAGATCGGAAACAGCTGCCAGTGGTGACCATGTCCACGTATCTGCATATGCCTATCGCCCGGCGTCTCGAAGGAGTAGCGGCCGAACTCCCGTGCCGGGTCAGTGGAGCCGGCGCGTGCCGGGCCGACCCTCGTGACCGCAGTACCGAAATGGCCGCCAGCGGTAACGTAGGAGGTGACTCTACGCTGCTGGTACGTAACGGTCGAGTCGACCAAAGGGGGCAGTCCAGGTGGACGATCGGATCGACCGTCGTGCGGATCTGGCGGCGGACATTGGCTGACCCGCTGCTGTCGCCTTTCAGATATGCGTCAATGCGTCGAACCCCGCCCTAGGGCATTAAAAACAATTGGCTCGCGCAGTACGGTCAAGGGGCGCCGACAAAGGGTGACCCTTCTGGACACCGGAGGTGACGGTATGGCGGGCGTAGGCGAACTCGTTGCCGGGCGCTACCGGATAGCCCGTCCGCTCGGTGCCGGCGGGATGGGCCGGGTCTGGCTCGCCGTCGACGAGGTGCGCCATCGCCGCGTCGCCATCAAGAAGTGCTCGATGCCGGATGGGCTCACCGGAGGCGAGCAGGAGTTGGTGCGCGGCTGGACGCTACGGGAGGCCCGGGCCACTGCCCGAGTGTGCCATCCCAACGTGATCCGGATCGAGGACGTGCTGCCCGGCGACGATCACCCGTGGACCGTCATGGAGTACGTACCGTCGCGGTCGCTCCTGCAGTTGATCGAGGATGCCGGCCCCCTGCCGGTCGGTGAGGTGGCACGTATCGGCCTCGCCGTGCTGGACGCGCTGGATGGGGCGCGCCGCGCCGGTGTTCTGCACCTCGACGTCAAGCCGAGCAATGTGCTCATCGCCGACGACGGACGGGTCGTGCTCACCGATTTCGCTCCCGCGGTCACCGACGAGGGAATCGACGCGCTGGCCCGCGCCGGCATCATCCTCGGTTCGCCGAACTACATCGCGCCGGAGCGGTTGCTCGACGGCGTGGCCACGGCGCGGACCGACCTGTGGTCGCTCGGCGCGACCCTTTACCACGCCGCGGAAGGGCGACCTCCCTTCCTGCGCAAGACAACGGGGGCCACCCTGCGAGCGGTCACCGACGGCGCACCGGACCCACCCAAGCTGGCCGGTCCGCTCAGCGGCGTACTGATCGGACTGCTACGCCGCGATCCCGCCGAGCGCATGACGGCGGCCGAGGTGGCGGACCGGCTGCGCCGGCTGGCCGAGGTACGGGTGCGTCCCCTGCTACCCGTGCTGCCCGGTCGCCTCGTCGCGCCCGGACGACGGAACGGTCATGGTCCGAACGCCATCGGGACGGATCTGGTGGTGTTGACCGCCGGGCGGGAGCCACCTTCGGCGTGGCGCCGGATTCGCGGCGGCGTGACCGCAATGGCCGCGGTGTTCGCCATCGTCGCCGCTCTCTTCGTCGTGCCGACAGCGGACCGACTCCCGTGGGCGAATGGCGGTGGAAGAACCCACTCGAGCGAGGCCGGGCCCGCGCTGACGCAGCTGGCGGTCCCGTCACCCAGTCCGTTCGTCCTTCCTCCCCGCTTCAGGTGGTGGAACGACCCGAGTGGGTTCCGGGTGGCCGTGCCGAGCGGCTGGCCGACCACTCGGCCGCGGCAGAGCGCCGTGGTCTTCACGGCCCCCGGCGGGCTGCCGAGCCTGCGGATCAAAGCGTGGACGCCGGGCAACGGAAATGTCGTCGCGGCGCTCATCGGCGAGGAGCGCGAGGCCAGGCTTCCGGCATACCACCGCGTCCGCATCGAGGCGCTGCCGATGCCGCCCGACGCGGTCTGGGAGTACACGTCCCGTGATCCGCAGGCCGGTCCGGTACGCGGTCTGCAGCGGGTGATGTCCGACGGTGGCCGCACCTACCTCATCGAGTGGCGGACGCCGAGGGCGGCGTGGGCGGCCAACCTGCCGAAGCTCAGCGTGGTGCTGGACAGTTTCCGCCCGCTCGACGGCACCTGAGACGCGCCTGGCGGCCACCTCTCAGCCCGCTCACAGGTTGACCAGGGGGCACGAATTGTCGGTAGCGCTTACCCTGGAAAGGCACGTTACGTGCCTCAACCTCAAGGGAGGCTGGACACCGTGAAGACATCGAACCCGGTGCTCACACGCCTCGGCCAGGCGGCCGAGCGGGAGCGGACGGCCGGGTACGGGCCGGGCTACGGGCAGCCGTATCCGACCGCTTCCGGATACGCGGCCGCACCGCCGGCCGTGCAACCGATGACGATCGACGACGTCGTCGTCAAGACCGTGATACTGCTGGGCATCACCGGCCTTTCGGCCATCGCCGCTTGGAACCTCATTCCGGACGCGTTGCTGGGCGCCGCCTGGATCGGCGCCGCCGTGGTGGGCCTGGTCCTGGGCCTGATCATCTCGTTCTCCCGGATTGCCAACCCCGCCCTGGTGATCGCGTACGCTGTCGTCGAGGGCGCCTTCGTCGGCCTGGTCAGCAAGTACTTCCAGGAGATCGCCGGCTTCGAGGGCATTGTCCTGCAGGCGGTGATCGCCACCTTCGGCGTCTTCTTCCTGATGGCCGTCCTCTACCGTGCCCGGGTCATCCGCGCCACGCCGAGGTTCACCCGGGGCCTGATCGCGGTGATCGCCGGCCTGTTCTTCGTCATGCTGATCAACTTCGTGCTGGCGCTGTTCGGCGTGAACACCGGGCTGCGCAGCAACGGAGCGCTCGGCATCATCTTCAGCCTTGTCTGTATCGTGGTCGCCTCGCTCAGCTTCATCCTGAGCTTTAACGAGATCGAGCAGGGGGTGCGGATGGGTCTGCCGCAGCGCTACTCGTGGACGGCGGCGTTCGGCATCCTGGTCAGCCTGATCTGGCTGTACCTAGAGGTGCTCCGCCTGTTGAGCTACCTACGAGGCGACGACTGACGGTTCGCCAGTCGCCAAGCAACGCCCGGTCCGTCTCCCCACGGCCCGGGCGTTGCGCCTGTTTCGCCAGTACTGCCGCGTCCTCCAGTACTGTCGCGCAGTGACCGCGGAGGAATTCGCCACGTCCGTCGACCGTCTGCTCAATCAGGTGCGCCATTGGGAGACGACTCGCTGGGCGGTCCGGCATGCCGCAGCGTCCGCGCAGAGCAGATCCGATCTTTTGTACGCCCTGGTCCAGCGCCTGGCGGACTTGGGCGCCGACGCGGAAGGGCGCCGGCACCGTCGTGTCCCGCGCCTCAGCGACCTTTCCCTGCCCGATCAACTCCGCGTCGTGGCCGACGACCTGCTGGCCGCCGATGCGCCAGAGGAGCTGTTGACGGTCGCGACCGCGGAAGTCGCCGGACTGCGGCGGATCTTCTAGACCTGCTGGGCGTTCGGGTCCGCCGAGCCCGGCCGCCCCGTGGCAAGCCGGACCCGGCGGAAGTCTGACGATGCTCAGCTCAGCCGTTCGATGACCATGGCCATGCCCTGGCCGCCGCCGACGCACATCGCCTCGAGGCCGATGGTCTTGTCGTGCCAGTCCAGCGAGTTGATCAGCGTGCCGGTGATGCGCGCGCCCGTCATGCCGAACGGGTGGCCGACCGCGATGGCGCCGCCGTTGACGTTGAGCTTGTCGATAGGGATGCCCAGATCGCGGTAGGACGGGATGACCTGCGCCGCGAATGCCTCGTTGATCTCCACGAGGTCGACGTCGGCGATCGTCATGCCGGCCCGCTTGAGCGCTTGCCGCGACGCCTCGACCGGACCCAGGCCCATGATCTCCGGGCTGAGCGCGGTCACGCCGGTGGAGACGATCCGGGCCAGCGGCGTGATGCCGAGCTCGCGCGCCTTGGTATCGCTCATCACGACCACGGCGGCCGCGCCGTCGTTGAGCGGGCAGCAGTTGCCGGCAGTGACCCGGCCGTCGGGGCGGAAGACCGGCTTGAGCTGGGAGACGGCCTCGATGGTCACGCCGGAGCGGGGGCCGTCGTCGGACGCGACAACCCTGCCGTCGGGGAGGGTGACCGGCGTTATCTCCCGCTCCCAGAAGCCATCCGCGATGGCCTTCTCGGCGAGGTTCTGGCTGCGGACGCCGAACTCGTCCATCTCCTCGCGGGTGACGTTCTTGACCTGCGCCAGGTTCTCCGCGGTCTGGCCCATCGCGATGTAGATGTCCGGGATCTTCCCGTCCTCGCGCGGGTCGTGCCAGACGCCGCCGTTCGTCGCCGAGTCGGCGGTCCGAGCCTCGGCCTCGGCGAACTCGGGGTTCTGCCAGCCGCCGCCGACGAGCGCCTGGGCCTCCGGCGGCAGCCCGTCCGAGTTGCCGCGGGAGAAGCGCGACACCGTCTCGACGCCGGCGGAGACGAAGATGTCACCCTCACCGGCCTTAATCGCATGGAAGGCCATCCGCGTGGTCTGCAGGGAGCTGGAACAGTAGCGGGTCACGGTCGCGCCCGGTAGGCCGTCGAGGCCGAGCAGCGTGGCGACCACCCGAGCCATGTTGAAGCCCTGTTCGCCGCCCGGCAGCCCGCAGCCCAGGTACAGGTCCTCGATCAGCGTGCGGTCCAGCTGCGGGACCTTACGCAACGCCGCGTCGACGATAGTGGCGGCGAGATCGTCGGGGCGCAGTTCGGTGAGCGAGCCCTTGACGGCGCGACCGATGGGGGAGCGGGCGGTGGCGACGATGACAGCTTCCGGCATGCGCCTACGTTAACTCGCGGGTAACTTACCGGGGAAGTGCTTCCTCGTCACACCAATTCGTACCGTTTGTGCGACGCCGGGCCGTTCCTACTCTTGCGCCGCCGGGCGACCCGACGCCAGTGCGGCCTGCGCGACCGCGGGATACAACGCGTGCGCCCACACCCGGTAGCCGTCCGCGGACGGGTGGAAGCCGTCGTGACACAGCGTCCCCGCGTCCGCGCGGAACACGGCGCCGGTCTCCTCGCCCAGATCCACGACCGTGCCGCCGGCATCGAGCACGGCCCGGGCCTGCGCACGCGCCATCCGGCGTCCCAACCAGCCGGTGACCTGCCGCAGCGGCGGCGCGATCGACCGGATGGCGCCCAGGTCCGGGCACGTACCCACGACGACCTGCACGCCCGCCTCCCGCAGCCGCCGGACGGCCGCGCCCAGGTAACTCGCCGCGTCCTCGGGCCCGCGCAGCGCGGTGGCATCATTCTGGCCGATCAGCACGACGGCCACGTCCGGCCGGTCGCCGAGCAGCGCGCGGGCGACCTGCGTCGCGAGGTCGGTGGAGCGTGAGCCGGCCACGCCGACGCTAGACAGGAACACATGCCGTTCGCCGGCCGGCGGCGTGCCCTCGGCGAGCATCCGGGCAAGCTGGCCGCCGACCGTCTCGGAGAGCCACTCGACGCCGACGCCGATCGCAGCCGAGTCGCCGAGCAGCACGAGCCGTAGCACCGGAGCGGTGTTGGGGCCCATCGACGTACGCAGGGCCAGGCCCATCGTCGGCTTCGCATAGCGCCGGCCCCGGGCTGCGATGGCTTCGCCCGCGAGCAGCGCCACGCCGCCTACGGCGCTAGCGAGCAGCGTCGCCGCCGTCGCTTTGCCGATCCGTCCCGCCAGGCCCGTCATGTCGCCTCCCTGCCGCGCCACGTGATCACTCGATGGGCCGCTTTGTGACTATCCGGGTCGACGGCCGCCGTGCGACCCTCCGGAGTCCACCCTACGGGGCTCGCGGCCGACCGGCCGGTTGTAACGGGCGTCGTGGCCGCCCGCGAGGGACCCCCCGCGGCGTCGGTTCCGGCGGCGGGGCGATGCCCGAACCAGGGGCGCTGCTCACCGAACCAGGGGTGCCGCCGCAGTTGCGCCCACCGTCCGGCGGGTCCGCGCTCGCGCCCGCCGACGCGGGTGGCCCGGACCTCGGTGCCGGGCGTCCGCACCGCCTCCTGCGCGGCCTCCTCGAGGCTGCGCACGCCCTCCGCCCCGGCGGCCGGGGTCCGGTCGTCCTTGCCGAGCGCGGCCATGATCGTGGGCATCATGACCGATGCCGCGCGGGCGTACCCCTCGGCCGACGGATGGAACTGGTCGGAGCTGAACATGCGTACCGGATCCGCCTCGAACGCGGGCCCCAGCAGGTCGCCGAGCGAGACGGTGAAGCCGCCGGCCTCGACCACCGCCACCGTCTGCGCCGCGGCGAGCTGGCGGCTCCAGGTACGGGCGAGCCAGCGCAGCGGCGGCTTGATCGGCTGGATGGCGCCGATGTCCGGGCAGGTACCGACGACGACCTTGCAGCCGACCGCGCGCAACCGGCGGACGGCCTCGCCGAGGTGCCGCACCGCCTCGGCCCGTGCCGTGAAATGGGTGATGTCGTTACCGCCGATCAGGATGATCGCGATGTCGGGGTCGTACTCGAGCGCGGCGTCCACTTGATACGGCAGGCCCGCCGACATGGAGCCGACCACGGCGACGCCATGCAGCCGTACGGGCCGGCGCAGCCGCCGCGACACACCGGTGGCCAGCAGCGCGCCGGGTGTCTCACGTGGACGGTGCACGCCGTATCCCGCGCCGCTCGAGTCGCCGAGGATGACCACGCTGAGCGGCTTTCCGGGGAACTTGGGCCCGTACAGCCCGTCACTGCGCGGCGGCGGCGCCTCGGCCATCGGGATGACGCGGCGGGCGTCGGCCGCCTGCCGCAACAGCAGCGCCACCGAGAGCCCGGCGAAGCCGGCCACGGTTCCGGTCACGCCGCCGGCGATGCGGCCGGCCAGCTTGATGCGGCGCCAGTTCTCCTCGGTGATCCCGAGATCCCAGTCGAGGCCCATAGCCGTCGCGGTCCTGCGCACTGCTTGCACGCCTCCCTCGTAGCCGCCGGCGGGGTTGGCCCGCCCGGCGAAGATCGGAAACCGCCCCATGGTGTGGGGATTCGAGGCTAGCGCGCGGGTGCGACACCGGCCGTCTACCTGCGGCTACCCGACGGAAGAGTTCACCGATTCGGCAGTAAGCGGTCATCTCGACAGGCGATTGTGGCGCGCTCGCGTCATGCTTGTGCTCAGCGAAAGGGGACAGACATGGCCAAGACGCTGAAGCGGACCGCGGCGTTCACCGCGCTCGCCAAGGCGCTGACGTCCGGAGCCCGCGGCGGTCCTTCGATCGGCAAGCGGCTCGCCGCCCTGCCACGGATGCTCAAGGCAACCGCCAAGGGCGAGTACGACGGCGGCATGCGGATCGCGATCATGGCCGCTGCGACCGCGTACGTGATCTCGCCGATCGATCTGGTCCCGGAGGCGTTCCTGCTGGTCTTCGGCCTGGCCGACGATGCTGTCATGGTCGCCTGGCTGGCCGGCACCGTGCTCAGCGAGACCGAGCGGTTTCTGGAGTGGGAGAAGCGGCGCGACCGCATCGTCGTAGTCTGAGGCGTGCGCTATTACGACAACGTCGTCGAGATCATCGGCAACACGCCCCTGGTACGGCTGAACAGCGTCACGGACGGCATCGCCGCGACCGTGCTCGCCAAGGTCGAGTACTTCAACCCCGGTGGGTCCGTCAAGGACCGCATCGCGCTGCGCATGGTGGAGGACGCAGAGAAGTCGGGCCTGCTCCAACCCGGCGGCACCATCGTCGAACCGACCAGCGGCAACACCGGCGTGGGCCTGGCCCTGGTCGCCCAGCTCCGGGGGTACCGCTGCGTGTTCGTCTGCCCCGACAAGGTCAGCGAGGACAAGCAGAACGTGCTGCGGGCGTACGGAGCCGAGGTCGTGGTGTGCCCGACCGCGGTGGCGCCCGAAGATCCCCGGTCGTACTACACCGTCTCCGACCGGCTGTCCCGCGAGATCCCCGGCGCGTGGAAGCCCGACCAGTACAGCAATCCCGCCAACCCGCGCTCGCACTACGAGGAGACGGGCCCGGAGATCTGGGAGCAGACCGCCGGAAAGATCACGCACTTCGTGGCCGGCGTCGGCACCGGCGGCACCATCAGCGGCGCCGGCAGGTACCTGAAGGAGCAGGGTGGGGTCCGCATCGTCGGCGCCGACCCCGAGGGTTCGGTGTACTCCGGCGGAACTGGCCGTCCGTACCTGGTGGAGGGCGTGGGGGAGGACTTCTGGCCGGTGACCTACGACCGGACGATCTGCGACGAGGTTGTCAAGGTGTCCGACTCGGACTCGTTCCAGATGACGCGGCGCCTCGCCCGCGAAGAAGGCCTGCTGGTCGGCGGCTCGTGCGGCATGGCCGTGGTCGCCGCGCTCGACGTCGCCCGCCGGGCCAATCCCGACGACGTGGTCGTGGTGCTGCTGCCCGACGGCGGTCGCGGTTACCTTTCCAAGATCTTCAATGACACGTGGATGGCTCGCTACGGCTTCCTCACCACTGGTCAGGGCGACGCGACGGTGGCGGCCGCGCTGCGCGGCAAGGGCGGCGCGATCCCCCCGCTAGTCCATGTCCATCCGACCGAAACGGTCCGCGACGCGATCGACTACATGCGCGAGTACGGCGTGAGCCAGCTGCCCGTCCTCAAGGCCGAACCCCCGGTCGTCACCGGCGAGGTGGCCGGCTCGATCACGGAGAAGGCGCTACTGGATGCGCTGTTCACGGGTCAGGCCCACCTGCACGACACCATCGAAGGCCACATGGCCGAGCCGCTGCCCATGATCGGCGGCGGCCAGCCGGTGGCCGAGGCGGTGGCGCTGCTGGAGAACGCGGATGCGGCCATGGTCCTCATCGACGGCAAGCCCGCCGGCGTCCTAACCCGCCAGGACCTCTTGGCTCATCTCTCATAGACGTCTTCATTTCCCGGGTCCGTCGGGGGCACGACATTTCCCGGGTCCGTCGGGGGCACGACCGCCGCTCCCGCCGGAGACCGGCCGCGGGCATCCACTCGCCTGGCGGCTCGTGACCGGATACCCACGCCCTGCCAGGTCCGTGCGCGGTTGCGCTCAACCCCGTCGCCTTGTGTGTTCAGCTAGCGCCCCCATAGGGGCGCTAAGCGCACACGCAGGCCGCAGCGGGCGCCGCCCCGCCGAGCGACGGCTCAGTTCAGCTCGGCGGGGACGGTGACCACGTCGACAAAGGCGTTCTTGCGGAGCACCGTAATCGGGAGGTTAGCGCCGATGGCCGGGCCCAGCATC
>DASYTU010000158.1:0-18909 GCA_036001925.1 Actinoplanes sp.
CGCCCTGATCATGATGCACGCCGAGACCGGCCCGGCCATCGACGTACTGGTCAAGCAGGCGCTCGAACGCGGCGAGACCGCTCCGATCTACCACGGCATCACCCGGCCCGAGGCGCTCGAGGCGGAGGCGACCAGCCGGGCGATCTGGCTGGCCAGCGTGGCCGCCGACTGCCCGCTCTACATCGTCCACCTGTCCGCCAGCAAGGCGCTCGAACAGGTCGCGGTCGCGCGCGACGCCGGCCGCAACGTGTTCGCCGAGACCTGCCCGCAGTACCTCTACCTGACGCTGGAGGACCAGCTCGGCGCGCCCGGGTTCGAGGGCGCCAAGTGGGTGTGCTCGACGCCGCTGCGGAGCAAGCACCAGAACCACCGCGCAGACCTGTGGAAGGGCCTGCGCAGCAACGACCTGTCCGTCGTGTCGACCGACCACTGCCCGTTCTGCATGAAGGACCAGAAGGAGTTGGGCGTCGGGGACTTCTCCAAGATCCCCAACGGCATCGGCGGCGTCGAGCACCGCGTCGACCTGATCTACCAGGGCGTGGTCGACGGCAAGCTGTCGCTGGCCCGCTGGGTGGAGACCATCGCGACCACGCCCGCGCGGATGTTCGGGCTCTACCCGAAGAAGGGCGTCATCGCGCCCGGCTCGGACGCCGACGTGGTGATCTACGATCCGAACGGGCGCACCCGGATCAGCGTCGAGACGCACCACATGAACATGGACTACTCGGCGTGGGAGGGCTGGGAGATCGCCGGCAAGGTGGACACGGTCATCTCGCGCGGCGATGTCATCAGCGCGGGCGGCGAGTACGCCGGGCACGCCGGGCACGGCCGGTTCCTGAGCCGCGGCCTCTCCGAGTACCTGGTCTGAGGCGCGGCATGGACATCGGAGTGGTCCTGCAGAACGACCCGCCCGCGATGAGGGTCGTGGAGCTGGCGAAGTTGGCCGAGGCGGCCGGCTTCAGCCACGTGTGGACGTTCGACTCGCACGTGTTGTGGCAGGAGCCGTTCGTCATCTACAGCAAGATCCTGGACGAGACCTCCCGGGTGATGGTCGGGCCGATGGTGACCAACCCCGGCACCCGGGACTGGACGGTGACCGCGTCGCTGTTCGCCACGCTCAACGAGATGTACGGCAACCGGACGATCTGCGGGATCGGCCGGGGCGACTCGGCGCTGCGGGTGCTCGGCAAGACACCACAGACGCTGGCCGAGCTGCGCGAGTGCGTCCAGGTCGTCAAGGGTCTCGGCAACGGCGGCACGGTCACGCTGCGCGGCCAGCAGCTGCGGTTCACGTGGGCGCCGGAGAGCAGGTTGGAGGTCTGGGTCGCCGCGTACGGTCCCAAGGCCCTGGCCCTGACCGGCGAGGTGGGCGACGGCTACATCCTGCAGCTCGCCGACCCGGACATCGCGGCCTGGATGATCGGCGCGGTCCGCGCCGCGGCGTCGCGGGCGGGCCGCGACCCGGCGTCCATCACGTTCTGCGTGGCGGCGCCCGCGTACGTCGGCGACGATGTCGAACACCAGCGGGAGCAGACCCGGTGGTTCGGCGGGATGGTCGGCAACCACGTCGCGGACATCGTGGCGCGCTACGGCACGGACGGCACGGTGCCGCAGGTGCTCACGGACTACATCAGGGGCCGGCAGGGGTACGACTACGCCGAGCACGGGCGGGCCGGGAACCCGCACACCACGTTCGTGCCGGACGATGTGGTCGACCGGTTCTGCATCCTGGGCCCGGTCGAGAACCATCTCAAGCGGCTGGCGGAGCTACGCGATCTCGGCGTCGACCAGTTCGCCGTCTACCTGCAGCACGACGCGAAGGAGTCCACACTCGCGGCCTACGGTGAGCACATCATCCCGGCCGTCACATGAACCGTGCGGCCAGGAACGGCGGGCGCACGGCGATCGCGGCACTGCTCGGGGTCGTGCTGTTCGTCCTGCTGTGGGAGGGCTACAAGCTGGTCGGTAGCCCCGACGGGACGGTGCTGTTCGGCGTACGGATCCTGCCGCGCGCCGACGACCTGTCCATGCCGCACCTGTACGACGTCGTCAAGCGGCTCGGCCGCCCGGAACTCGCGGGCGGCCGGCCGGTGTGGATCGTGGTGCTGCACGCGTGCGCGTTCACGCTCGGCATCACGGCGGTCGGCTTCGCCGTCGGCGCGCTCGTCGGCCTGCTACTCGCCGTACTGATGCAGCGGTTCCGGATCGTGGAGCGCGGGCTGCTGCCGTACGTGATCCTGTCGCAGACCGTCCCGCTGGTGGCCCTTGCCCCGCTGGTCGCGGGCTGGAGTGGCAACCTGTCGTTCGGGCCGTATCCCTGGCAGGACTGGATGACGGTCTCGCTGATCGCCGCCTACCTGGCGTTCTTCCCGGTCGCGGTCGGCATGCTGCGCGGCCTGCAGTCGCCGCCGGCCGCCGGGGTCGAGCTGATGCGCAGCTACGCGGCCGGATGGTGGCGCACGCTGATCAAGCTGCGGTTCCCGGCCGCGCTGCCCTACCTCTTCCCGGCGCTCCGGCTCGCCGGCGCGGCCGCCGTCGTGGGCGCGGTCGTCGGCGAGATCTCCACCGGTACGCGGGGCGGAGTCGGCCGCCTCATCATCGAGTACTCGCGCGAGGCCACCTCGGATCCCGCGAAGGTCTACACCGCGATGCTCGGCGCGGCGATCCTCGGCCTGGTCGTCGCCGGGTTCGTCGGGCTGCTCGAACTGCCGTTGATGCGGCACCGGCGTCGCGTGGAGGTGGTGACGCTGTGAGCGACGGAGTTGGCGCGGCGGCGTCTGGACCGGAGCGCAGCGGAGGGAAGACGTCGTCGTCGAGCGCCGCATGGAGGAGCGAACCGTCGAGCACTGTGAGCCATCGAGTCGACGCCGCGGCGCCCGGACCGGAGCGCACGTCGCCGGTCCGGGCCGCCGTTTCCGTCGACGGTGTCACCAAGGTCTTCAACCCGGGCCGACCGGACCAGGTACGCGCCTTGTCCAATGTGGACCTCACCGTCGCGGAAGGGCAGTTCGTCACGCTGATCGGCCCGTCCGGATGCGGCAAGAGCACGCTGCTACGGCTGATCGCGGACCTCATTTCTCCCACCATGGGAACCATCACGGTCGCCGGGCAGCCGGCGGCCAAGGCGCGACTCAGGCAGGAGTACGGCATCGCGTTCCAGCAGTCCGGGCTGTTCGAGTGGCGGACTGTGCTGCGCAACGTCGAGCTGCCACTCGAGCTGCGCGGGATGTCCCGGGCCGACCGGAAGGCCCGCGCGGAGGAGATGCTCGCGCTGGTGGGGCTACCCGACTTCGCCGATCATTATCCGGCGCAGCTGTCCGGCGGCATGCAGCAGCGGGTCGCGATCGCCCGCGCTCTCGCGGTGTCGCCGCCGCTGCTGCTGATGGACGAGCCGTTCGGCGCGCTGGACGAGATGACCCGCGAACGCCTCCAGACCGAGCTGCTGCAGATCTGCGCCCAGACCGCAACCACCACGGTCTTCGTCACCCACTCCATCTCGGAGGCCGTATTCCTGTCCAACCGGGTGGTGGTGATGTCGCCGCGCCCGGGCCGGATCACCGCGTCCATCGACGTGGACCTGCCGACCCGCGACGATGCCGCCCGCCAGTCCCCGGCGTTCTTCGACGCGATCACGGCGGTCCGGCGGGCGCTGCGGGCCGCCCCGGCGGTGGCGCCGTGACCGTGGTCAGGCGGGTTCTCCCGCCCATCGCGTTCGGCGTGCTCGTGGTGGTCGCCTGGCAGCTCACGGTCACCGTGGGCCGGATCGCGCCGTTCATCGTGCCGGCGCCGTCCGCGATCTGGGCCGAACTCGTCGAGCAGAGGACCAACGTCTGGAACGCCGCGCTGGCCAGCGGCCTGAACGCCCTGATCGGACTGATCGGCGGCGCGGTCGCCGGCATCCTCGCGGCCCTGGTGGCGAGCCGGTTCCGGCCGCTCAGCGAGGTGTCGGTGCCGTTCGCGGCCGTGCTGAACGCGCTGCCGATCATCGCGCTCGCGCCCATCCTCAACAACATGTTCGAGTCGACGAGCAGCGTTCCGCGCCGGCTTGTCGCGGGCATCATCGCGTTCTTCCCGGTCTTCATCAACACGCTGCGCGGCCTGCGCGAGGTCGACCCGATCCATCGCGAGCTGATGCACAGCTACGCCGCCAGCGGCTGGACCTTCGCCCGCAAGGTACGCCTGCCCGGGGCGCTGCCCTTCGTCTTCACCGGCCTGCGACAGGCGTCCTCGCTGGCCGTCATCGCGGCGGTGGTCGCCGAGTACTTCGGCGGCCTGCAGGACGGGCTCGGCTCGCGGATCACCTCCGCGGCCGCGTTCACCGCCTACCCCCGTGCCTGGGCCTTCGTGGTCGGCGCCTGCCTGCTCGGACTCGTCTTCTATCTCTCCACGCTCCTGGTGGAGCGGCTCGTCATGCCCTGGAAGTCACGTCTTATCACTTGAGGAGCCCGCGTGAAGAAAACACGTATCGTGCTCGCTGCCGCTCTTCTGCTCGCGGCCTGCGGGACCGCCGAGACCCCGTCGACCCCCGCCCCGGGCGGCAGCGGCGGTGCCCTGACCCCCGTGAAGCTGCAGCTGCAGTGGTTCTACCAGTCCCAGTTCGCCGGCTACATCGCCGCGGTCGACCAGGGCTTCTACTCCGAGCAGGGCCTTGATGTGCAGCTGCTCGAGGGTGCCGTCGACATCGTCCCGCAGACCGTGCTGGCCCAGGGCAAGGCCGACTACGCGGTCGCCTGGGTGCCCAAGGCGCTCGCCTCCCGCGAGCAGGGCGCCAACATCACCGACGTGGGGCAGATCTTCGCCCGCTCCGGCACGTACCAGGTCGCCTGGAAGGACAGCGGCATCACCTCGCCGTCGAACTTCAAGGGCAAGAAGATCGGCAACTGGGGCTTCGGCAACGAGTTCGAGCTCTTCGCCGGCATGACCAAGGTCAACCTCGACCCGGGCAAGGACGTCACGCTCGTCCAGCAGCAGTTCGACATGCAGGCGCTGCTCAAGAAGGAGATCGACGCCGCCCAGGCGATGAGCTACAACGAGTACGCCCAGCTGCTCGAGGCCAAGAATCCGGCGACCGGCAAGCTCTACACCCCGGACGACTTCGCCATCATCGACTGGAAGCAGGTCGGCACGTCGATGCTGCAGGACGCGGTCTGGGCCAACACAGCCAAGCTCAGCGACCCGGGGTACCAGCAGCAGACCGTGAAGTTCCTGCTCGGCACGATCAAGGGCTGGGCGTACTGCCGGGACAACCCGGAGAAGTGCCGCGACATGGTGGTGGCGAAGGGCTCCAAGCTGGGCAAGAGCCACCAGCTGTGGCAGATGAACGAGGTCAACAAACTGATCTGGCCCGCACCGGGCGGCATCGGCGTAGTCAACGACGCCGACTGGAAGCAGACCGTCGACATCTCGCTGACCACGAAGAACCAGACCGGCGACACCGTGTTGAAGAAGGCACCGGAGGGGATGGCGTACACCAACGACTACATCAACCAGGCGATCACCCAGGCGAAGGCGGCCGGCATCGACGTGAACGGGGCGTCGTTCAAGCCGCAGACGGTGACGCTGAACCCCGCGGGCGCCTGAAACGGAGGCGGGTTTCAGGATCCCGGTGCCGTCGTGAAGGCGTTCGCCGTGTTCAGCATGCCGGCCTTCACGAGCGTGCGGCTCAACGGGCGGGTGAGCTCGGCCAGCCGGACCATTCCGTCCTCGCCGAGCGCGCCGTACGCGGGCATGGCGAGGCGGTCGGTGGTGGCCTCGAGGTCCGCGCGCAACCGCCGGCCGGCCTCGGTCAGCACGGGCGCGTGGCCCTCGATCAGGCCGCGTGCGCGGAGCCGGTCAGCGGCGTCCGCCCATTGCCGCGCGCTCCAGCCGCGGGTCGCGTACAGGAATCGGGCGTCCGTCTCGCCGGACGCGATGTGCAGGACCATCGCCTCCAGGCCGGTCAGGCCCGCCGTCAGCAGGGTGGCCACGTGCCCGTCACCGCGGAACTCGCGCAGCACCGTCTGGGCGTGCCACAGGATCAGGTGGGGCTCGTCGGGCCAGGGCAGTTCGGCGTGCGCGGCGTACAGCGGGCGGCCGTACGGGACCAGCGTCGCGGCCTCGGCGGCGCGGCGCGCCAGCCGGGCGGCCTCGGCCACCTCCGGGCCGTATACGGCCGCGCCCAGGCCGCGGGTCAGGGCGGCGTCGGCGGCCTCCAGGCGAGCCTGCAGGACGGCCGCCGGCGTGGTCTTCTCCCACGCGGCGGGCAGCGCCCGCGCCACCACCTCGGGCGCGAAGTTGTAGAACATGGCGACCACGGGGCCCGGCCCGACCGGCCCGAGCGCGGCGCCGCGAGAGGCGAAGTAGCCGGTCGCGGCGTCGAGCCCGAGGGCCGCGAACCGCTCGGTGGACTCCGGCACGAAGTAGATCATCGCGTGCAGCGGCTCGGTGACCCGCCAGGCCCGGTGAACGGGCGGCTCGTGATCGCGCTGTGCCGATGATTCGCTCCCTCGTGCGGCGCTTGGAGGCGACGTCTTCCCTCCGCTGCGCTCCGGTCCAGACGCCGCCGCGCCAACTCTGTCGCTCACTGGGAATCCTCCATCGGTATCGGCTGGACCACGGCGTCCACGACGCCGGTCCCGTGTGGCGGCGGCGGCCGGTCCGGCATCCGCGTGTTGAGCCGGCCGCGGCGGGTGACCTCGCAGGTCACCATCCGTACCGGAGGCGGCGGCTCGCGGAACCGCCCGGTGCCCCAGCGCACCCAGATCGGGACGCGCCCGGCATCGGCCTCGGCGAGCAGCTTGTCGACCGTCCGGCGCCGGTCGGTGTGGTCGACCTCGATGGCCAGCGGCGGCCCGTCGGGTCGCGCGCAGGCGACGTCGAGCACCGAGTGCTGCTGGTCCAGTGGCGGCGGCAGCCGCACGACGCTGGGCGCGCGCCGGTAGACCCGCCAGCCGCGCCCGCCGGCCCAGGCGGCCACCTCGTCGATGATCCGCGCGGTGACCTGCTCCGTGGTCAGGTCGGCGAACGTGAGCCGGTCCAGCCAGGCGGAGAGTTCGGCGGCCGGGTCCATGGCGGGTCAGTCTAGGCCCCGTCCCCGCCCCTCCCCGCGATGTCTAACCGGCGACCACGCTGCGCTGCTGCGCCAGCAGGCGCGACATGTCGTCGGCGGACATGGGCCGAGCCATGTGGTAGCCCTGGCCCAGCGTGTAGCCCAGGTCGCGCAGCCGCTGCGCCTGGTCCGCGTTCTCGATGCCCTCGGCGATCGTGTCCAGCCGCAGTGCGCCGGCCAGCTGGATGACGGCCCGGGCCACCGCCTCCCGGGCCTCCCGGGCCGCCGGGTCGCCGTCGTCGATCTCGATGCCGTCGACGAACGACTTGTCCAGCTTGACGATCGCAGCGGGGAAGGAGCGCAGCAGGCTCAGCGACGACTCGCCGGTGCCGAAGTCGTCCAGCGCCAGCTTGATCCCCATGCCGTCGAGCTCGTGCAGCGTGCGGGAGATCTGCTGGCCGCGCAGCACCGCCGACTCGGTGAGCTCGAGGACCAGGCGGTCGCTGGACAGCCCGCTGTCGGCGAGCGCCGCGACGACGTCGGCCACGAAATCCGGATCGTGCAGCTGCCGGGCGGAGACGTTCGGGCCGGCCTTCTGCAGCGCGTCCGGGCCGAATTCGGCCAGCCAGGCCGCGGCCTGCCGGCAGGTCTCGCGGAGCACGAAGCGCCCGAGCGGCACGATCAGCCCGGTGCGTTCGGCGGCTGGGATGAAGTCGGCCGGCTCCACCATCCCGCGTGTGGGGTGCTGCCAGCGCGCGAGCGCTTCGACGCCGATCACGCGGCCGTCCTCGAGGTCCATCACCGGCTGGTAGAAGACCCGGAACTCGCCCGCGTCGAGCGCCCGGCGCAGCTCGCCGCCGAGCTGGATGTGCGCGAGGACCGGCTCCTCCATGCCCGCCACGTAGCGCACGAAACCGGCCTTGCCGCGCTGCTTGGCGGCGTACATGGCGACGTCGGCATGGCGCAGGACGCCGTCCAGCGTCGCGCCGGGCCCCGCGGTTGCGATGCCGACGCTGGCCTGCGCGAGCAGCCGGTGTTCGCTGATCGGCTGGGAGAGCGCGTCGAGGATGCGCTGCGCCACCGCCTCCGGATCCACGGCGGAGTCCGTGAGCAGAACCGCGAACTCGTCACTGGCGACGCGTACCGGCAGGCCGCGGGCGCCGGCTTCCGCGCGCAGCGTGGCCGCGACCGAGACGAGCAACCGGTCCCCCACCTCGTGACCGAGCGAGTCGTTGACGGTCTTGAAGTCGTCCAGATCGACCAGCAGGACCGTGGTCGGTACGCCCGCGTCCAGCGCGGCGGCGAGCCGTTCGCGGAACAGCGCCCGGTTCGCCAGGCCGGTCAGCCCGTCGTGGGTGGCCTCGTGCTGCAGCCGCCCCTCTTGGGCCCGCTTCTCGCGCAGCAGGCGCGCGTTGTCCCGGAACGCGATGTACTGCCGGAGCGTCACCAGCGCCGTGACCACCACGATCGCGACCATCACGAGCCGCCCCGGCCAGCGCAGCGTGCCGGACGCGACCGCGATCAGCGGCACGTCGACCGCGGCCACCGCGAGGTACGGCAGCACCGCGGACACCCGCAGGCGGGACTCCGGCGCCGGCACCGCCGCACGCTGCCATTGCGCCCGGACGGCCAGCGTCGCGAGCACCGGCGCGATCGGCATGACGACCGCCTGCGACGGGACGCCGCCGGCGTGCCCGAGGTGTACGGCCAGCACCGCGACCGCCGCCGCGGTCAGCCCACACGCCGCGATGAGCCGCATGGCGCGGCGGTCGACCGGACCGGCCCGCACGTACGAGACCTTGGTGATGCCCCCGATCGCGAGCAGGAACCCGAGCGCGATCAGCACCATCGCCTGCGTGCTCCACGGCTCGGACGCGGTCAGCATCGGTGCGAGCCCGAAGTGCCACAGCACGGTGGCGCAGCCGAGGAACGCGATCGAACGGTCGAGAAGCACCCGCCAGCGCTCCGCCGGGTCGGTCGTCGTGGCTCCGGTCGGCACCGCGGCCACCGCCCAGATCGCCACCGCGAACCCGGCCGCCACGCACCCGGCCGCCGGCACCGGCATCGACCGGGTCGCGGCCAGCTCGTGGTGCACCAGGAAGTCGACGGCGAGCCAGGCGTAGCCGGCGGTCAGCAGCGCGAACGCGACGAGCAGCCGGAGCCAGAAGCGCCACGCGACGGGCTCGAGCGGCGCCCACTCGAGGAGCCGGAACACGGCCACCGTGGCGATCGCGCCGTTGACCGGCAGCACCACGTACGCCAGCGCCTGGGTGCCCGCGCCCACCGTGACGTACGCCAGGTACCAGGCGGTGCCCGCGGCGAGGACGCCGACCGCCGCCCAGACATAGCGCAGCGGGGCGCGATCGATGGCCGGGCCGCGAATGTCGGCCCGGTACCGCGGGACTTGAGGAAACGCCCGCCGCGTCACGCCAGGGACCCTATCCGGCTACGTGCGCGCCGGTTCTCCCCCGATCGTTCGATCTACGCCGCTCGTCCGCCGGTTGTAGCGTGTGGCATCCGTGCGACCGGGCACGGTTTGAGCGCCGGCAGCGGGGTAGCCGGAGCGCGTGGCTGAGTTGACATCTGAGGTACTGATCTCCCGGTTGGCCGAGTGGAGCGTGGACACGGTGTTCGGCATGCCCGGCGACGGCATCAACGGGATCATGGAGGGTCTGCGGCGCAACGCCGACAAGGTGCGCTTCGTGTGAAGTTCGCCGAGTCGTGGCTACGCGGCCAGCCGCACAAGGCCGCTATCGCGACGACGCTGTTCCGCGACAAGATCCAGTTGCGGGGCTGATCCGCCGGTTCAGGGCAGGGTCCACCGCTGTCCCATCCCGCCGCAGGCGGCGAGGCGCATGCTACCGCCGGTCCGGGTGCCGTTGTCGGGGTCGGCCAGGCATTGACCCGTGCCGACGTTCACCAGCGTGCTGCCGGGACCGGCCCGCCACTGGCCCGAAGCGGCGGCGTCGCAGCCCGCCACATACACCGAGCCCGTACCGTCGGCCGTCGCGCACATTCCGGCGACCCCGAGCGTCCCGTCCGCGGCGACCGTCCACCGCTGCGACAGCGTGCCGTTGCAGTTGTACACCGAGAGGGGGCTGCCGGGGAGGACGAGGCCGCCGCGGACGTCGAGGCAGTGCCCGCCGGGGCCGCTGATCGCGCCGGTGCGGTCCGCTGCGGGCGGCGGCGCCAGCGTCGCGGACGGCACGGTGCGCGAGGGCGCCCGCGCGGGCACGGCGGGCCGGGTGCTCGGCGGCCGGCCCGTCCGGGAGGGGGACGCGGTGGCCGGAGCTGAGCCGGCCCGCGCGGTTGCGGACGGAGCCGGAGACGCGTTCGGGCCGGCGCCGCCGGTGGGCCAGACCGTTGCCGGGGGCGGCGCGGACGCCGGGTCGTCGGCGCGGGGCCACAGCGCGATCACCGCGACGATGGCCACCACGACAATCGCCAGACCTCCGCCGACCAGCCATGACACCACACGCCGGTCACGGGCGTCGGCCGCGGAAGCCGCGGAGCCGGGCTGCTCGTCGACCCGGGGCAGGACGGCCGTCGGTGGATCGGGATCCGGAGACTGGGGAATCTCCTGTGCGGCACCCGGGCTCGAATCGGCCGGCCTGACGTAGGGCCGGACCAGGACCCGGTCGCCCTCTTCCCTGGGTAGCTCGTCTCCGTCCAGCATCTGCCGCCTCGTCATCATCAGCGCCCCTCCGCCGTGGGGCGACCGAACGGAGAAGGTACCTGGATCATCCACAATAGTCACGCTTCGGGCCGGCTCGGGGTGCGAGGACAGGGATGGCGACGGCGAGAGCCTTCAGGGTCAGCGACGCCGGTGCGACCGTGTCCGCGTGCTGGACACCACGGCGAGGAGCACGCCGGCCAGGAAGATGAGCGTCCCCATAACGTTCACCTGCGGCGGGAGGCCCACGCGGGTGGCGCCCCAGATCCACAGCGGGAACGTCGTCGTGGTGCCCGCGGTGAAGTTGGTGACCACGAAGTCGTCGATCGACAGGGCGAACGCCAGCAGCATGCCGGAGAACACGGCCGGCAGGATGATCGGGAAGGTGATCCGCCAGAACGTCGTCCACGGGCCGGCGCCCAGGTCGGCGGCGGCCTCCTCGATGGACCGGTCCAGCGTCAGCACCCGCGCGCGCACCACGGCGGCCACGAACGAGATCGAGAACATGATGTGCGCGATCGCGATCGTCACGACGCCCAGCCCGACGCGCAGCGACACGAACAGGGTGAGCAGCGAGGCGCCCATCACCAGCTCCGGCGAGGACATGGTGGCGAACATGACCAGGTTGACCGTGCCCGAGCCGCGGAACCGGTACCGGCCCAGCGCGTACCCGATGCCGGTGCCGAGCGCGCCGGCCACCACCATGGTCACCAGCGCCACCACCAGCGAGATCACCAGCGCCCTGGTCAGCTCGTCGAGGGCGAAGACGCGGCCGTACCACTTGAGCGTGAAGCCCTCCCAGGACTGGTTGTACCGGCCCTTCGTGTGGTTGAACCCGAACGCGATCATGATCAGGATCGGCAGGAGCAGCCAGGCGATGACCACCCACGTGTACGCGTGCAGGATGCCGCCGCCACGGAGCCGGCCACGCCGCGGCGCGATCGGGGTCGGCGCGGCGGTCCGCTCGATCGTCTGGGTCATCGGGTCGCCACCTTCATGACGTCCTCGGTGCCCAGCGCCCGCGCGTAGGCGAAGACACCGATCAGCAGCACCGCCATGAGTGCGAACGACAGCGCCGAGGCCGTCGGATAGTCGGAGTTCACCAGGTACTGCGCCTGGATGACTTGCCCGATCATGGTGGTCGAGGAGCTACCCAGGACGGCGGAGTTGACGTAGTCCGAGCTGGCCGGCACGAACGTCATCAGCACGCCGGCGAACACCCCCGGCAGGGCCAGCGGAAAGATCACCTTGAGGAAGGCGGTGGCGGGATCGGCGTACAGATCCCGCGCGGCTTCGACGACCTGAGGGTCGATGCGTTCCAGCGCCACGTACACGGGCAGCACCATGAACGGCAGGAAGTTGTACACCAAGCCGGCGATCACGGCGAACGATGTGCCGAGGATGTGGAATGCCGGCGGCAACAGGCCGGCATGCTTCAACGTCCCGAGCACGAACCCGTCGTCGGTGAGGATCTGGCGCCACGAGATGGTGCGCAGCACGAACGACACGAAGAACGGCAGCAGCAGCAGGAACAGGTAGGTCGCCTTGCGCCGGCCGCCGTAGAAGGCGATCCAGTACGCGACCGGGAACGAGACGACGATCAATACGATCGTCGCGAACGCGCCGTACCACAGGGACCGGATGAGTTGCGTCCGGTAGCCGACGATCGCGTCCACGTAGGTCTGCCAGTGCCCGGTGAGGACGTACCCCGAGACGATGTCGCCCTGCTGCAACGACAGCGACAGCATCGTCGCCATCGGGACGGCGAAGAAGAGCAGCAGCCACAGCCCGCCGGGCAGGATCAGCAGGTACGGGGCCAGTACGCGGCGCATGACGTCAGCCCAGCACGATCGGCTCGAAGACCTTCTGGTACGCCTGCTGCTCGGCCACGGTGGCGAAGTCGCGGTAATAGTGCAACTTGGCGTAGTCGGCCGCGGTGGGGAAGACCAGCGGGCTCTTGGCGACCGCCTCGAACGCCGCCTTGTCGTCACCGGACGCCTTGGTCGCGTCCTGCCGGATCTGTTCCTGCACGGCGGGCACCGGGGAAACGTAGTTGATGTACTCGGTGAGCGACGCCTGGATCGGGATGCGGTAGAAGAAGTCGATCAGTGTGATGGCGTCGACCGGGTTGACGGCGGTGATCGGGATGGTGAAGTTGTCGGTCCAGATCGTGCCGCCCTCCTCGGGGATCACGAACCTGAACGTGGTGCCCTCCGAGACGTTCTTCTGGAAGATGTCGCCGGACCAGGCCTGGGTGATCCACACCTCGCCCTTGCCGAGCGCGTCGATGTAGCTCTGGTCGTAGTAGTTCCGCAGGATGCCGCTGGTCTTCTGCTCCTTGAGCTTTCCGGCCGCCTTGTTCCAGTCGTCCGGCGTCGACTTCTCCGGGTCGATGCCCAGCACGAGCATGCCGACGTTGCCGAGCTCCTGGGTGTCGGAGAACATGCCGACCTTGCCCTTGAACGCCGGATCCCACAGGTCGGCCAGATTGGTGATAGGTCGCTTGACCTTCGCCGGGTCGTACGCGATGCCGGTCATGCCGGAGGCCCACGGGACGCTGTACACGTTCCCGGGGTCGAACGCCTCCTTCTTGTACGCCGCACCCGCGTTGGCCGCGTAGTTCGGCAGCCGGGCGTGGTCGAGCGGGGCCAGGAAGTTCGAGTCCCGGAACTGCCGGAACTGGATGCCGTTGGTGATGACCATGAGGTCGTAGCCGATCGACTGACCGGCCTTGAGCTGCGGCTGGACCTTGGCGAACCAGGGCGCCATCTCCTGGATGACTTCCTTGTAGGTCACCGCGATGCCGGTTTCCGCCGTGAACTTCTTCAGTTCCGGGTGTTTGGGATCCATGTACAGCGGCCAGTTGGCGAAGTCCACCTTGCCGTTCTGGGTCTTCCCGGCCCAGTACCTGGCCACGGCGTCTGGCGCCGCGCTGGCCGCGGGCGCGCCCTGGCCCTTGACCCCGCACGCGGACAGCGCCAGGCCGAGGGCGGACAGACCGGACAACCGGAGGGCGTCGCGCCGGCCCAGCCGTCGCCTGGTCAGTCCGCGCACGAGGGAGGGGTCGGGGATGTGTGGCTGGGACATCATGCTCCGATCGGATATGAGTGTTGGGGGGCCCAGGTGAGGAAGACGCGGTCGCCACGTTCGGCCAGATCGTCGGCTGAGGCGGCGTTCTGGTCGAACACCACGAATTCGCGACCGGCCGCGGTCGTCACCGTGTAGTTCGTCGACATGCCGTGGTAGACCACCTCGGTCACCACGCCGGACAGGACGCTGCCGCCGGTCGCCGGGGGCGCGGCGCGATGCAGGTCGATCTTCTCCGGCCGCACCGACACCTCGATCGCGTCCCCCGCCGCCGCGGTGGGCAACGGGACGACGATGCGGTCGCCGGCGCCGTAGGACAGCACCGCGTGGTCGCCGTCCACGCGGTCGACCCGGCCGCTGACCAGGTTCGACGTGCCGATGAAGCCGGCCACGAAACGCGTCGCCGGGCGCTCGTAGATCTGCCGCGGCGAGCCGAGCTGGTGGATCACGCCGGCGTCCATCACGGCGATGCGGTCGGACATGGTCAGCGCCTCACCCTGGTCGTGGGTCACGTACACGAACGTGATGCCGACCTCGCGCTGGATGCGCTTGAGTTCCACCTGCATCTGCTGGCGCAGCTTCAGGTCGAGCGCGCCGAGCGGCTCGTCGAGCAGCAGCGCCCGCGGCCGGTTGACCAGGGCCCGGGCCAACGCGACGCGCTGCTGCTGGCCGCCGGACATCTCCCGCGGGGCGCGTTTCTCCATGCCGGAGAGCGAGACGATCTCCATCATCTCGCCGACGCGGCGGCGGATCTCGGCCTTGGCGACCTTCTTGCGCTGGAGGCCGAAGGCCACGTTCTGGTACACGGTGAGGTGCGGGAACAGCGCGTACGACTGGAAGACCATGTTGACGTCGCGCTTGTTCGGGGAGACCCCGGTGACGTCGCGCCCGTCCAGGTAGATCGTCCCGGCGGTGGGCTCCTCGAACCCCGCGATCATCCGCATGGTCGTGGTCTTGCCGCAGCCGGACGGGCCGAGCAGGGAGAAGAACTCCCCCGAGCCGATGGCGAGGTCGGTCCGCCGTACGGCATGCACCCGCTCGCCATGCGACAGGAAGTCCTTGTGCACGCCGACTAGCTCGATCGCGGGGTGCTCGGCGACGGACTCGCCGGCCGAACGTCGGGTCACGAGGCGGTGCGGCGACGAAGCGGACATTCGCTCACCTCTCGGTAGAAAATCGCAGCGTGACGGAATCGGCGCTGGACGACATCAACAAGCAGATCATCGAACACCTGCAGCGCGACGGACGGATGCCGTACGCCGCGCTCGCCAAGACGATCGGGCTGTCGGAAGCCGCCGTGCGGCAACACGTGCGACGGCCGTGCGGGACGCCTGGGAACGCTCCCGATGTGGGCGGAAACCTTGATGAAATGGTGCCTTGACATCTCTGCACGGCGGAGTTTTGCTCATGATGCTCTGCGTTGAAAGTTGTTCGAATACCTTCACATTCTGATAACGGAGGGTTCGCCCACGCTCGCGCTCAAACCCCTGTAAACCTCAACCCAGGAGGCGGCACATGCCGGATCTGATCGCACCCTCGAGCGCAGTCCCCCGGTTCAGTCGACGGACCGCGCTCAGAAGCATCGCCGGAATCGCCGCGGCCGGCGTGACCGGTTCATTGCTCAGCGCGTGCGGCGGTGGCGAGAAGTCGTCGAGTTCGTCGTCGAGCAACAGCGGCTCAGCCACCGGGCCGATCACGTTCGGTTCCAACTACTCCGACGCCGCGCCCAAGGAGGCGTTCGCCGCTCTCATCCAGGAGGCCACCGCCAAGACGGGCGTCCAGACCACGATCAACACGACTGACCACAACACGTTCCAGAACAACATCAGCAACTACCTTCAGGGCACGCCGGACTCGCTGGCCACGTGGTTCGCCGGGTACCGCCTGCAGTTCTTCGCGGCGCAGGGCCTGCTCAACCCGATTGACGACGTGTGGGAGAAGATCGCGGGCACCTTCAACGACGCCGCCAAGAGCCTGTCGAAGGGCCTCGACGGCCACTACTACATGGTGCCGCTGTACAACTACCCGTGGGTGGTCTTCTACAACAAGAGCGTCTTCAAGTCGAAGGGCTACGAGGTCCCGACGAGCTGGGACCAGTTCATCGCGCTGGCGAAGAAGATGCAGGGCGACGGGCTCGTCCCGCTCGCCTTCGCCGACAAGGACGGTTGGCCGGCGCTCGGCACGTTCGACATCATCAACCTGCGGCTCAACGGCTACGACTACCACATCAAGCTGATGAAGCACGAGGTGCCCTGGACCGACCCGGGCGTCAAGGCCGTGTTCGACCAGTGGCGCGAGCTGGCGCCGTACCTGCAGAAGGGCGCGAACGGCCGGATCTGGCAAGACGCGGCCAAGGCGCTCGAGAACAAGCAGGCCGGGATGATGTTCCAGGGCTCGAACCAGGTGGCCGCCAACTACGACGCGAAGAACCTGCCCGACCTGGACTTCTTCGTGTTCCCGACGATCAACCCGTCGTACGGCACCGACTACATGGACGCGCCCACGGACGGCTTCATCCTGCCCAAGAAGGGCAAGAACCAGGCGGCCGCCAAGAAGGTGCTGGAGTACATCGGCACGGCGGAGGCCGAGACCACGTTCCTCAAGAACGACCACTGGGATGTCGGGCTCGCGAACGGACTGGTGGCACCGACCTACAACGACATCCAGAAGAAGTCGGTCACCGAGATCGCCAAGTGCAAGAACGTCTCGCAGTTCATGGACCGCGACACCGTACCGGATATGGCCAACGCGATGATCAAGCTGATCCAGCAGTTCATCGACAGCCCCACCCCGGCCACGATCGCCAGCATCCAGAAGAGTGCCGAGGACCAGGCCAAGACGATCTTCACCAGCTGATGGCGCTCATCTCCACCGAACCGCTCGCGCCCGCGGCGGCGGCCCCGCCACGCCGCCGCCGCAGGGGCCTGCGCACGCTCACCCGTCGCGACAAGATCGTCGCCGCGTTGATGCTCGGCATCCCGCTGCTGCTCGACTTCGCGTTCATCTGGTTCCCGGCGCTCGCGTCGATCTTCCTGTCCTTCACCAAGTGGACCGGCGTCGGCTCGATCAAGCTGCAGTCCTGCGAGAACTTCCCGTCGGCGCCGGGCATCCCCCAGCCCGGCTGCCTGTACGGCGTGCAGAACTACGTGCAGGCGTTCACCAACTATCCCGACTTCTGGCCGGCCGTCCGGCACAACGCCATCTGGCTCGTTGTGTTCATCGTGATCGCCACGCCACTGGGCATCCTGTTCGCGGTGATCCTGGACCGCGGCCTCCGAGGCACCCGGTTGTACCAGAGCGCGCTGTTCCTGCCGGTGATGCTGTCGCTCGCGCTGATCGGCATCATCTGGGAGCTCATCTACTCCCCCAACTTCGGCCTGATCAACACGATCATCGGGCACAACCAGAACGAGAACCTGATCGACTGGCTCGGCAATCCACGGCTGAACCTGTGGGCGCTGCTGGTCGAGGCCAGCTGGCGGCAGGCCCCGTACGTGATGGTGCTGTACCTCGCCGGCCTCAAGGCGGTCGACCCGTCCCTGCGCGAGGCCGCCGTGGTCGACGGCGCCAACGGTTGGCAGACGTTCTGGCGAGTCGTCTTCCCGACCATGCGGCCGATCAACATCGTCGTGCTGGTGGTGACCGTCATCGAGTCGCTGCGCGCGTTCGACCTCGTCTACATCACCAGCAAGGGCAATCCGCTGCGCGGGCTCGAGCTGCTGTCCGTCCTGGTCACCCAGAACATCGTCGGCGAGACGCAGCGCATCGGGTTCGGCTCCACCCTCGGCGTGGTGCTGCTGGTCATCTCGCTCGTACCCATCTCGATCTTCCTGTATCAAGCGTTCCGCCGGGAGGAGCAGCGATGACGGCCGTGACGTCCTCCCGCCCGACCCGCCACGCGGCCGTCTCCGACCGGACCGCGAGGCCGCGCGGCCCGCGGGTCACCCGGGTGGCATCGCAGGTCTTCATGATCGTCATGACCGTCCTGTGGGTCACGCCGATCCTGTTCGCGCTGTACGTCGCGCTGCGGCCGATCGCCGAGACCAACAAACTCGGGTACGTGTCGCTGCCGCACAAGCTGACGTTCGAGAACTTCGCGAACGCGTGGACCCAGTCGGACATGTGGCGGTTCTTCCTCAACTCGGTCTACGTGACCGTGCCGGCCGTACTGCTCACGCTGTTCATGGCGTCGATGGTCGCGTACGTCGTGTCGCGGTTGAGCTTCAGGTTCAACATTCCGCTGCTGATCCTGTTCACCGCCGGGAACCTGCTGCCGCAGCAGGTCATCATCACCCCGCTGTACCGGCTCTACCTGGCCATCCACCTACCGGAGTGGATCAGCGGCAACGGCCTGCTGTACAACTCGTACGCCGGCCTGATCGTCATCAACGTGTCGTTCCAGCTCGGCTTCTGCGTGTTCGTGCTGAGCAACTACATGAAGACGGTGCCGACCGACATCGACGAGGCCGCGCTGCTGGACGGCGCGTCGCTGTGGACCCGCTATTGGCGGGTGACGATCCCGCTGGTCCGGCCGGCGCTCGCCGCGCTGGCCACGTTGCTGACCACCTGGATCTACAACGACTTCTTCTGGGCGATCACGCTGATCTCGACCGGCAACAAACGGCCGATCACGTCCGCGCTGGCCAACCTGCAGGGTCAGTTCGTGGCCAACCAGAACATGATCGCGGCGGCGGCGCTGATCGCCGCCATCCCCACGCTGATCGTGTACGTGCTGCTGCAGAAGCAGTTCATCGCCGGGTTGTCGCTGGGCTCCTCGAAGGGATGACCGACCGCGTTCGCGCGGGAACCTGCGATTCGCCAAACGGCGACACGGTATCGGTGGCGCGGGAATCGCGATGGTCACTCCCGCTGCGCATCTTGGGCGTTGGCGATGAGGGCAGGCCGGTCACGTTGGAAGCAGCGCCGCAACGACACCGAGGTCATCCGTCAAGAACGGTGCAGCCTGATGCCAGTGCGTCGACGCGTCTGTGCGCGCGCTTCCCATAGCGACTGGGGCGTCGGTGGCCGTGGCACGCGCCCCCTACTATGCTCCCCATGCCGAACCTGCCCTTGACCTCGGATATGGCCGATTACCTCGGGCTGCGGGTAGGCACTGCCAGTT
>DASYTU010000159.1:0-4410 GCA_036001925.1 Actinoplanes sp.
GCGTTACCAGCCGCGAGGGTCACGTTCGCGGTCAGGGCCGCGCGGGCGATGCCGAACGGCAACGTGGTGCCGGTGCCGGTCACCCAGTCCACCGCCTGCTTGCGGGCGATGCGCATGCCCAGCTTGCGGGAGATGAGGCCCTGCACGTCGAACGCGGCGTCCTGCAGCAGCTCGACGGACACCTTCAGCGGCGCGTTGCTCGCACCGGAGGAGGTGTACTTGAACGCGCCCAGCGCGACGGTGCCGAACACCAGGTCGGCGCCGCCGGCCACCGCGGCGCCCTCGGCGGTGATCTGGCCGCTGTTCGCGGTGTCGTCCACGGACGGGTACTCGAGCGTCGATCCGTTGTCGGTGGAGAACCCATCCGCCTCCGGGCCGATACCGCCGAACGCCTTCTGTACATCGACGAGCTTCTGCCGGAAGCCGGGCGGCACCATGTAGCCGCCGGCCGGGTCCGAACCGGTGGACTGCGCGTTGGACACCCGCAGGCCGGAGATGTCGGCGTTCGGCCGCCCGGTGCGCAGGTAGGCGGTGAACGCCAGCTCGATGCTGTCCTCCGGCTTGCTGCCCGGCGACGGCACACCGGCCGGCACCCGGACGGTGTTGTACGCGGCGTTGCGCTTACGGATCTCCTCGGACTTCTGCGCCGCCTTCAGCTGCACTTCCAGCTTCTCGTACGCCGTCGCCTGCTCTTCGGACAGCGGCTCGGCCCCGGCCTCGTCGATGATCGCCTGCAGAGCGGCGAGGATCTCTTCCACGGTCACTTGGCCCCTCCCAGGGTCACACGGGCACGGGCCCGGATTCGTTGCGACGCCTGCGATTCAGGCGCCGCGGTGGTCGTGCCGTTCACCCGGTCGGCCAGGCCGACCTCGACGGCCTGAGCCGCCGAATACCACGTCTCCGCGGTCATCGCCGCACGGAAGTCGGCGACGCTCCCGCCGGCACGGTCGGCGTAGATCTCGGCGATCGAGTCGGAGAACTCGTCGAGCAGGTCCGCGACCTCGCGCAGGTCCCGCGGCGTACCGGCCGTCAACACCCCGGCGTCGTGGATCATGATCCGGGCGGGTTTCTCCATGACGACCTCGTTGCCGCCCATGGCGACGATCGACGCGGCCGACGCGGCCGCCCCGTCCACGTGGGCGGTCACGGTCGCCGGGTGGTTGCGGAACGCGGCGTAGATGCCGAAGCCGTCGAACATCGACCCGCCGAGCGAATTGATGTGCAGCTGGATGCGCTTCGCGTCCAGGGCCTGCACGTCGGAGACCAGCTGTTCGGCGTCGACCCCGCCGAGCGACGCGCCGATGTCGCCGTACACCAGCACGGTCGCGGTGTCCGGCTCGGCGGCGTTCGTGATCCGATACCATTGCCGCGGCGGCGCGCCCCCGACCGGCTGGTGGGCGTAGTACAGGGAGCGGCCGCGGGCGGCGAGCGCATGAGCCCTAGAGAGGTTCAACGGGTGCCTCCTGCGCGGCGAGCGGCGGCAGGTTCCGGATGGCCCTCGCCTCGTTGACGGTCAGCAGCCCCGCCTGCACCTGCGCGATGAGCAGCTCGATCTCCTTCTCCGGCGACGGCCGCTCCAGCCCGGCGAAGTCGAACTCGACGAACCGCGTCGACGGCTTCAGCTCCCGGCTACAGCGCTGCTCGATCAGCGCCGCGTCCGGGCCCAGCACGGTCCGGCCCAGCGCCCGGTTCTGCTCCTCCACGCCGGTGCCCCACGAGGTCTGCTTCTCGGTCTGCATCAGCAGGTGCGGCGGCACGCCGGTCCAGCGGGCGACCTCCTCGATGGAGAACTGCCGCGACTGCAGGAACTGCGCATCGACCGCGGTCATCGTCCACGGCTGGAACTTCAGCCGGCGGTTGACCACGGCGATCTTCCCGGCGTTCTCGTAGCCGGCCACGTTGCGGTCGAGTTCGGTCCGGACCTGCTTGGCCTCGTCGACCTCGAGCTCGTCTTCGGGGGTGACCAGCCCGGAGATCAGTGCGCCGTCGGCGAAGATCTTCGCGGCGGACCGGTCACCGGCGATCCCCGTGCCGAGGCTGTTGCGGGCGACGTCGACCAGGGACAGGCCCCGCTTGCCGTCCAGGCTCATCCCCGGGATATGCAAGATGTCGTTGGCGTCCCAGCGGACCTTCTCGCCGTCGGCGAGCGTGATGTCGAACCAGAGCCCGCCGCGCGGGCCCGTACCGTCGCGCACCTCCTGCGGTGTCGGGTCGACCATCGCGACGGTCAGCGGGTGGAACGGGACCAACCCGATCAGGGCGCCGGCCTGGTTGCGGAGCTTGAACAGGAACACGTTCCCGTGCAGCTTCAGGTGCACGACCACGGTGCGCTTCCACTCGAACGGCGTCATGCCGTCCGGGCCGCCCGGGTCGTCGAACACCGACGTCAACAGCTTCCGCTGACCGTTCGCCTGGTCCTGGTAGGTGCGCAGCGGCAGCAGTCCCAGCGAGCCGGACAGCAGCGACAGCGCCCGCCAGATCGCCGACAGGGTGACCGCGCCGCTTTCACCCACGTTCACGCCGGAGTAGTTCGGCGTGCCGAGCCCGAAATAGCCGGCAAACGCCGGGTCGGAAATGGAGACGAGGTTCTCGGGTTGCGTCTTGCGCGACCACGGCCACCTCATGTAGTGAGGCTACCCCATAGTGAGGGAACCTCAGTTACTCTTCGTGTCATGAGCCTGCGCGAGTCCGTCGACGCGGCCCTGGGTGCGGGACCAATTGGTCCCGTCGACCGTGCAGCAGCCGACCTGGCGCTGACCTACGCCGGCGAGATCGACGCCGGCGGCGACCTGACCAAGCTCGGGCCGGCGCTGCTGACCGCCCTGGAAGCCCTCCACATGAGCCCCCGAGCCCGGGCCGCGGCGAAGAAGGCGGTCACCGATGACAAGCCCGTCGCCAACCCGCTGGACCAGCTTGCTGCCGCCCGTACTCGGAAGAGTCGAGCCGCGGATCTGGACGCCACCGCTCCGTGACCTGAGCGACCCGGACGCCAGCTGGGGCTACGACTTCATCGCGTTCTGCGAACTGATCGGCTGGCCGCTCGACCCCTGGGAACGCTGGCTCGCCGTCCACCTCGGCGAGCTGTTCCCCGACGGAACGCCGCGTTACCGCAAGGCCATCATCCTGGTCGCCCGGCAGAACGGGAAGACGATCTTCACCCGGCTGCTGATCCTGTACTGGATGTGGATCGAGCGGGTCGACGAGATCCTCGGCACCTCAACCGACCGGGCCGCGGCGAAACGGTCATGGGTCAAGACCGTCCGGATGGCCGAGGAGAGCCCGCTGCTCGCCGAAGCCCTAGCACCCCGGCACACCGCGCTGCAGATCGGCGAGGAGGACTTCTGGAACACCCACGGCGCCCACTACCGGTTCGCGGCGCCCACCCGCAGAGCCGGCCGCGGCGACACGCTCCGGCGCGCCGTCCTCGACGAGCTTCGGGAACACAGGACCCGCGACGTGTGGGACGCGGTGATCCCCGCGATGGGCGCCGTCCACGACGCCCTGGTCGTGTGCATCTCCAACGAGGGCGACGCGGAGAGCGTCGTCCTGCACGAGGAATACGACGCGGCGCTGGGATTCATCGAGAGCGGCCAGGGTGACCCGCGGGCGTTCCTGGCCGCGTGGAGCGCCCCGTCCGGCGCCGACCCCACCGACCTCGAGGCCCTGGCGTACTCCAATCCGGCGCTCGGCCACCGCATCTCACCGGACGCCCTGCTCGGCGAGGCGATCACAGCGAAACGCATCGGCGGCGAGACGCTGATCCGCTTCCGCATCGAACGGATGTGCCAGCGGGTCGACACGCTGGATCCGGCCATCGACTTGGACGCCTGGACGGCCGCCGGCCTGGATCAGCCGGTCGACCTGGCCCAGCACCGCGACCGGCTGGTGCTCTGCTTCGATGTGTCGTTGGACGGCAGCCACGCCACGCTGATAGCGGCGGCGACGCTGGATGGCGTCACCCACGTCGAGGTCGTCCAGAGGTGGCAGGGCTTCGGCTGCACGAAGGCGCTCAGGGCCGATCTGCCGGGCCTGGTGACCCGGTTGCGGCCGCGGGCCCTCGCGTGGTTCCCTGGCGGTCCTGCGGCCGCCGTAGCCGCATCCCTGGCCAAGTCCACCAAGCCCCTGCCGCGCCGGGTCAAGGTCGAGGAACTGAAGGCCGAGGTGCCCGCGGTGTGCATGGGCGCCGCCGACGTGATCCAGGCCGGCGAAGTACGGCACCCCCGCGACGAGATGCTGACCACCCACGTCAGGCAGACGCAGAAGCTCAACCGCGGCGACGGCTGGGTGTTCACACGCCGCGGATCGGCACCGATCGATGGCACATACGCGCTCGCCGGGGCCGTCCACGCGGCCCGTACGTTGCCCGCACCGCCGCCGCCACTGACCGTGCTGTGACACACACAAAAACAG
>DASYTU010000160.1:0-2277 GCA_036001925.1 Actinoplanes sp.
GCGGCGGCCGCGAGGTGAGCACCCAGGTGTCCTTGGAGCCACCGCCCTGGCTGGAGTTGACGATCAGGCTTCCCTCCCGCAGCGCCACCCGGGTCAGTCCGCCGGGCAGCACCCGGATCTGCTCGCCATCGTTGACCGCGAACGGCCGGAGGTCGACGTGCCGGGGCAGCAGCCGGTCGCCTAGCTGCGCCGGCGAGGTCGACAGCAGCACAAGCTCCTGCGCGATCCACGCTCGCGGCTCGGCTAGCACCCGTTCGCGCACGGCGGCCAGCTCGGCGTCGGAGGAGTGCGGCCCGATGACGATGCCGGTGCCGCCGGAGCCCTCCACCGGTTTCACCACCAGTTGGTCGAGCCGGGCCAGGCACTCCGACCGGACATCCGGATCATCGAGCCGGTAGGTCGCAACGTTGGGCAGCAGCGGCCGCTCGCCGAGGTAGTACTCGATGAGCGCGGGGACGTAGGTATAGATCAGCTTGTCGTCGGCGACCCCGTTGCCGATCGCGTTGGCGATCGTGACGTTGCCGACGCGGGCTGCGTTCAGAATGCCCGGGCACCCCACGACGGAGTCGGGCCGGAAGTGCACCGGGTCGAGGAAGTCGTCGTTGACGCGTCGGTAGACCACGTCCACTCGCTGCTGCCCCCCCATGCTGCGCATGTACAGGACGTGCTCGTGGCAGAACAGGTCGCGGCCCTCGACCAGCTCGATGCCCATCTTGCGGGCCAGGAAGGCGTGCTCGAAATAGGCCGCGTTGTGCACACCGGGGGTAAGCAGCACGACAGTGGGTTGTTCGACACCTGCCGGCGCCGATCGTCGCAACGCGTCGAGGAGCCGCCCCGGGTAGGAGGCGACCGGCCGCACCCACTGCTCAAGGAACAGGCCGGGGAAGACACGCGCCATGGTTCGCCGGTTCTCCACCACGTAGGACATGCCGGACGGCACCCGCAGGTTGTCCTCGAGCACCCGCATGACACCCGCCTGGTCGCGGACGAGGTCGATCCCGGCGAGGTGGACCCGCACGCCGTTCGGTGGGCGGATGCCGTGCGCCGGCCGGCAGAAGCTGGCCGATGTGGTGAGCAGCGAGCGCGGCACAACCCCGTCCCGCACCACCTCGGCCGGCCCATAGACGTCGGCCAGGAACGCCTCCAGCGCGCGTACCCGCTGTATGACACCCGCCTCGATGAGTTCCCACTCGGCCGTCGGGATCAGCCGCGGGATCAGGTCGAGCGGGAAGACCCACTCCTCGCCGGCATGGGAGAAGGTGACACCCTGGTCGCGGAAGCTGCGATCCCTGGCGGCCGCCCGCTGTGCCAGGTCGTCGCCGGTGAGCGTCTGCAAGGCGTCGTACAGCGCCCGCATGTGCGCGTGCGGCAGCCCGTCCGCCGCGAACATCTCGTCGTAGGCTGGGCCGCGCGGATACCCGTCGAGAAGCCCTCCCATGCGACGAGTCGTACCACCGATCTGTTTCGGCCACTAGTCGTTACGGTTGGGAAACAATGACGGTTTAGCATGCGGGAATGGCAGCCGTGACACGGCAGGTCCAGGTGGGGTGTGAGTTCCAATACACCGCGGAGGTCGAGACCGCCGCGATCTTCCAGGTCCAGCCATCCGGGGCTGCGCCGGCGACGGTGCTCCGGCAGGGCTGGGATACCCTCCCCACCGCCGACCGACACGGCTACACCGATCTGTACGGCAACGACTGCCAGCGACTCAACCTGCCGGTGGGCGACATGACGCTGCGCTACGACGCCATCGTGACGGTTCCAGACGCGACCGAGGACGTCGACCTCGACGCCGCAGAGATACCCGCCGCGCAGCTGCCGGACGACGTGCTGGTCTACACGCTAGCCAGCCGGTACTGCCTGCCCGACGTCCTCGGGGATGAGGCGTGGCGGCTGTTCGGCGGCGAGAAGCCGGGCTACCGGCGGGTGCGGGCGATCTGCGACCACGTCCACGGCCACCTGCGTTTCGACTACGGCAGCAGCATCCCGTCGACCACCGCGGCGGACGCCTACGCTGCCGGCTGCGGCGTCTGCCGCGACTTCGCCCATGTCGCGATCAGCCTTTGCCGGGCACTGTCGATCCCGGCTCGCTACGTCTTCGGCTACCTCCCCGACATGGACGTCCCGCCGGCGCCCGAGCCGATGGACTTCGCCGCCTGGATGGAGGTCTACCTCGACGGCAGGTGGTGGACCTTCGACCCCCGCAACAACGCGGCCCGCAAGGGCCGGGTGCTGATCGGCCGGGGCCGCGACGCGGTGGACGTCGCGATGGTCACC
>DASYTU010000161.1:0-77536 GCA_036001925.1 Actinoplanes sp.
TGCGGCTGGTGACCAGCCCGTCGTCGACGTAGACCTGCTCGTCGACCCAGGTCGCGCCCGCGTTCGCGAGGTCGGTCCGCAGGCTCGGCCAGCTGGTCAGCGTGCGGCCGTCGACAACGCCGGCATCGATCAACGTCCACGGGCCGTGGCATATCGCCGCGACCGGCTTGCCGGCGGTGAAGAAGTCGCGGACGAAGCGCACCGCGTCCGGATCCATGCGGAGGAAGTCCGGGTTCGCGACGCCGCCCGGCAGGACGAGCGCGTCGTATTGCGCAGCGTCCGCGTCCTTGACATGCCTCTCCACCGGGTACGTCCTGCTCTTGTCCAGGTGGTTCATGGCTTGGATGGAGTCGTCCTTGATCGAGACGAGTTCAGCACGGCCCCCGGCGCCCTCCACCGCCTTGCGCGGCTCCGTGTACTCGACCTCCTCGACACCGTCAGTGGCGAGAAAGGCGACTCGCTTGCCCGTGATCGACATCGCCATCGTGCTTGCCCCTCGTTTCCCGCGCGCCCTGGCTGGGCGCACCGTCAGGAACCTCGGTTCCCGGCATGGGCTCGGGCAAACGACGGGCCGGAGCGGCGGTTGACCAGCTCGCCGCCGTACCAGGCGCCGAACACGGCCGCCCCCAGCGACAGCAGCTCGACCGCGAGCAGGCCGCCACCGGCCACCCGGTCGGGCGTGCGCATCCGAAGCATGAGAATGACCGCGAACAGGATCAGCACACCCATGTTGATCAGAACAAGCAGCACGCCCGTTCGCTTCGCGCGGGTGCGGTTGCGCACGAACACGAGGTCGATCGCGCTGGCGAGGCCGGCCAGCACGCCGCCGATCAGGCCCGCGACGATGTTCCAGTACGCCAGTGCGCCGAGGATGTCCGGGCCGCCGAGCAGATTGCCGATGTCGAAGAGGATGGCCATCGTGAACAGTCCGAGCGGGAACATGACCAGCACTGGTTGGACAGCCTGGCCCGCGATCCGGAGTCGACTTTCCATAGGTGTTGATCAGCCTCCCCTGCTGCGATGGTGTGGCGCCGAGGCCGTTGTGGTTGGCATGCGTGGCGTTCAGGCCGGCTACGTTGGGCATGCCCGGCGTTCAGTCCGGCAAAACGCGAAGTGATCTCCGCTACGTCAATCGATGGCGTCGGCCGGTACCGCTATGTTTTTCGACCATGAAGATCGCTGCGCAGATCGCCGTGGGCGTCGTCGCCGCCATCCACGTCTACATCCTCGTCCTCGAGATGTTTCTGTGGCAGACCGACCGCGCGCGAGCAGCCTTCGGGACCACACGCGAGTTCGCGGAGGCCAGCGCGCCGCTGGCCGCGAACCAGGGTCTCTACAACGGATTCCTGGCGGCCGGTCTCGCCTATGGTCTCACCGCCGAGAGCCGCGCGTTCCAGATTTTCTTCCTGTGCTGCGTCATCGTCGCCGGCGTCTACGGTACCGTCACGGCCACCAGCCGGATCTTGTTTGTGCAGGTCATCCCCGGTGCGGTCGCCCTGCTGCTGGTCGTGTTGACCTAGCGCCTCGACTACCCCGCACGGAGTCGGCTTGTACGCAATCTGCAACATGGCAGGTTGAGTGGTAGCGGACCGCCGGGTGGCCATGCTTCACTTTGGTAAGCAACAAGGGGCGGAGTTGGAGGGAAGAAAGCAGAGGCACCCGGCGGCAACCGGGTGCCTTTGTCGCCTCTGCGGCGCCGCTTTGTCAAGCGGGATTCTTCTCTTCCGCTCATCGTCACCCTGTTGCCTTCATGTGGCAACAATGGGTGCGCCATGCGCAAAGGCGCCCGCGGCCCAACTCCACCACGTGCGCCGCCGCCCCCGCTGGATACGTCGACTAGTCTGCTTGTACGCAATCTGCGATATGGCAAGTTGATGTGTGGCGTAGTGCCTGATGGCATGCTCTACTACAGGTAGCAACAAGGCGGAATCGGAGAAGAAAGCACAAGGCACTCGGCGGCAACCGGGTGCCTTTGTCGCCTCCAGGACGCGGTTGTTGCGACCCAGCGAGGCGGGATTCTTCTCTTGCCGGCGTCGGCTCCAGCATCCCCTCTCGCGCGGAGCAGTGGAGAGGAGTTCGCCATGAGCACACGCACCTACTACCGTGGGCCCGACGCTGTGGTGACCGACCAGTTCTTCGTCTGGCGTACCACGCCGACGAAGAGCTTCGTCATCCGTGATCTGCGCAACGTCGGCCTGCTCCGCAGCCCGAGCGACGGGCTGCGCCCGTACACCGTTCACGTGGCGGGCGGTGCACTAGTCCTCGTCGGCGCCGCATGGACGGCACTCGGCACGCCGGCCGCGTACGCGCTCGGCTTCCTGGCGGTCGCACTGCCGACGACATTCGCGGTCGCTCGCCTGCGGATGCGGCCGAGGCGCTGGGAGCTGCGGGCGACGTACCGGGGAACCCGGGTGGTCCTCTACGCGTCCCCGGACGCCCGGGTGTTCAATCAGGTGGCACGCGCCTTGCGCCGGGCCGTCGAGGATGCCCGCCCCCCAGTGGGCAACCATGACCTTGCGGCCGCCTGAGCCATTGACGACGGTCATGACGCTCAGGCCCGACCGAGTGACATCTCTATTCGATCAACACGCGGAAGTGGGGCTCGTCGATCTGAGAAGACAGTAGTAAAGTTTGCGCGACCTCGCTGGGTGCGACTACGCACTCAGCGAGGTGGCAGTATGACTCTCCGACGTTGAAGGACTCATGACAGAGGGTGATTCGCCTACGGTTGCGCGTCGACGCGTACGCCTCGCCATCCGCGAGGCTCGCGACGCGGCCGGGCTCACCCAAAACCAGGTCGCCGAGGCGATGGAGTGGTCCCATAGCAAGGTCATCCGGATCGAGAGCGGCGAAGTCAGCATCTCTCCAAATGACCTTCGACCGTTGATGAGCTACCTCGGAATCAAGGATCGTGCGGTCACCGCCGCCCTGATTGCGGATGCCCGGATCGCGCGCACCCGGCAGCGCCAGGCGTGGTATCAGAAGCCGGAATTCCGCGAACACATGAGCGATGCGCTTCGCCACCTCATCGAGTACGAGGTCGAGGCGACGGCAATGCGGTCCTACACCGTCTACTATCCGCCCGGCCCGCTGCAGACTCCCGCGTACGCCGCCGCGCTGACCGGCGCGTGGACCCACGAGATTCCGGCGGAGAGGCTCGCCAAAATCGTTGAGGCGCGGCGCCTTCGGCACGAGATGATGCTGGGTCGCCTGGAGTCCATGCAGGTCTTCATGGTGCTGGACCAGTCGGTGTTCGAGCGCCAAATCGGCGGCCCGTCCGTCCTGGCCGAGCAGCTACAGGAGCTCCACGACCTAGCCGGCCGCGGCCTTATCAACATCCGGATGCTGCCGTTCGACATGGATTCGCCGATCGCGAACAACGGAAGCTTCGACCTTCTCACCATCGGGGGCGAGAGTGGCGACGAGGTTCTGTACCGCGAGAACGGCCTCACCGACGAACTGGTCGAGGATGTGGCCACAACGGCGCGGCACCGCGAACGCTTCGAGCAACTTTGGCAGGTGGCCAGAACAGAAGTCGACACAATCGACTTCATCAAGGGCCGCATTGAAACTCTGTGGACGAAAGTCTCGGGGCGCCAAAGTCAAATGTAGTTGATGAGTACCGTTCAAATCCGGCCCTCTGCCTGAAAGAAGTCCACAGTGAGCGAGATGGATCCGCCGAAATGGCGTAAGAGCACCCGTTGTGCAAGCGGAACCTGCGTCGAAGTCGCCAGGGTCGACGATCAGTATCTGGTCCGTGACTCCAAGCGCCCCGAGATGGCTCCGCTGTCCTTCACCGAGGAGGAATGGAACGCCTTCGTGGAAGGCGTGAAGGCGGGCGAGTTCCGCTTCTAAGCATCAATGCCCGTCGCTCTGCGTGCGGACGATCGTCTCGATCGCACGCAGAGCTACCAATTGACTCCTATTTCCCTCGCTACTCGCTGTAGACGATGCCGCGCAGGAAATCTGTCATTCTGCGCGATGAGTGACTGTACAAATCAGGCGTATGTTGCCGTAGAGGTCAGGTTTCACGCTGTTCACGGATTTCATTCATGTCCGCTCCTGCACGTGGTGGATCGGTTCGCTTACCGTTGGTTCGGAACCGTCACGGAGGAGCAACCCATGACCAGGCCGACGGAACAGCCGAAGTGGCAGCGAAGTAGCGCATGCACCGCCGGGAACTGCATCGAAGTCGCCAAGGACGGCGACCGGTATCTAATCCGCGACTCCCGGAACACCAGCACAGCCCCGCTGTCGTTTAGCGCCGAAGAGTGGGACGCATTCGTGCATGGCGTCAAGGAGGACGAGTTCAGCTTCTGAGCCGTAGCAAATGCTGACCTGCCGTCGCCTGCTGAGCCCGACCCCACTCGCGGCATACTCCTGCCGCAGTCTCTCCTGCCGCAGTCTCGACCGTGCCGACTGATGTCGGTGGACGTACGGGCACTCGCGGTCGATCAACTGGGCTTCTACCGGCATGCCCACCGTCAGGCGGTCGCCGGCTGAGCGGAGCGAGTGACGCGGCCGCCGAGGAGGCCGACAGCCGCGTGGATGCCGGGGCGTCCGACCACGTTCGCCATGGACAGTTCCCCGCGGCAGAACGCCATGAAGGCACGCCAGCCCAGCGGCGTGGCCATCGCGGCATGCACCAGGTGGGGATGCTTGGCATAGACGCGGAGGAGCCGGCGCCCGGCGGTCATCTCAGGCACGAGGCGGTCGCCGACGGCTACTGCATAATCGTCGAGGGCCGATTCGCCCTGCCGCGCGGCGTGGGCCGCCACCTCGCCGGCCCACGAGCCGGAGCGCAGGGCATAGCTGATGCCCTCCCGGGTCCACGGCTCGACCAGGCCGGCCGCATCGCCGACGACCAGGACCCGACCCTTGCGCAGCGGCGCGTCGTCCCGGCGGCAGCGGGTGAGATGACCCGAGTCGCGGCGCACGGTTCGGTCCCCGAGACCCAAATGGTCGACCAAACGGGAGAGATATTGCTTCGTGTCCGCGCCCTTGCCCTTCGCCATGATCACGCCGACCGTCAGCTCGTCGTCCTTGGGGAAGACCCAGCCGTACGAACCGGGGACGGGCCCCCAGTCGAGCAGGACCCGACCGCGCCACGCGCCGCGGTCGTGCTCCGTCGCGGCGAGCTCCACCTCGAGCCCCAGGTCCTGCTGATCGAACGTGACCCCGACGTATCGCGAGCTGATGCCGGCCGAGCCGTCGGCGCCGATGACGACGCTCGCGGTGACCTGGGAGCCGTCGGCCAGAGTGACCGAAACAGCGTCGGCGTCCTGGGCGATCCCGCGTATCTGGGCGTTCTGGCGCACGGTCGCGCCGGCCTCGACCGCGGCCTTGTACCAGGCGAGGTCGAACTCGTCGCGCCGCACCATCGTCAGCAGCGGACGGCCACGCGCGTGCCGGGTGAACGCCCGGCGGCCGTCGTCGGTGAACGTGACGGCGGCAACCGTGTCCCGCACGGGCACTGTAATCTGCGACGTCGCGAGCGCGAGCGAGGTGCCGATCAGGCCCCCGCCGCAGGTCTTGTAGCGCGGATGCTCAGCCCGTTCCAAGACGATCGGGCGCGCGCCGGCGGCTGCGGCCGCCCGCGCGGCGGAGAGGCCGCCCGGCCCGCCGCCGATCACGGCCACATCCCAGTCCGGCTCGGCAACCACGACGGGCAGTCTAGCCAGGCCGTCGTACGCCGGATCGTTATGTACGGTCGTACGCATGGCCGAGAAACCGTGTGCCCAGGTGCGTCTGCCGGCCGGCCAGGCCAGCCTGACGACGCGGACCCCTATCGCCAGCACGGTCAAACCGTGACTGCGCCGGCCACGGTCCGGCCACGCCGGCGCCACGATCCCGACCGCAAGACCCGCATCGTCGACGCCATGACCGCCCTGTTCCACGCGGCGGCCGGAGCCGATTCGCTGTGACGGTCGTAGACACCAGCCGCGATGTCCGTGCGGCCACCCGGGCCACCTACGTTGCGTTCATCGGCGCCGGCGTCGCGCTGGCATCCTGGGCCGCCCGCATCCCGCAGATCCGGGACGGGCTCGGGCTGACGCCGTCGCAGCTCGGGCTGGTACTGCTCGCGATCGCCGCCGGCTCGATCGTGTCGCTGGTACTTGCCGGACAGATCGTGACGCATTTCGGTTCGCGACGGACCGTCACCGCGATGGCGGCGTTGCTCGGCGTCTCCCTGACCGCCACCGCGGTCGGCTACCGGTACGGCGTCGCGCCGGTGGTCGTGAGCCTGGCGTTCTTCGGCTTCGCGAACGGCGCCTGGGACGTCGCGATGAACGTCCAGGGCACGGTCGTCGAGCGGCGGCTGGGCCGGGCGATCATGCCACGGTTCCATGCCGGCTTCAGCGTGGGCACGGTCGGCGGGGCGCTCGTGAGCGCCGGCATCGTGGCGCTGCACGTACCGGTCACGGTGCACCTCATCGTGTCCGCCCTGGTCGTGGCGGCGGTCGTCATCCTGTCGGTACGCTCGTTCGTCCCCGATGGCAGTGCCGATGCCACGCCCGTACCGGAAGGGGCGGTGACCGAGACCGGCCTGCGGCGCGCGCTCGCCGCCTGGAGCGAGCCGCGGACGATCCTGATCGGGATCTTCGTCTTGGCGTTCGCGTTCACCGAAGGCGCCGGAATCGATTGGATCAACGTCGCGGTCATCGACGACTACGGCGCGCCGGCGACCGTCGGAACGCTGGCGTTCGCGGTGTTTCTCGCGGCGATGACCGCCGGCCGCTGGTTCGGGCCGGCGCTGCTCGACAAGTACGGGCGGGTGCCCGTCGTCCGGGCTCTGGCCGCGATCAGCCTGGTCGGACTCGGGCTGTTCGTGGTCGGGCCGAACACGCCGATGGCGTTCCTCGGCGCGCTATTCTGGGGTCTCGGAGCCTCGCTCGGCTTCCCGGTCGGGATGAGCGCGGCCGCGGATGATCCGGCCAAGGCGGCCGCGCGGGTGAGCGTGGTCGCCTCGATCGGATACTGCGCTTTCCTGGGTGGCCCGCCACTGATCGGCTTCCTCGGCGATCAGTTCACGGTCCGCAAGGCTCTGCTCGCGGTGGCGGTGTTGCTCGTCGTGGCGATATCGGTGGCCGGGGCGATCCGACCGCTGCGGCGCTGAAGCCCGCGTCAGCAGCTGTTGAGCATGGTTTGCAGCGCGGACTTCTCGGACGACTGCAGCGTCAGGCCGTAGTAGTACTTCACGCCGATCCACATCCGGGCGTAGGTGCAGCGGTACGACGTGACGGGTGGTTGCCAGGTCGATGGATCCTGGTCGCCCTTCGCCTGGTTGACGTAGTCCGTCACGGCGATGAGCTGGGGCCGGGTGAGATCGTTCGCGAAGCTCTGACGGCGGCTCGTGGTCCACGAGCTCGCCCCGGAGCGCCAAGCCTCCGCGAGCGGGACGACGTGGTCGATGTCCACATCGGACGCCGCAAACCAGGTCGCGCCGTCGTACGGGCTGTACCACCGGCCGGATACGGCGGCGCACGAGCTGTCCGTGACCACGGACGTGCCGTCCCGTTTGAGCACGGTCTCGCGGGTGTTGCAGGTGCCGCTGATCGTGATCCAGTGCGGGAACAGGTCCCGGGAATAACCGGTCATCGATCCCTGAGCGGCGACAGTGAGCACGTTGAGCTCGGACTGCGCGGTGGAGGCGGACGGGATGTTGGGTGGGGTGGCGTACGCCGGCGCGGCGACTGCCACGCCGGCGAACACGGCGGCAACGAGCGCGAATCGCGTGAGGTGTCGCATGTGGTCCACGGTCCGGCCCGCGCGTGAACACACGCTCATCAATTTGATGACCGTCGAATTACGGTTGTCTGGCGGCGCGCCCCTACCGCCCCGTGATGGTTTCCCCGCTTCCGATCAGCGCGGCTTCGACCCGTAGCCTTCGCTACTCATTTGGGGGAGCGGATCGTCGGCTGCTTGAGGTCGAAGAACTCGGGCTCGCCGACGCTGAGCTTGTTCATCTCCTCCATTTGGGCCTGTAGCTCCGGCGGTATCTCCTTCCGTTCGCCCTCGCGAGCTTCGGCCTCGGAGGTGAAGTACATGACCATGGTGTACGCGCCGCCTTCGTGCCCGATCGCGACGCTGCCGATCACGTCGGGACGGAACGCCGCCCATTTGTCCGAGTCCTGGGTCATCAGTTCCCTGGCGCGGTCCGGGTCGGTGCCGCGGCCCTGCATGATCTGCACGAAGCCGGCCCGGTCGGGGTCGCCCTGCACGTCGACCGTGACGTCGTTGCTGCTGCGGATGGTGGCCCCGCCGTCGTAGAGCTTCTCCGTGTCGGCCCACCATTGGTCCTGCTCGGGCCGCTCGCTGTTGCGACGGGCCGCGTCCTCAGACTCGAAGCGGACCATCGCGATGGCCCGGCCGTCCTCGGTGACTCCGCCCGTGGTGCCGAGCCAGCCGGTTGCGCCGGGCGCCAGTTCCTCCATCCACCGGTTCACTGCCGCGCTCAGTGCCTCCGGGTCCGACGTCCTGCCCTGTATGACCTGAACGAACATGGCGTACCTCCTGTGCACGTCGCTGTGCTGCCACCGCTCTGCAGAGAAACGCTACGACCGGCCGGTAATCGCGTCGATACCCCTAACGGTCGAGGTGGGCCGGGTGCTCTCCGGTCGGTGGCGCGTCAGCCTCCGATGCCAAGGTTTGCAACGGCTGACGTGCCACCGACCATGGGTTCGTTCTACCTACTTGTGCGCCCCCATGCCGTTCTTGTACTTGTGCGCCCCCATGCCGTTCTCGTACTCGTGCGCCCCCATGCCGTTCTCGTACTCGTGCGCCCGCATGCCGTTCTCTTACTTGTGCGCCCGCATGCCGTTCTCTTACTTGTGGGCGCCCATGCCGTTCTCTTACTTGTGGGCGCCCATGCCGTCCTCGACGCCGGTCACCTTGAAGTCCTTGTCGAACTTCACGGTGACCTTCGTACCGTCGGACTTGGTCATGTGGGCCTCGTACACCGCGCCGTCCGCGTCGGTTTCGACCCGGTCGACGGTGGCACCGGGGACCGCGGCCAAGGCTGCAGCCTTCGCCTTTTCCGCATTGGCCCCGGTAAGCACCGTCTCGTCGCTACGCTGGCCGCCGGGCCCCCGGCGATCGGCCGGCGACGAGGTGGACGCGGAGGATGACGGGCTGCCCGACGGGTCGGCCAACGCCGGCACGGTGGACATGATCAGCCCTCCCCCCAGTGCCCCGGCCGCCAGCAGCCCTACCGCCCAGCCGATCCGCTTCCGTCGGCGCGCACGGTCGTCGCGCGTTCGCTCGGTCATGTGTCTCCTCCGGGTGTGAGCACAGTCCCCGCCGTGAGGACTAACCCGCACCATGAGCGACGACGCTGTCCCCAGCTTCTGCTCAGGCTGTGCCGACGCTGAAAATCGGAAGTCGCCACCTACAGAAAGCCTGGCCATGATCCCCGAAGTAGGGATCTGACCAGGGCTTTCGCCTGAGCCGCCGGACGGAATCGAACCGTCGACCTACGTGCGAACCGGAACAGGATGATCAACAGGCGGCCCTCGGCGCACTCGCCGTCGTGACCGGGTACGCGATCACCTTCGTCGCCCGCCGAACCAGAGCCTTGCTGGATGTGCACCGCGTCTGCGGGCGCCTCGGCTCGCCCGGCGCGCTAGTGGTGCTGGACACCGACGCCCCGGACGCGTTCACCATCCCGGAGGCCGCGGCCGCATCGTCGTCACCCACGGCATGGCTACACGGGAAGGCTGGGAGGCGAGGGTCTGGTCATGCGTCATGCGTCGACCGTGTCGACGCTGGTTAAGCCCTCGTCTACCGCCGTTGATCAAGAAGGTGGTCTCCTGCCTTCGTGCCGAGCCGGTGTTGATGCACGCTTTGGCCGCTCGCCGCTGGCCTACCTTGAGGCGATCGACGCGACACTGCGGCGGTGCGAGAGCAGCGATGTGTGCCCGAGGCCCGAGTGTCTAGACGGCCGTTCACTTCCTGCGGGTCCGATGAGGAGGGCACGAATGAAACTCGGAAGGTGGCTTCCGCCGTTGGCGCTCGTGCTGGGCGGCCTCGTGCTGGGCGCCGGTTCCGCCGATGCGAGCAGCACGACAGCCGGCATGATGGCTCCGACGGCGGCCCCCAGCATGGAGGTCGCATCGCTGCGAGTGTCGCCTGTGCGGGTAGCGCCGGGCGGCACGCTCCATGTCAGGGGCCACTGTGATCCAGACACCAACGGTTTCGTCCTCTCAGCTGCCTTCCTGCGTGACGGCACGCACGAATTCGCCGGCGTGGGCGCGGTCCGCATCGCGTCCGACGCGGTTGGTGACTTCTCCGCCGACGCCCAGATCCCGGCAGATCGGACGCCAGGTACCTATGCCGTGGGTGCGCGCTGCGGCGGAGCGAATCTCGGCGTGTCCGCCACCGTGGTGGTCACCTCGGCTGGCGTGCCCACCGCCGTACCGGCCGGGTCGGGAGGCGGCGCCATCTCGACCAGCCCGACCAGGGAAGCGCCGGCACCGGCCGGGTCGGGAAGCGTTGCCGTCTCGACCAGCCCGACTAGGGAAGCGCCGGCACCGGCCGGGTCCGGAGGCGTTGCCGTCTCGAACAGCCCGATCAGGAAAGCGCCGGTAAGGGTGCTCATCGTCGGGTTCGCACTCCTCGCGATCGCTGGCGGTGTCGTCGTCCGACGGCGGCTCTCGCGATCCCTCACCTCCGCCGATCGGCCGAGAGGGCACACTGATCCTCTGCGGAGGAAGCTGTGAACGGGGTTTACCCGACGCGGTTTGTCCCTAGCCATCCTGGTTTTGATCGCTGTCCTGGCTGATCAGCGTCACCTCAACAGCTATGCGCATGTCGCACCCGAGGTGTCGCGCGAGGGCTGAGCGCGTCAATGACGCGTTGTGGGGCGATGAGTGCTCGGTTCGCTGCTCAGCCGACCTACAGGCACAGAAAGCCCCGGCCATGATCCCCGAAGTGGGGTCCTGACCAGGGCTCTGGCTTGAGCCGCCTGACGGAGTCGAACCGTCGACCTACGCTTGTCGACCGTCACGACGCTGGGCTTGTCACCGATCGTCAATTCTTGGCGCTGAGCTGCACAAACGTCGCCGCGCGGTGGTCATTGCTTGTCGCTGATAGTCAACGCATGGGAGGGGTTTTCGGGGGGTAAAAGGGGGCTGCATCCCGGCACCCGATGCCGCCGGGGCGGGATACTGGCGCAGGTTGGTGACCTGCCAGGGGCACACCACAGATCTGCAAATCGCAGCGTGGTCGGTCGGCGGCTCTCCGTCGAAGCGACCTTTTCGCTCGGCTAGCCTCTGCTGTGCGACGCCGCCTCGGCCCGCTCCGAGGCGGCGTTCGTCTTGTGCTCCGTCGGATCGAACGGACCCCGGTCGGCGATGAGGGGAAGGTTCGACCCGGCAGACGGTCGGCTGGAGCGCTACTCGCCGCCGGCCGGCGGGATGGCGTGCGACATGAGTGTGAACTGGCTCGGGAGGACCGCCAGGTTGACAATGTGCTGGCGCCAACGCTCCAGCAGGTCGACAACATCGTCTGTGGCTCTGTGGTCGCGGGAAACGCCGGGTCGTCGGTCAGCACGAGGTTGAACTCGTGACTCAGCTCGTCACCCCTTCGTCGGTTCCGTCGATGTAGAGCAGGATGGAGCCGTCCGTGAGCGTGCCGTCGCCGGGCAACGCCCGGCGGTTGGAAGGCCCGTTGCTGCCCCAGTAGATGAGGTCTGGCCACCAGCCGGCGGTGCTTGTCGATGTTCCACAAGGTGTCGAGGCGGTGAGTTAGTTCCAGCGGAACGCCTCCTCGAAGCTCTGGTCCAGGGCGACGCCGAGCTTTTGTGCTGCTTTGAGGTTCACGGAGGGCTGAATCGACCGGAACGCTATGTGTGCTCGGCAGTCGTACAACAGGCGCTTCTTGCCCTTGAACTAGGCGTCAAAGGCTTCCGGGGTTTCGCAAATCGGCACCGTGTGCCAGGGCGAAGGCCCAACGCCTACCTCCCCCATCCCACGGCTGTACGAGGGTGATGGCGACAGGGGTAGATGGCTTCGACGTTCGCCGCGTGGCCGGTTGTCGTGCTGCTGCGGGAAAGCAGGGACCAGCCTTCGGCTGCGCGGGGCGCGGGACCACCTGCACGCGACTGGCGCGGTGTTCGCCGCTGGCGGTGCTGGGCGCGGTGGGTGCCGCGGTCGGCTACTTGTTGATCAATCCCGCCTACCGCCACCCGAACCTGCTCGGTGGGTGCGGCTGGTCTACGACGTTCCATTCGAACCGGCCGTTTCTGCGGGCGGCACCCGGATGGTGTGGTACCTGCCGGATGACGACCTCGTCGGCGCACCGCCGACTCGGCGTCGGCGATCTGCGTATGGGTCGAAGCCCGGTCGTCGTCTCGGGCGGCGGCACGCCCGCGGGCGGCCAGGTCGGCGAGCGCGGCGGGGACGAGCGTGGCGTTGGCGAGCACGGCGCCGCAGCGGTGCTGGCCGCCGAGGCCGACCGCTGCCTCGCCCACGGCATCACCCACGCGCACGACCCGTACGTCTCACCCGATTGGCACGAGCGGATGCGCGCCCTGCACGCGACCAGCCGGATCCGGCTGTCCTGGGCGACCGGCTCCGCGGCCGGAATGCTCAGCCGGCCACCCGGCCCGGCCACCGCCCCCCAAGGGCCCGTACGGCGACGCCGGCCGCGAGGTGAAGCTGTTCGCCGACGGCGGCGAGCGGGCCGCCTTCCGGCTGCCGTCGCGCGCGGTCATCGACCTGTTCGCCGGTGCCTGCGCCGAGGCGTGGCGGATGCGTGCCGCCGGGCCGCTGCGGGAAGCGGTGCGGCGCAAGGTGATCTGCGCCCCCGCCACCTGCACACCCCGTACCTGCGCTACACCGACCGCGAGCTGACCGAGCTGATCGCCGCGTATGCCGCCGCCGGGCTGCGGCTGCGCATCCACGCCCTGGGCAACCTCGCCGTCGCGCAGGCCGCCCGCAGCTTGCGCACCGCCCGGATCCCGCCCGGCACGGCCACCATCGACCACCTGCTGCTGCTCGACCCGGCTACCGCCGAGCTGGTCGCCGCGAGCGGCGCGACCGCCTCCTACCAGCCCGGCTTCATCCCCCGCTACGGCGACATGATCAGCGCCACCGGCACCACCCGGCACCTCACCGCGTTCGGCGCCCGGCTGCTGCTGCAGGCCGGGGTCCCGCTGGCGCTCAGCTCCGACCACCCCTGCGGGGCGCTGGACCCACTGCACAACCTGCGCGCCGCCATCGATCGCCGCCAACCCAGCGGCCGGGCTCTGCAACCCGAGCAGGCACTGACCGAAAGCGAAGCCGTCCGGGCGGCCACCGTGAGCGCGGCCGCCTCCCTCGGCGCGCCCGGCGCCGCCGGCCTGGCCCCCGGACACCCCGCCGACCTGGTCGTCTGCGACGGCGACCCGTTCCAACCCCCGACCCGGGTGACCCAGACCTGGATCGCCGGCCGGGCCGTGTGGCGCGCCCCGGACCAGCCGCGGTCACATCGGAGGTAAGCAATGCACGGCGGAATGATGGCCGGCATGGGCCTGTGGATGCTGCTCTGGGGCCTGCTCGCGCTGGTGCTCCTCGCGTTGACGGTGCTCGGCATCGTCGCGCTGGTGCGGCATCTGTCCAACCCGAGCGCGCCGGGCAACCCGACGGGGCGGCAGCCCGACGACGTCTTCCCGCCCAGCCCACCGGACCGCACACCGCCGTAGCCGCAGCCCGCGCGCCGCGCGCCCGCGACGTGCCTATCCCCGCCACGCACCTGGCAGGGCGGTGATCCACGGAACGGCCGAGGCCCGGCGGCGACCGTATCGGAGGATGTACCCCCGGAGTGCATGTGGTACGTGTCGTATGGATGCGGACGGCCGGAGGCTTCTGGCGTCGGCGGGAAGCTGCGGGTGGCCGGGGCCGCGTAGGCGCTGAAGTCCGAACCACCGAGGAGGTCATCATGTCCCCAACTGCCCGTCATACCGCCGCCGTACTTGTCGCGGTCGCAAGCCTCACCTTCGCGGCCGCTTCGCCCGCCGCCGCGGACGGACGTCCGTTCACGACCACGCTCACCGGCGCCGCCGAGGTCAACGCGCAGGGCGTGCCCAACCAAGGCGACCCGGACGGCACCGGCAGCGCAACGCTGCACATCAATCCCGGCCTCGGCGAGGTGTGCTGGACGATCACAGTCAGCGACGTCGACCCGATCACCGCGGCGCACATCCACGTCGCCCCACCCACCGCGCCCGGCCCGGTAGTAGTGCCCCTCAACCCCTACACCGGCGGCTGCACCAGCCTTGACCGCGAGCTCGCCCTGGCGATCATCACCGACCCGGCCGGCTACTACGTGAATGTGCACAACGCGACGTATCCCGCCGGCGCCTTGCGGGGCCAGCTCAGCCGCTGACCAATCGCAAGCCGGATATCGGCGAGGCCGACCCGCTCGGGAATGTCCAGCGCCGGCTCCGCGGACCGGATCCGGACGAGGACCTTTCCGGGCACCGCCGACGGCGGGCGCCGGCGGGCTGTTCGCGCGGTCACCGGTCGGGGAAACGGTCGTGACCTCACCGTGCCGTGAGGTATGGCGAGCAGCGTGGCAGTGAGTCGGCCCGCTGCACCGCTGAACGGACCCGGGTGGTGCCCACGTCGGGCGGGCCGGCGGCGGACAGGGCCGCCGACCCGCCGTGAGGCTCTACCGCGGCAACACCATCGTCGACTCGGTCGCCGTGTTGTTGCTGCCCGCTCGCGTCGGGCTGGTTTGCGGGACCCGCTGGCGGTGTTCGTGATCGTTCCATCCAACGGCGGGCTGGCGACGATGTGACGGCAGAGGCGCCAGTCTGCCCGCGGGGCGAGCTAGCAGGTGACAACGCCGTCGCGCTTGCCTTTCGCCTGATGGACAGAACGGCGCCTGGCTCTACGCCGCCGCGAACGTGGCGACCAGCATCGTGGCCGGGCTCAGGGCGGCGTTCTGCGGCGTGGCGGTCGCCAAGACGATCTGGGGCTGACCGACCCAGCCGGACGACGCCGTGCGGGCGTGAAGATCCTCCACTCGCGCGGCCCGGCCTTCCTCCGCGGGATATCTTCTACCGTGCTCGCCAGTACCAGGGTGGGGTATGGGCGAAGGTCACGCCGGCCGGGCCGAATGTCCCTACCCCGTGGGGGTATATGAGTGGAGGGTAGTGGCAGGCCCACGGAGGGAGAACGTCATGGATGTCGCCGACATCGCTGTCCTGCTGGTCTCGGCCGCGGTGTTGGCCGGGTTGGGCTGGTTCTTCTTCGGTCCGCGCCGGGCCCGGGTTGCGGAGCTGAGCGGCGGGGTGCAGCGGGTGGAGGTCACCGTGCGGAGTGGCTACAGCCCGGACGTCATCCGGGTGCGCCCAGGGGGTGCCGCTGGAGGCGGTCTTCGACCGGCAGGAGAGCGGCGACTGCACCTCGCGGGTGGTCTTCGCCGACCTCGGCGTCAACGCTGGGCTGCCCGCCTTCGCCCGCACCACCGTACGACTCGATCCGACGCGGGCGGGATCGATCGGCTTCGCCTATGGCATGAACATGGTCCACGGCACCCTCATCGTCGACCCGTCCGGGGAGCAGGCCACGCCGACACCCACACCGGGTCGGCAGGCGGAGCGGTCGGACGGCCCGGCGGTGCCGCCGGCCGCGGCCGAGGTGGAGGCGGCCCAGGCCGCGGAGCGACGCGCCGAGATCGCCGACCTGACCCGCCGGGTGGCCGCTGGCGTGGTGTTGACGTCGCCGGTGCTGTTCCCGGGCGGCGTCGGCAACACGTTCGGCAGCAAAGCCAACTTCACATCGCTGATCAACGACGTCGAGCGCAAGATCTTCGACCAGCTGCCCGACGACATGTGGTTCTACCCCGGGCACGATAACGACAGCACGCTCGGCCGGGAACGCCCAGCCATCCCGGAGTGGCGAGCACGCGGCTGGTAGCCGCGAGATGGCCTAGAAACGGCCCAGAGCGTGGTTTGTGATCTCGTCCATTGATACTCACCCACTCGTGTCGAACGGGTTGACAACCGTGACGCCGGTTCGGGCCACGTCAGCAACGTTGCGTGTAACTAGGGCAAGACGGTGCACCTTAGCGGTTGCCGCCATCAGGCCGTCGACGGCCGGAATCGGTCGGGGTGAGGCATTCAGGCGACCCCACTCCTCCGCGATGTCGACCGTCACCGGCAGGATCCGGTCCTGGTACGCCGATACGAGGCCGGCCAGCCACCGCTCCAGGACATCCGCCTGCGCGGGGTCGCGTGGACGGACCCGCTCGATGCCCTGCCTTATCTCTCCTACGACGAGCGCACTGATGTACGCCTCCGCCTGCCGATGCCGCTGGTGCCACGCCAGCACCTGAGCGTTCGGTGCGGTCTTCCGTAGCTCGGAGACGACGTTGGTATCCAGCAGGTACGCCACGCTCAGCCAGCCAGATCGATCTCACGGGGCAAGTCGGTTCGGCGGTCAACCTCGAAGTCTGCATCGGCCGCGGGCTCGACGCGCAGATAATCCATGAAGCTGACAGACTCGCCACGGAGTCGCCGGTACTCCGCGATGTCGATCACCACCGCGACCTCTTCACCATGCTTCGTCACGATCTGCGGCTCACCCGCCTCTGCGGCACGGAGTATCTCGCTGAACCGTTGCTTCGCCTCTTGAACCTGCCAGCGCATGGCGACCCTCTATCTAGACAGCCTAGACTGAATGTTAGCCGATAGGGCAGACGGCGTCGAGCACAAACCGTTCCGCTTGATTGGCTGATATCCGGCGGGGAGCATCGAAACATGGTGCGGACGATCATCGACATCGACGACGAGAAGTTGGCCCGCGCGCAACGCGCGTTGCGGACGACCACCAAGCGCGACACCGTCAACGCCGCTCTGGAGCTAGCTGCGGCCGTCGAAGCCGGCAGACGGTCGCAGGTCCTCGAGAAATTCATGGACCTCCTCGACCGGCTCGACGTCGACGTCATCGAGCAGGATGAGATCGCCGACCGCAGGGGCGGCTCCGGGTGACGTTCCTCGCGGACACGTCGCTGGTCCTATGCCTTCGACACCAAGGTCACCGGGCAGCCGGTTGCATGGCTCGAAGCACCGGGGACCTCCCTGAATCGCGCGCCTACTGTCCGTTGACATGCCGCTGGGCCGTCGAACGCGTGCGACCGCAGCGGTGACCAGTGCGGACGCCGATTCGAAACTCTTCTGAACCCAATCGGGCGCCTCACCCGTACTCACGGTCGGCAACGACGCCGGACCGGGAGGGACGCACATGGCCAGGACGGGTGTGGAAATCCTGCACACCGGGGCGCACAGCGCCTCCTATTTCGACCTCTCCCGGAGCATGGGCGAGGACGTCGAGATCGTCGACTTCTGCATCCCCTGCAATCCGTACTTCCCGACCGCGGACATGTTCGACGAACTGTCCCGGGACCTGAGGAGGATCCTGAAGTACTACCCGAGCGACGCGGGCACGATCACCGCCAAGTTGGCCAGCGTCCTGGGACTGCACCCGCAGACGGTGGCGATGGCCAACGGATCCACCGAGCTGATCACCTGGATCGACCATCTGCTGATCAAGAGCAGCGTGGCAATCCCTATCCCGACGTTCGGCCGGTGGACGGACCAGCCGCTGGAGACGGGCAAGCGGGTCGACATGTTCCCGCTGCGGGAGCGCGACGCGTTCCGGCTCGACCTGGACGAGTACGTGGGCTTCATTCGCGACCGCGGTTCCCGGGTGGCCGTGGTGTGCAACGTGAACAACCCCGACGGCGGTTACCTGGCGCGGCGCGACGTCATCCGGTTCATGGACGCACTCAGCGACATCGACCTGGTCGTCATCGACGAGTCGTTCATCGACTTCTCCGACGCCGAGCAGTACCCGTCCGTCGGCCCCGACGCGGTCATCCGTCCCAACACGGTGGTACTCAAGAGCCTGGGCAAGAACTTCGGCCTGCACGGCATCCGGTTCGGCTACCTGATGGCCAACCCGGCGATCGCCGGCAAGATCGGCAAGGCGCTGCCGAAGTGGAACCTGAATTCGCTGGCCGAGAAGGTGGTCTTCATGATCGCCGAACACGCGGCCGACTACGAGGAGAGCCTGCGCCTGCTGAGCCGCGACCGCCGCACGATGGCCAGCGCGCTCAGGCGGGTCCCCGGCCTGACGGTGTTCCCGTCCCAAGGCAACTTCATCCTGGTCAAGCTGCCGACCGGATGGTCGGGCGTCGACGTGCGCGACTACCTGGTGAGCAAGCACGGCGTCTACACCCGCGAGTGCGGCAACAAGCTGGGCATGACCAGCCAGTTCATGCGCCTGGTGGTGCGCCCGGCCGGGGACGTCGACCGCCTGATCGACGGCATGGAGGATTACGCGCGCCAGAGCGGCGGCACTCCCTATGCCAGCGAGCCCGCCGTCGAGACCGGCTACGGCCGGCGCTGGAACCTTGAGGAGGCGTCGGACAACCTCGTCGCGTACCCGACCCGACGGGCGTCCGGCTACTGAAACCCCGGCGTCTACAACGCCGCCCGCACCTCCGTCGACTCCATCGGCAGCGAGAACATCGGGAAGTCGTACGCGATGGCGTTGTCGTGCTCCTCGGCCGAGGTGGCCGCGGTGCAGTCGGTCAGCGTGATGACCCGGTAGCCGTTCTCGTACGCGCTACGCATCGTCGACTCGACACAGCAGTTCGTCAGGAAGCCGCCGATGATGACCGTCTCAATGCCCTTGCTGCGCAGGATGAAGTCGAGGTTCGTGCTGGCGAACGTGTCCAGTCCGCGCTTGCCCTCGATGACGATGTCACCCTCCTCCGGGGACAGATCATCGACGATCGCGGCGCCCCAGGTTCCCTTGACGAAGGCGTTCCCGTCCACCACGCCCTTCAAGATTCCGTACGGGTGCCGGCTGAGTTCGCTGTAGCCCGGGGCGAACGTGATCGGCGCGTGCATGATGGTCACGCCCGCGGCGCGGGCTGCTTCGACCAGGGCCACCGTCTTCGGCAGCATCCCGGTCTTGTCCATCACCGCGGATACGGCGCCGTGCAGGACGCCGCCCTCGGACGTGAACTCGTTCTGGTACTCGATGAGCAGGACTGCGGTCTTGGCCGGGTCGAGCTGCAGCGTCTCGGACATCACGTCTCCTCGCGTGAAGCAGGTCACCTCACCGCCCATGCAAGCACGCCGGGCCGCTGTCCGCCCTCAGCTGAAGGGATCCGCATGCGGGAGTTGGCGCACCTAGACTGGCGGGACCCCTCGAGACGCGGAGGTATCGGTGGATCTGCGACACGACCCGATGCGTTGGCAGCCGTCCCCGGAGCGCTCACCCGACCCGTGGCAGCCGCCGATACCGGGCGGTGGCCCCGGCCTGCCGGGCTGGCTCGAGGAACGCCTCTTCGACCAGCGGATCGTCATGGTCCGCGGTCTGCTCACCCAGCAGGCCGCCACCGGTATCGCCGCGGCGCTGCTCACGCTGGACGCGGCCGGGCCGGCGCCGGTGCAACTGCACGTGGCCAGTTCGGGCGGGGAGCTCGGCGCGGCGCTGGCGATCATCGACGTGATCGACTCGATGGCGGCGCCGGTGCACGCGGTGGTCACCGCGGAGGCGGGCGGCGCCGTGCTGGCGGTACTCACGGCGGCCGCGCAACGGGCGGCGTACAAGCATGCCCGGTTCAAGCTGGCGGAGCCGCGCGCCGCGGGCGTCACCGGCACGGCCGACGAGGTGGCCGCGGCGGCTGGGCAGCACCTGCGCGAGCTGGAGGAGGTCATCCTCCGGCTGGTCGCGGTTACCGGGCAGCCGCGCAGCCGGGTCGAGGACGACCTGTCCGCGGGCCGCAGCCTGTCGGCGCACGAGGCCCGCGACTATGGCCTCATCGACACGGTGATCGGCGAGGACACCCCGCCGGCCTGACCGTACTCAGCGCAGGGCACGACCGGTCGGAGACGGCGAAAAGCGCAGGCCATACATCGTGGCCTGCGCTTTCGCGACGTTGGTGATCTTACTCGGCGATCTTGACGCCCATCGAACGCGCGGTGCCGGCGACGATCTTGACCGCCGCGTCCACGTCGTTGGCGTTGAGGTCGGGGAGCTTGCGCTCGGCGATCGTCCGGACCTGCTCGGCGGTCAGCGTACCCACCGTCTGGGTCAGCGGGTTCGACGCGCCTGCCTGGATTCCCAGCGCCTTGCGGATGAGAAAGCTGGTCGGCGGCGTCTTGTAGGTGAGCTTGTGGCTGCGGTCCTCGAATACGGTGACGACGACCGGGATGATCTCGCCACGCTGCTTGGCCGTAGCCTCGTCGTACTCGACCTTCACGGCCCGCATGTTGGCCCCGGTCGGACCAAGCATCTTGCCGAGGTCGACCATCGCGGCGTTACCCGCCTCAAGCGCGAGGGTTACCTCATGGGTCTTCTTCTTGGGCGGCATTGCTTCAGGGCTCCCTTAGTGTTTGCTGCGCGGGCCGATAAACAGGAGCCTCGCCAGCATCTGAACGCACAACAACCCCGAGACCTTACAGCCGCGCGTTCAACAGGGTCAAAACGGCGGCTTCGGTCCCGGGTTCCCGCACCAGTGTAGCCCGGCGCGCGGACCAGCCGGGATCGGGCCGGGCCGGCCGATCAGAACCGGTCGCAGTAGCAGGAGCTCATCAACGAGCGGACGCTGTCAACGTACGCCGGGCTCGGAAGTTTCTTCTTCAGGTACGCCGCGTCGACCTCGCCGTGGCCCGCGTTGTAGGCGGCGATCACGAGATTGAGCAGGCACAGACTCGAGTGGGTCTTGCACTTGCCGGTGCTCAGATCGTAACTGCCCTTGAAGAACTCGTCGCCGAAATACTTGGTCAGCCAGGCGAGATAGTTCGCCCCCACGTACGCGTGGTCCTGGTAGTTCTCGGGATCGTAATCCAGCCCGAAGCGCAGGTTCATGTGGTCGACGGTGTCCGGCATCGCCTGCATCACGCCGACGCCCCCGTCGCAGTTGCGGATGTTCTGCTGCCAGCCGCTCTCCTGCCAGGCGATCGCCTTCACCAGCGGGTAGCTGACCCGCAGCGCCGGCGCCTCGGTACGCCAGTACTGCCGCTTCGCGGCCGACTGCAGCGCCGACTTGATCTTCGTCCGGGAGATCTTCGGCCCCGAGAACGTGGCGCACGCCGGCGCCTGGTCCCAGTTCGGATCCACAGTCGGCGTGGCGCTGGTCGCCTTCGGCTTGGGTTTCTTCGAGGACGGCCTCGGGGCGGGCGTCGTCTCGACGGGCGCGTCCGGGGTGGTCGGGTCGGTGGTCGGCTCGTCGATGACGGTCGGTGCCGCGTACGGAAGCGTGGTGTCCCCACCGCCGCCGAGGAGGCCGCACCCAGCCGTGACAAGAACGGCCGTCAGTGCCACGGCGGCGAAAGCCCGACGGCCAGATCCCATCGACGACATCCTCCCGCATGACGTATCGATGGCGAACGCTAGCAGCAGCCTGCCCGCCGACGCTGCCCCAACAAAACGGACAAACGACGCGACGTCCGGGAGCGGTTCCGGCCCGGACGGACCCGCGAACCAGGACCGGGGACAATGGAGATATGCAGACCCGCACCGATCTCCGCAATGTCGCCATCATCGCTCACGTCGACCACGGAAAGACCACGCTGGTCGACGCCATGCTCCGGCAGGGCGGACAGTCCCACGCGCGCGCCGAGATGGGCGACCGGGTGATGGACTCGATGGACCTGGAGCGGGAAAAGGGCATCACCATCCTCGCCAAGAACACCGCGATCAGCTACCGCCCCACCGACGGCGAGCCGGTCATCATCAACATCATCGACACCCCGGGCCACGCCGACTTCGGCGGCGAGGTCGAGCGGGGACTCACCATGGTCGACGGCGTGTTGCTGCTCGTCGACGCCAGCGAGGGCCCGCTGCCGCAGACCCGATTCGTGCTGCGGAAGGCGCTCAAGGCCCGGTTGCCGATCATCCTGGTGATCAACAAGGTGGACCGGCCCGACGCCCGCATCAAGGACGTCGTGGACGATACGTACGAGCTGTTCCTCGACCTGGACGCGGACGAGGAGCAGATCGAATTCCCGATCATCTACGCGTGCGCCCGCGACGGCGTCGCATCGCTCACCCAGCCCGCCGACGGTACGGTCCCGAAGGACAGCGACAACCTCGATCCGCTGTTCGAGACGCTGCTCGCCACCATCCCGGCGCCGAAGTACACCGAGGGCGCCCCGCTGCAGGCACACGTCACCAACCTCGACGCGTCGCCGTTCCTGGGCCGGCTCGCGCTGTGCCGGGTACACGAGGGCACGATCCGCAAGGGCCAGACCGTGGCGTGGTGCCGCACCGACGGCACGGTCGAGAAGGTGCGCATCTCCGAACTGCTGATGACCGAGGGCCTGGAGCGCAAACCGGCCGAGCAGGCCGGACCCGGCGACATCATGGCGGTGGCCGGCATCCCCGAGATCATGATCGGCGAGACGCTCGTGGACGCCGACGACCCGATCCCACTACCGCTGATCACGGTCGACGAGCCGGCCATCTCGATGACGCTCGGCACCAACACCTCCCCGACGGTCGGCCGGGTCAAGGGCGCCAAGGTCACCGCACGCATGGTCAAGGACCGCCTCGACAAGGAACTCGTCGGCAACGTGTCGCTGCGCGTACTGCCCACCGAGCGGCCCGACGCGTGGGAAGTGCAGGGCCGCGGCGAGCTGGCGCTCGCCATCCTGGTCGAGCAGATGCGCCGCGAGAACTTCGAACTCACGGTGGGCAAGCCCCAGGTGGTGACCCGCACGATCGACGGCAAGGTGTACGAGCCGGTCGAGCGGCTCACCATCGATGCGCCGGACGAGTTCATGGGCGCCATCACCACCCTGCTGGCCACCCGCAAGGGCCGCATGGAGCAGCTGGTCAACCACGGCACCGGCTGGGTGCGGATGGAGTGGCTGGTGCCCGCCCGCGGCCTCATCGGGTTCCGTACCGAGTTCCTCACCGAGACCCGTGGCACCGGCATCCTGCACCACCTCTTCGAGGACTACGAACCGTGGTTCGGCGAGCTGCGCACCCGCAGCAGCGGTTCGCTGGTCGCCGACCGGACGGGGGCGGTCACTGCGTTCGCGATGACCAACCTGCAGGAGCGCGGCCAGCTCTTCGTCGAGCCCGGCACCGAGGTGTACGAGGGCATGATCGTCGGCGAGAACTCCCGCGCCGACGACATGGACGTCAACATCACCAAGGAGAAGAAGCTCACGAACATGCGCTCGTCGACCGCCGACGAGACCGAGAAGCTGATCCCGCCCCGCAAGCTTTCGCTCGAGCAGGCGCTCGAGTTCTGCCGCGAGGACGAATGCGTCGAGGTGACCCCGGTGGCCGTGCGGATCCGCAAGGTGGTGCTCGACCAGCAGACCCGCGGGCGAGCCGCGGCGCGGCGCAAGCACCAGCAATAACCCTCGACAGAATCCGTACCTTTGTCGGTTTATCGGCGGGCGCCGGCCGCGACCAGCTCTTTCTTGCGGTCGCGGGACGACTTGACCAGGCTCGCGGCCGTCGCGGCGCCGAGCGTGCTGACGATGACCAGCAAGGACAGCCAGATCGGAATCTCCGGGGCCCAGTGCACGCCATGGCCGCCGTTGATGAACGGCAACTGGTTGGTGTGCAGGGCGTCGAGGAACAGCTTGACCCCGATGAACGCGAGCACCACGGCGAGGCCGAGGTTGAGGTAGACGAGGCGTTCCAGCAAGCCGCCGAGCAGGAAGTACAGCTGGCGCAAGCCCATCAGCGCGAACACGTTGGCCGTGAAGACCAGGTACGGCTCCTTGGTGATCCCGAAGATCGCCGGGATCGAGTCGAGCGCGAAGATCAGGTCGGTCGTGCCGATCGCGATCATGACGATCAGCATCGGCGTGAACAGGCGCTTGCCGGCTCTGGTGACGATCGTCAGCCTGCCGTTGCCGAAGGAGGAGGAGACCGGCAGCGCCCGCCTGCTCCACCGGATGAGGATGTTCTCCTTGAAGTCGTCCTCGTCGTTCTCACCCTGCCTGATCAGCGTGATCGCGGTGTACACCAGGAAGGCCCCGAAGATGTAGAACACCCAGGAGAACTGCGCGATCAGCGCGGCGCCGGCGGCGATGAACGCGCCGCGCATCAGTAGCGCCAGCACGATGCCGATCAGCAGCACCTCCTGCTGGAACCGTCGCGGCACGGCGAACCGGGCCATGATGATGACGAAGACGAAGAGGTTGTCGACGCTGAGGCTGTATTCGGTGAGCCACCCGGTGTAGAACTCGCCCGCGTACCGTCCGCCCGCGAAGGCCCAGACGCCGGCGCCGAACGCCAAGGCCAGCCCGACGTAGAACGCGACCCAGCCGCCGGCTTCCTTCATGCTCGGCTCGTGCGGCCGGCGACCGATGATCAGGAGATCCACGGCCAGTACGGCGGCAAGGGCGACCAGGGTAACGATCCAGACCCAGGTGGGAACGTTCAACGAAGGACCTCCGGCAGACACGGGTCATCGCTGTGCTGTCCGGAGACCCCAAGAAAGCACAGCGACGTTCGGCTGTCGGAGGTCTCTTCCGCCGCCTGTGGCGACCGCCGTCCCCGGGTCGCCACACGATCACGGCGGCCGTGTTGACGGGAACGGCGCGGGGGAATACTCCCCTCCTACTCGTGCCATTGTCACCCATCGGTTGCCGTTTGTGCACACCACCCCCGTTAGATGGTGTCCGGCCTCTCGTCCTCTACCGCCCAAAGGAGCACGTTCCGGGCCGTTTCGCCCGCGTCCCGCGTGCCCTTCTCGTTCCGCGGCCCGGCCGGCGCCTCTCCCTGCGGCCTGTCCGGCACACTTTCTGGCGTCCTAGGAGGCTAGCTCTCTTGATCGTGTGGCAGGCTGCGGGCCATGGTTCTCGAGGTCGCCCTCATCGATGTGCTACCCGGCCACGAGGAGGAGTTCGCCGCCGCATACCGGCTCGGCCATCGGATCCTCGCCACCACACCGGGCTGCCGGTCGGTACGGATGACTCGCGGCATCGAGTCACCGTCGCGGTTCGTGCTGCTCGTCGAGTGGGACTCCGTCGAGGCACACAGCGAGAACTTCCGCGGTACCGAGCGATTCGCCCAGTGGCGCGGCTTCATCGGCCCGTTCTTCGCGTCACCCCCGGCCGTCGAGCACTTCACCAACGTCGAGCCGGGACAGGAACTGCCGCATTGACCGGTCCGGCAAGCCGCTGGAAGAGCCGCTGCTTCTAGCGCCGGTACCGCGCCCGGCGGCCCTTGACCGCGAAGCCGAGCCGGCGGTAGAGCTCCCCGGCCGGGTTGTCCACGCCGACGTTGAGCCAGGCGTGTGTCTGGCCGTCCGCACGCATCCGGGTCAACGCCTCGCCGACCAGTGCCGCCCCGATCCCCCGCCCGCGGGCCGCCGGCACCACGCCGACCTGGTCGATCCAGCCGATCGCCGCGGTGACGAAGCCGACGTCGCCGATGTCCGGCACGCTGGCCAGCACCGACCAGTCCGGCCGGAAGCCCTCTTCGACCACCGCGTCGATCCATTCCGCGGCGGACCATCCGGGAAATCCGGGCCGCTCCCGGAACGAGGCTTCGTAGACGGCGTAGAACCGGGGCGCGGTGGCGTCGTTCCAGGTCTCGAGCGTGACTCCCGCGGGCCAGCGGGGCTCGAAGTCGCGGGCGGCGCGGCCGCCGCCGGCCGTCGGCGGCGCGGCGACAGACGCCGGTGCTTCCAGGTCGATGCGCATGACGTCCTCGGCGAAGACCTGCCGCAGGCCACGGGACGCGAACAGCTTCTCCGCGGCCGGCGTGAGCCCCTCCGTCTCGACGGTCATCGATGGGCCCCGATCGAGTCCCCAGTCGAGCAGCGCCGCCCCGATTCCTCGACCGCGGGCCGCCGGGTCGACCAGGCCGACGAACACGGAGCCGTCTCGCACGGCGCCGGCCGCGATGAGGCGGCCGCCGTCGTCGCGGACGGCCACGGTCGTCGGCGTCACCCAGCGCCGGCGCAGGAAGGAGGGATCGGCAGCTAGCGGCAGGCCCCCGTCCACGGCCAGGCAGCGAGCAGCCAGCGCCACGACGTCGTCGAAGTCATCCTCGGCCAGCGGCCGCCAGGAGGCGGCTTCCCCGGCCGGCGGCCTTGAGGCGGCATCCCCGGCCGGCGGCCTTCCGGCGGCCGCATCCCGATCGGACACACGGGCAGCCTACTGACGCGTTGCAGGTGGCGAGATAGCGCCCGGGCCGGCTGATTGCGTCAGCCGACGATCTATTTCACGCCGGCCATGTCCATGCCGCGCAGTTCCTTCTTCAGCTCGGCGATCTCGTCACGGATCCGGGCCGCCAACTCGAACTGCAGCTCCCGGGCGGACGCCAGCATCTGTTCGTTGAGGTCCTGGATGAGCTGGGCCAGCTCGGCGCGGGCCATGCCCTCGCGAGCCGGTGCCGACGCGCCGCGCGCCCTCGACCGGGTCTCCGGCACGGGACCCTTGCCCCGCGACATCTGCCGCCCGCCGCCACCGACCACGTGGCCGCCAGGCCCGTGGCCGCCGATCGCGGTCTCGGTGTCCTCCGCCTCGCGGTAGATGTCGTCGAGGATGTCGTGGATCTTCTTCCGCAGCGGCTCGGGGCTGATGCCGTTCGTCTCGTTGTGGGCGATCTGCTTGGCCCGGCGGCGGTCGGTCTCCTCGATGGCGTCCCGCATGGACGGCGTCATCTTGTCCGCGTACATGTGCACCTGGCCCGACACGTTCCGGGCCGCGCGGCCGATGGTCTGGATCAGCGACCGGCCGCTGCGCAGGAAGCCCTCCTTGTCCGCGTCAAGGATCGCCACCAGCGACACCTCGGGCAGGTCGAGACCCTCACGCAGCAGGTTGATGCCGACCAGCACGTCGAATTCGCCCTTGCGCAGCTCCCTGAGCAGCTCGACGCGCCGCAACGTGTCCACTTCGGAGTGCAGGTAACGCACCCGGATGCCGCTCTCCAGCAGATAGTCGGTGAGGTCTTCGGCCATCTTCTTGGTCAGCGTGGTGACCAGGACCCGCTCGTCGCGGTCGGTACGCTCCCGGATCTCGTGCATGAGGTCATCGATCTGGCCCTTGGTCGGCTTGACCACCACCTCGGGGTCGACCAAGCCGGTCGGACGGATGACCTGCTCGACGAACTCTCCGCCGGACTGCCGCAGCTCCCACGGCCCGGGCGTCGCGGACAGGAACACCATCTGACCGACCCGCTCGAGGAACTCGTCGAAGCGCAGTGGCCGGTTGTCGGCGGCGCTGGGCAGCCGGAAGCCGTGCTCGATGAGCACCCGCTTGCGGGAGGCGTCGCCCTCATACATCCCGCCGATCTGCGGGATCGTCACATGCGACTCGTCGATGACGGTGACGAAGTCGTCCGGGAAGTAGTCGAGCAGGCAGTTCGGCGGATCGCCGTACGACCGGCCGTCGATGTGCATGGAATAGTTCTCGATGCCGTTGCAGAACCCGACCTGGCGCATCATCTCGATGTCGTAGGTGGTGCGCATCCGCAGCCGCTGCGCCTCCAGCAGCTTGCCCTGCCGCTCCAGCTCGGCGAGCCGCTCGGCAAGCTCGGCCTCGATGCCGCGGATCGCCCGCTCCATCCGTTGGGGACCGGCCGCGTAGTGGGTCGCCGGGAAGATGACCAGCTCGTCGACCTCGCGGATGATGTCGCCGGTGAGTGGGTGCAGGTAATAGAGCTTCTCCACCTCGTCGCCGAACAGCTCGACACGGACCGCGAGTTCCTCGTACGCCGGGATGATCTCCAGAGTATCGCCGCGGACCCGGAACGTGCCGCGCTGGAAGGCCATGTCGTTGCGCGAATACTGGATGTCCACCAGGCGCCGCAACAGATTGTCGCGGTCCACCTCCTGGCCCACCTTGATCCGGACCGAGGTGTCCAGGTATTCCTGCGGCGTGCCCAGGCCGTAGATGGCGCTCACGGTCGCCACCACGACCACGTCGCGGCGGGTCAGCAGCGACATCGTGGCCGAGTGGCGCAGCCGTTCGACCTCCTCGTTGACCGACGAGTCCTTCTCGATGTACGTGTCGGTCTGCGCGATATACGCCTCGGGCTGGTAGTAGTCGTAATAGCTGACGAAATACTCCACCGCGTTGTTGGGCAGCAGCTCGCGGAACTCCTTCGCCAGCTGCGCACACAACGTCTTGTTAGGGGCGAGGACGAGCGCCGGCCGCTGCAGCTTCTCGATCAGCCACGCGGTCGTGGCGCTCTTGCCGGTGCCGGTCGCGCCCAGCAGGACCGTGTGCCGGTCGCCGCGACGGACCCGGCGCTCCAGGTCGGCGATGGCCGTGGGCTGGTCACCGGCCGGCTGGTAGTCACTGATGACCTCAAAACGGCCGTCCAGTCGAGGGATGTCGAGCGCCATGACGACAACCGTACGTCGAAGGTGTGACAAGTTTCCGCGACGGCCGGAAGGGGCGCCCGGACGGCTGTTCGCAGGGTGCCAAAAAGCTCGCCGCGCATTGTCCGGGCCGGAACCGCCCCCCTAGTCTGTTCGGGTAGGCCGCTCGCGGCGGTCGCCCGGCCGGATCACGGACCACCACACGGTCCTCCCGAGTCGGCACCGTGGTCGATGCGCCCGGCATTCGTCGGCGTGCGCACCCACGGCGGTCGCGCTTTTGCGCTGATCGGCCGCCGCGAGCGCCCTTTGCTTTCCAAACCCTTTCCGGTACGGCCGACTGCGCCGGACAATCGCAACAGCGGCGGACCGTGGCACGCGGGACACGGGCCGCTCAGCTCGGCTCCCAGCCCGTCTCCTCCGCCCAGTCGTCGGCCGCCCGTGCCTCGGCGTCGAACCACGGCTCCTTGGCCTCGGCGTAACTGCCGACGTCCGGATGCTCTATCGCCCACCGCAGCTTCGCCGCCGCGTACTCGTCCCGGGCCGCCGGTACGGCCCGCAAGTGATCGCGCATCAGCAACGCGAACCGCCAGCCAGGCGACCCAGCCACCCGTACGTGAAGGTTGACGTGCCGGCCCGGATCGGCGCTGCCGTGCATGCGCTTCGGCCAGGTCTCGCCCGGCAAGCCGCGCGCGTTGTCCGCCCACTCCCCCTCCCGCCGGGGCAGCCCGGCCCGCGCCAGCGCGTCGGCGAGCGCGTCGGCCTCGTCGAGTGTGGGCACCGCCAGCATGAGGTCGATCAGATCCTTCGCAGGCAGGCCCGGCACGGCGGTCGAGCCGATGTGGCTGACGTCGGCCGACGGCCCAACGGCGTGGCGGATCCGGGCGATCAACCGTTCCGCCTGCGCGGCCCACGTCGGGTCATAGTCCACGAGCCGCAGCAGCCCGTCGGACGGGGCGACGCGGCTGTGCCGTACGTTCCGCTCGTAGGGCTGCAGCCGCTCCCGCCATAGACGATCGACCCGCAAGTTCAGCGCCCCGAGGCCGGCACTGTTGTCCAAGACGACGTCGGCGGCGGCCCGGCGCTGCTCGTCGGTGGCCTGCGCGGCGATCCGGGCGGCGGCCTGCTCCTCGGTCATGCCCCGGGTCTCGACGAGCCGCCGAATCCGCACCTCGGTGTCGGCCTGCACCACGATGACCAGGTGGTAGGTCGGCGCGAGCCCGGCCTCGACGAGTAGCGGCACATCGTTCACGACGATGGCGTCGGGCGCGGCGGACGCGATCAACTCGGCGGTACGGGCGCGGACCCGCGGGTGGATGATGCTCTCCAGGCGCCGCCGGGCGGCCTCGTCGCCGAACACCCGGGCGCCCAGCGCCGGCCGATCGAGCCGCCCCCCGGCCCCGAGGACGTCCGGACCGAACGCCGCGACCACCGCGGCCAGCCCGTCGGTCCCGGCCGCGACCACCTCGCGGGCGAGCCGGTCGGCGTCGATGATCAGGGCGCCACGCTTGGCCAAGCGCTTGGCTACGGCGCTCTTGCCCGCCCCGATCCCCCCGGTAAGTCCCACTCTCAGCACTGGCTGAGCCTAATTGCCTCGCTCCGCTCGACGGGGACTGCCCTGTGTCTGATGGCCTCGCTCCGCTCGGGTGGGATTGCGCCCCTCGACGTCGGTGTCGAGGGTGCAATCCGACTCGCGTGCGGCTACCCATCCCTCGGTGCCGCGCAGTTGGCGAAGAGGCTTCCGCCCCACGCGCGTAGGCGACGGGCCGCCGGCGGGCATCTCGCAAAGGCCGCCGGCGGGCATCTCGCAAAGGCCGCCGGCGGGCTCGCAAAGGCCGCCGGCGGGCTCGCAAAGGCCACTGGCGGGGCTCGCAAAGGCCGCCGGCGGGCATCCCGCACGGGGCCCGCCTCTGGCCGACCGGCCGCCTGCCTCGGACATGACGAAGGCCCGCCAGCGACCGAGTCGCGGGCGGGCCTTCGGGGCTGCTATCTCAGTTCTTGCCGCCGGCGAGCTTCTCGCGCAGAGCGGCGAGCGCCTCGTCGGTGGCCAGCGTGCCGGCCGGCTCCTCCGCCGCGCGCGCCGGGGCCGGCGAGGCCGACGTGGTGGAGGCGGACGGCGGCGCCGACGTGGCCGCGCCGCCGGCCGGGGCCGGGTTGAGCGCGGCGTCGGCATCGGCCTCGCGGGACGCCTGAACCTGCTTGGTGTGGGCCTCCCAGCGCTCGCGGGCCTCCGCGTACTGCCGCTCCCAGGCCTCCCGCTGCTTGTCGAAGCCTTCGAGCCACTCGCCCGTCTCCGGGTCGAAACCCTCCGGGTAGATGTAGTTGCCCTCGGCGTCGTACGTCGCGGCCATGCCGTAGAGGGTGGGGTCGAAGTGCTCCTCGCCCTCGACGAAGCCCTCGTTGGCCTGCTTGAGCGACAGTGAGATCCGGCGCCGCTCGAGGTCGATGTCGATGACCTTGACCAGGACGTCGGAGCCCACCTGCACGACCTGCTCGGGCAGCTCGACGTGCCGCTCGGCCAGCTCGGAGATGTGCACCAGGCCCTCGATGCCGTCGTCGACGCGCACGAACGCGCCGAACGGCACCAGCTTGGTGACCTTGCCCGGGACGATCTGGTTGATGGCGTGGGTCCGGGCGAACTGGCGCCACGGGTCTTCCTGGGTCGCCTTCAGCGACAGCGACACGCGCTCGCGGTCCAGGTCGACGTCGAGCACCTCGACCTCGACTTCCTGGCCGACCTCGACCACCTCGGACGGGTGGTCGATGTGCTTCCAGGAGAGCTCGGACACGTGCACCAGGCCGTCCACGCCGCCGAGGTCCACGAATGCGCCGAAGTTGACGATCGAGGATACGACGCCCTTGCGGACCTGGCCCTTCTGCAGCTTGTTGAGGAACTCGGTGCGCACCTCGGACTGCGTCTGCTCGAGCCAGGCGCGGCGGGATAGCACCACGTTGTTGCGGTTCTTGTCCAGCTCGATGATCTTCGCCTCGAGCTCCCGGCCCACATACGGCTGCAGGTCACGCACGCGGCGCATCTCGACCAGCGAGGCCGGCAGGAAGCCACGCAGGCCGATGTCGAGGATGAGACCGCCCTTGACGACCTCGATGACGGAGCCGCGCACGACGCCGTCATCCTCCTTGATCTTCTCGATCGTGCCCCACGCGCGCTCGTACTGCGCGCGCTTCTTCGAGAGGATCAGACGACCTTCCTTGTCCTCCTTCGTGAGGACGAGGGCTTCGATGTGGTCACCGACCGACACCACTTCCGCGGGGTCCACGTCATGCTTGATCGACAACTCACGCGAGGGGATCACGCCCTCGGTCTTGTAGCCGATGTCGAGCAGGACCTCGTCCCGATCGACCTTGACGACGGTGCCTTCGACAATGTCGCCGTCGTTGAAGTACTTGATGGTCTCGTCGATGGCCGCGAGGAAAGCTTCCTCCGAGCCGAGGTCGTCGACGGTGACCTTGTTGGCGCTCGAGGTGGCCTCGATGCTGCTCGTCATGTGGACTGTTGCTCCGAACGGATGGTTTCGTGGTGACTCCCGCGCTCGGCGGAACTGCCGGCGGGCACAACACGAGCATCCGGAGTGATCATGACGAAGGAGTCTGACCATACAAGTTTGATCATGCTGGGACCGACGACCGCGGAGCCTGCTCCCTGCCGAGGCACACGATCCGCGAGCGCATCGACTAGCTTACCGTGCGCATTACCACAGGTTGCAAGCCCTACTAATGACCGCGGCACAATGTTCCCGTGAAACCCGCCACCAGGCTCGGTATGCGCCTTTACGGCGTGAACGGCCGCTACCGTACCGTTGCAGCTTGATCCAATCGGGACCGACGCGGAGAGCCGGCTCGCGAGCCGGCGACGGCGGGCCGGAGCACTGGCCTGGCCGGTCGCCGGAGGCGGTGAGCGAGACGCGTAACACAGGTGTGCGTCTGGCGTCACGTTTGGTGGATATCGTTGAAGGTGACGGGGACGCGCGGAACGCGCCTCGGAGGTGAGGACCTTGCCGGCTTTTCACGTCGTACGTCTGGGCAACGCCGCCATGATATGGGCCGACCGCCCCCTCGGTGGCGACGTGGCGCCCCAGCTCCACGAGACTCTGGACGGGCTCATCGCGGAGGGGGCCACCCCGCTCGTGGTGGACCTCGTGCGAGTGCCGGCGATCGACGATGGCATCGTGGCGGTCCTCGCGGCCGCGGCGTCTCAAGCCGGAGGCCGGGGCCGGGCGCTCGAGCTGCGTATGGCCAACGGCCATCGATACGCCGTCGGAGGGCCCGCCCAGCTGCGGCAGGCGATTGCTCGGGCATTCCCCACCGCGGCCTGACAGGCCCCGCGACTACGAGGTCGCCACCCGAACAGCGAACGTCCCGGCCGCCTCGCCGGCCGGTTCCCACTCCCGGCGCAGCCGAGCGACGAGCGAACCCGACCGATCCGCTCTCAGCGTGAAGACACGTACCCCGGTCGCGCCGGGCGCCGCCTCCGACGGCGGCTCGGTAGCGTCGGCGATGAGGACCAGCCCCGGTGGCAACGGGTCGAGTTGCCACCGATAGCCGGTCCCCGCGTTCTGCGGAAGTGCCACCTCGACGAGATCCCCAGGTTGGACGGCGATCACGCCACCGGACCGGTCGGGGCCGATCCGGGTAGGGGCGCCGCCGTCCGCCATCACCACAGATAGATCTCGTGGATCTGGTTGTCGGCCTCGTGCCGCACCGGGGTTGCCGTGCCCTGCAGCCGGGTCGCCGCAGCGAGCCGGCCGAGGTTGGCGTGCGCGGACGGATCGTTCACGGCCAGCCGACGCCAGCCGACGCCCTCCAGAAACGCCCAGCCGTTGACGGCGTGAGCGCTGCTGAACAGGGACAGGACCCGCACCGTCGGGAACGCACCCACGGCCTGGGCTGCGCGGGCCGCGCCCGGCGTCCCGGGTGGATCGAGCGTCGGCGCCGCCGCGGCAGTGATCCTCTCGCGCATTTCGGCACCCTGCGCCTGGGTGATCGCCAGCTCGGCCTCGTCGAGGTCCTCCGGCACCGGAAGGCCTTCGGCCATGGTCTCGGGGGTCGTCGTCGGGCTCGGCGCGCTCGCGCCGTACTCGGCCTGTGTGTCGGACATCTGGGCCTCCCTACAGCACGTAAAGCGTGTTGATCACGCCGTTGTCGCAGAACGCGTTGATGGTGCGCCCCGCCGTCTTCGCGGTGACCGCTTGGTCGAACATCGTGGACTCTGCCTGCTCGCTCGGCCCAGAGACCCGGTGCCAGCCGTAGGTGTCCAGGTACGCCCAGGCGTTGCGCGGGGCGTCGTTGCTCCAGAGGCCCAGGATCCGGGCCTGGCCGGTCCACGCCCGCAGCCGCACGGCCTGCACGCCGACGCACTGCCAGGCTTCGATGTCGCATTCACCGTACGCGATCTTGAAGAAGCCGCCATCGCCCCAGCCCGCGCCCCAGCTGTTCTTCGCGATCCAGCATCCCTGCGCGTCGTCGTAGCCGATGAGCGCCACGCAGTGTCCGCCCGCGAGGCCGCCGGTGACGTGACGGTAGACCCCCGACCGGTAGGCGAAGAAGTCGTCGTAGACGAGGAAACACGCGGTGATCGAGCCGTACTGCGCGATGTGTTCCTTCATGGCCACCGGATTGCCGGTGGGGTTGACGACGTCGATCGCCCGGGCGAGCCGGTTGGGCCAGTCGCTGTTGAGCGACGCACCGCCGCTGTTGCCGGCGCTGTACGGGAAGTACTCCTCGTAGGTCACCCCGATGTCGCGGCACATCTCCAGGGCGGGCAGTGGATACCAGCCGTTGTCGCAATTGCGGCCTACGCTGCCGCCGTGGGTGTAGAAGAGGTGCGCCTCCGACAGGTCGAGCTCGAGGCCGGGCTGGCGCCGGGTGTAGGCGCCCGTGGTTTCCAGCACGGCAACGGAGCCGAACGCCACACACGACCCGCAGCCGCCCTGGTCGCGTATGCCGGTGACGTAGCTGTTCCCGCCGACGTCGCGCGCGTCGAAGGACGACGGCGCGCCGGCAACTCCCGCGCGGGCCTCCCGATGCATCGCGCTCGCCCGGAAACGCCGCGCCTCGATCTCCGCCCGTTCTTCGTCGCTCGGCAGCGGCACGCCGAGCCGTCGCTCACGATCTGCCTGCGACATCCTGGTCATCGGGTTCTCGGCGGCCTGCCAAGGTTGTCCACCCTCGTCGAGGGCCGCCCGGATAGCGGCCGTGTCAAGCGGTTCGGGATTGGTCATCGTTCCTCCTCGGGCCGGTGAAAGTCACGTCGGCCCACGGCGCGACAGACGACTCGGGACCGTCCAGTTTGAAGCCGGACGCACAGGTCGACTGCGTCGAGGTCGGCGTGGAGGACGTCTGGATTCTCCCACCACCGCGACGGCCACACCACGGACGGGTCCACGATCCGACAGCCCGCCACCAGGTCCGTTATGCGCCTTTCCGGCGCGACCCGCGGTTGTCGTACCGTTGCTGGGTGATCGAATCGGAACCGACCCGGACCGCCGTGGTCCGCCGCCCCGTGACCGACGCGGAGAGCCGGCTCGCGAGCCGGCGCTGGTGGGACTTCGACGCGGACGCCTACCAGGACGAGCATGGCGCGTTCCTCGGCGACGTCGACTTTGTCTGGTGCCCCGAGGGGCTGCGCGAGGCCGATGCGCGGCTGCTCGGCGACGTGCGCGGGCGGCGGGTGCTCGAGCTGGGCTGCGGCGCGGCCGCCGGCGCCCGCTGGCTCGACGGCCAGGGCGCCGACGTGGTCGCGCTGGACCTGTCCGCCGGCATGTTGCGGCACGCGCGCGAGGCGTCAGACCGCTCCGGCGTGCGGGTGCCGCTCGTGCAGGCCGACGCGCTGGCACTGCCGTTCGCCGACGGGGCGTTCGACATCGTGTGCACGGCATTCGGCGCGATCCCGTTCGTGGCCGATTCGGGCGCGGTGATGTGCGAGGTCGCACGCGTGCTGCGGCCTGGCGGCGCCTGGGTTTTCTCGATCACCCACCCGCTGCGGTGGATCTTCCTGGACGAGCCCGGCGAGGATGGCCTGCTCGCCGTGAACTCGTACTTCGATCGGCGCCCCTACGTCGAACAGGACGCCGATGGCGTGGTGACGTACATCGAGCAGCACCGGACGCTCGGCGACCGGATCCGCGAGCTGGTCGCCGCGGGGTTCGTGCTGCGCGACCTGATCGAGCCGGAATGGCCGGAGGGCCACGAGCAGATCTGGGGCCAGTGGAGCCCGCTGCGCGGCCGGCTGTTCCCCGGCACCGCGATCTTCGTGTCCGACCGGCGCTGATGTCCGAACCAGCCCCCGGCGCCCGGGCCACCCGCGTTGATCATGAGGTTATTACGGCCCGGAACCGGTTCCGCCATGCCGTAACCCCATGATCAACCTCGCACACCCCCTCGTGTCAGGTTGATCATGAGGTTATTGCGGGCCGGAACCGGTTCCGGCGTGCCCAAACCTCATGATCAACCGCCCCGGCGCGCCGCGGGCGGGCGACGCCGGGCGGGCGACGCGCGGCCGGCGACGCGCCGGCGGGCGGTCGTGTGTGGACGAGCCTCAGGAGACCGCGCCTACGGCGTCGGCGTTTACGTCCAGCAGGCCGCCGAGCAGGGCCAGCGCTCCCGGCACGAGCCGGTAGTAGACCCACGTGCCGCGGCGGTCGCTGTCGACCAGGCCGGCCTCGCGCAGCACCTTGAGATGGTGCGAGATCGTCGGGCCGGTCAGGGCGAACTCGCCCGTCAGGTCGCACACGCATACCTCGCCGCCGCCGGCGGAGGCGATCATCGAGAGCAGTCGTAGCCGTACCGGGTCACCCAGCGCCTTGAACATCGGCGCGAAGGTGCTCGCCTGGTCGGCGTCGAGCGGGCCCTGGACGACAGCGGTCCAGGCGAGACTCGGTACGGCGGTCTGCACAGTCAGTTCCGGCGAAGGGCTCCCCATCGGCCCACCATTGCAGAGCCGGGCAAGGCCACAATCTCGCCCGACACGACCACGGTCGGTAGCGCGGGCCCGCCGGTCCAGGGTCCGCGCGGCGGCGGTCGATGGGCGGGTCACGGGCACACGCCAACGAGAGTGGCGCAGGTCGCGGTCAGACGCGGACGACGGCGGCGTAGGTTGCCGCTCGATGCGACAAGGGTGGCGCAGGGCGCAAACCGCGATCGCCACACGCCGGACGGCGACGGTCGCCGCGGTAGGACCGTTGCCCGGGAGTAACGGGCGGGGCATCGGACAGTGACATTCACCGTCCTTAGTGGTCGGCGCCGTTCCAGTCGCGGCCGGCGCCGACCGAGACCTCGAGCGGAACGGACAGCGGGTACGCGCCGCCCATCTCGCGGCGCACCAGCTCCTCGAGGGCCTGCCGCTCGCCCGGAGCCACGTCGAAGACCAGCTCGTCATGGACCTGCAGCAGCATCCGCGACCGCAGCCCGGCGGCGCGGATCGCCTCGTCGACGCGCAGCATCGCGACCTTGATGATGTCCGCCGCGGAGCCCTGGATCGGGGCGTTGAGCGCCATGCGTTCGGCCATCTCGCGGCGCTGCCGGTTGTCGCTGCTCAGGTCCGGGAGGTAGCGCCGGCGGCCGAGGATCGTCGCGGTGTAGCCGTCCTGCACGGCACGGCGCACGACCGCCATCAGGTACTCGCGGACGCCGCCGAAGCGTTCGAAGTACTCCTCCATCAGCCCGCGCGCCTCCTCGGTGGAGATGCCGAGCTGGTTGGACAGGCCGAACGCGCTGAGCCCGTACGCCAGGCCGTAGTTCATCGCCTTGATCTTGCGCCGCTGGTCGGGGACGACCTCCTCGACCGGGACGTGGAAGACCGACGAGGCGGTGGCGGCGTGGAAGTCGAACGCGGAGTTGAACGCCGCGATCAGCGCCTCGTCGCCGGACAGGTGCGCCATGATGCGCATCTCGATCTGGCTGTAGTCAGCGGTCATCAACTGCTCGAAGCCCGGACCCACGATGAACGCCCGGCGGATCCGCCGGCCCTCCTCGGTGCGGATCGGGATGTTCTGCAGGTTCGGGTCCGTCGACGACAGACGGCCGGTCGCGGCCACCGTCTGGTTGAACGTGGTGTGGATGCGCCCGTCGTCGGAAACCGACTTGAGCAGGCCGTCCACGGTGGACTTGAGCTTCGCCACGTCGCGGTGCCGCAGCAGGTGTTCGAGTAGCGGGTCGCCGGTCTGCGTGAACAGGCCCTGCAGCGCGTCCGCGTCGGTCGTGTAGCCACTCTTGATCCGCTTGGTCTTGGGGAGGCCGCGCTCGGTGAACAGGATCTCCTGCAGCTGCTTGGGCGAGCCCAGGTTGAACTCGCGCCCGACCGCCTCGTGCGCGCTCTGCTGCGCGGCCTTCACCTCCGCCGCGAAGTGCGCCTCCAGTTCGGACAGGTACTCCGTGTCGGCGGCGATGCCGACGTGTTCCATCTCGCCGAGGACGATCGACAGCGGCTGCTCCACCTCCATCAGCAGGCGCTGCGAGGCACCGTCGTCGCGGGACAGCTCCTCGGTGATCGTGTCGGCCAGATCGAGCGTGGCGCGGGCTCGCAGCATCACGTTCTGCTCGGCGGCACCCTCGCCGCCGAGGCCGTCGAGCGTCAACTGGCCGTCCTCGGGCGCATCGACGCGCAGCTCCCGCTTGAGGTAGCGCAGCGCCAGATCGGTCAGGTCGTACGCCCGTTGATCGGGCTTGGCCAGGTAGGCCGCGAGCGCCGTGTCCACCCGGACACCGGCCAGGGACCAGCCGTGTGCGCGGAACGCCAGCATCGCGGGTTTCGCGTCGTGAATGACCTTGGGCCGGGCCGGGTCGGCCAGCCAGGCCGCCACCGCACGCTCGTCATCCTCGTCCAGAACCGCCGGGTCGAACCACGCGGCCGGACCGTCACCGGTGGCCACCGCGACGCCGGTCAGCGAACCCGTGCCGCGGCCGAAACGGCCCGTGACCGCGACGCCCACGGGCGCCTCGCCGACGTGTTCGCCGAGCCAGCCGGCCACCTCGCCGGCGCGCAGCACGCTGCCGGACAGATCGAAACCGGACTCGGCCTCGGGCTCGACCGCGTCCAGGTAGGAATACAGCCGCTCCCGCAATACCCGGAACTCGAGCGCGTCGAAGACCTGGTGCACGGCCTCGCGATCCCAGCCCGGCCACCGCAAGTCCTGCGGGCCGACCGGCAGCTCGAGGTCGCAGACCAGGGCGTTAATCTCGTAGTTGCGCATGACGTCGGCGAGGTGGGTGCGGAGGCTCTCCCCGGCCCGGCCCTTGATCTCGTCGACGTGCGCGACGATGCCGTCCAGGCCGCCGTACTGATTGATCCACTTGGCCGCGGTCTTGTCGCCCACGCCGGGCACGCCGGGCAGGTTGTCGCTGGTCTCGCCGACCAGGGCGGCCTTGTCGCGGTAGCGCTCCGGGCGCACGCCGTACTTCGCCTCGATCGCGTCCGGGGTCATCCGCCAGACCTCGGAGACGCCGCGGACCGGATACAGGATTGTGACGTGCTCGCCGGCCAGCTGGAAGGCGTCGCGGTCGCCGGTGGAGATGACCACCTCCATGCCGGCGTCGCGGGCCTGGCAGGCCAGCGTGCCGATGACGTCGTCCGCCTCGTAGCCCGGCTTTTCCACCACCGGGATGCGCAGCGCCTCGAGGACCTCCTTGACGAGGCTGACCTGCCCCTGGAACGGCTGCGGCGTCTCCGACCGGCCGGCCTTGTAATCCGCGTACTTCTCCGAGCGGAACGACTGCCGCGACACGTCGAACGCGACCACGACGTGCGTCGGCTGCTCGTCACGCAGCATGTTGATCAGCATCGACGTGAACCCGAACACGGCGTTGGTCGGCTGGCCGGTCTGGGTGGAGAAGTTCTCCACGGGCAGCGCGAAGAACGCCCGATAAGCCAGCGAGTGGCCGTCGAGCAGCAGCAACCGGGGGGTTTTGGCGTCGTCGCTCACATCCGTGAACTCTAGTCGCGCCCTACGACAACTCCGCCGCTAGCCCCGTCCGCTTTACAGCACCTTGCTCAGGAACGCCTTGGTTCGTTCCTGCTGCGGATTGGCGAGGACCTCGCGCGGCGCCCCCTCCTCGACCACGACCCCTTCGTCCATGAAGATCAGCTTGTCGCCGACCTCGCGGGCGAAGCCGATCTCGTGGGTCACCACCACCATGGTCATGCCGTCGCGAGCCAGATCCTTCATGACGTCCAGGACCTCGCCGACCAGCTCCGGGTCGAGCGCGCTGGTGGGCTCGTCGAACAGCATCAGCTTGGGCCGCATGGCGAGAGCCCGGGCGATCGCCACCCGCTGCTGTTGGCCGCCGGACAGCTGGGACGGGTAGTTGTCCACCTTGTCGCCGAGGCCGACGCGCCGCAACAGCACGCGCGCTCTCTCCCGTACCTCTGCCTTGCTCTCCTTCTTGACCCGGCAGGGCGCCTCCATGACGTTGTTCAGCACCGTCATGTGCGGGAAGAGGTTGAACCGCTGGAACACCATGCCGATGGCGCGGCGCTGCTCGGCGACCTCCTTCTCCTTGAGCTCGTGCAGCTTGCCGCCGCGCTCGCGGTAGCCGACCAGGTCGCCGTCGACGAAGATCCGCCCGGCGTTGATCTTCTCGAGGTGATTGATGCAGCGCAGAAACGTCGACTTGCCGGAGCCGGACGGCCCGAGTACGCAACACACCTCGCCGGAGTTCACCACCAGGTCGATGCCCTTGAGCACTTCCAGAAAACCGAAGGACTTGTGCACGTTGTCGGCGCGCACCATCTCCGTACCCCGATCCGTCATGGGATGCCTCCTTCGACCGTGATCCGGCCGCCCTGCTCGACGCCGATGTCCCGCAGCCGCTGCCGGGCCCGGCCCGTCGTGCCGTAGCCCTTGCTGAAGTGTCGCTCGACGAAGTATTGCGCGACCATCAGGATGCTGCAGATGCTCAAGTACCAGAGCAGCGCGGCGACCAGCACCGGCAGCACCACGAATGTCCGCGCGCTGATCGCGTTGAGCTGGAAGAACAGCTCGTAGGTCACCGGCACGAACGCGACCAGCGACGTGTCCTTGACCATCGCGATGACCTCGTTGCCGGTCGGCGGCACGATCACCCGCATGGCCTGGGGCAGCACGATCCGGCGTAACACCTGGCCGCGCGACATGCCCAGCGCCACCGCCGCCTCGGCCTGACCGGGGTCGATCGACTGGATGCCGGCGCGCACGATCTCGGCCATGTACGCGGCCTCCGACAACCCCAGCGCGAGCATGCCGGCCACGAAGCCGGCCAGCAGGTCGCTCGCCTTGACGCTGTAGAACTGCGCGTTCAGGTCGATGCCGAACAGCTTGCCGATCTGCTCGTCGAACGGCAGCCCGAAGCCGACCCGGGCCCACAGGATGTTCAGGTTTCCGAAGAGCACTGCCAGGACCAGGCGCGGTATCGCCCGGAAGAACCACGTGTAGATCCACGCCATCGAGGACAGGATGCGGTTCGGCGACAGCCGCATGACCGCTATGACGGTGCCCAGCGCGATGCCGATCGCCATCGACGTGACGGTCAGCAGCAGTGTGCCCTGCAGGCCGTGCAGCACCGGCTCGGTGAACATCACCCCGCGCTTGCCGGGCGCGTAGTGCTGGAAGATGAACCCCCACTGGAAGCGGTCGTTCGTCACCAGCAGGTGCCCGAACATCGCCACCAGCACGGCGAGCACCGCGATCAGCAGCCACCGGCCGGGGTGCCGGACGGGCACGGCCTTGATCGGCTTAGTCCGTGCCCGCCCGGCTTGCGTCTGGTCAGTCATCGGCGTTTCAGGACGTCGGGTTCACCGCGGGAGTCGTGATCGCGCCAGCGTCCACGCCCCACTTGGCCAGGATCGACTTGTACGTGCCGTCGGTGATCAACGCCTGCACCGACCCCGCGATCGCGTCCGCGAAGTCGGTCTGATCCTTCGGCAACACGTACCCGTACGGCGCCGAGTCGTAGATGTCGCCGGCCAAGGCCAGCTGGCCGTTGGTCTGCTTCACCGCGTACGCGCACACCGGCGAGTCCGCCAGCATCGCGTCGTCCTTGCCGGTCACGACCGCGTTCGTCGCGTCGCTCTGCTTCTGGTACTGGTCGATGGTGATCTTGTTGCTGCCGCACTTCTTCGACCGGGCCGTGATGTCGTCGACCTGGACCGTGCCGGCCTGCACCGCCACCTTCTTGCCGCAGGCGTTGTCCGGGTCGATCGTGGTGCCCGTCTTCGCCGCCCACTGGGTGCCGGCCGAGAAGTAGGACACCATGTTGACCTGCTTCAACCGGTCCGGATTGATGGTGAACGACGAAACGCCGGCGTTGTACTTGCCGGAATTCACGCCCGGGATGATATTGCCGAACGTCGCCGACTGCCACTCGGTCGTCAGGCCCAGCTTGGCGGCGACCGCGTTGAACAGGTCGACGTCGAAGCCGATCACCGTCTTACCGTCGGTGTCCAGGAACTCGCTCGGCGCGTACGTCGAGTCCGTACCGACGATCAGCTTTCCGGCCGCCTTGATGTCGGCCGGAACCTTCGCCGCGAGCGCGCTGTCGACCGACGACGACGCGGCCGGCGCGGTGGCGCCCGTACCCGAGCCGCCGTTCGACTCTCCGCCGCAGGCGGCCATCGATGCAGTCAGCGCCGCAACGACGGCCAAGCCGAGGATCGCGCGCCGGTGGGGGGTGGTGCGGAACATATCAACTCCTAGGGTATGCGTTGAACTAAGCGACGCCGAGATAGGCGTCCTTGACCGCGGGGTCGTGTAGCAGTTCCGCTCCGGTGCCCGATTTCACGATCCGGCCCGTTTCCAGCACGTATCCGCGGTGCGCGCGCGACAGGGCCTGCTGGGCGTTCTGCTCCACCAGCAGCACCGTGGTGCCCTGCTGGTTGATCTCCACGACGATGTCGAAGATCTGCTGGATCAGCATCGGCGCCAGACCCATCGACGGCTCGTCGAGCAGCATCAGCTTCGGCCGGCTCATCAGCGCCCGGCCCACCGCGAGCATCTGCTGTTCGCCGCCGCTCAGCGTGCCGCCGACCTGCCGCTCGCGCTCCTTCATGCGGGGAAACAGCGTGAACACACGCTCCAGGTCCTGATTGATCTCGACCCGGTTCCGGCGGGTGTACGCGCCCATGTCCAGGTTCTCCCGCACCGTCATGCCCGGGAAGATGCCCCGACCCTCCGGCGACTGCGACACCCCCCGGACCACCCGTAGATCCGCGCGCAGCTTCGTGATGTCCTGACCTTCGAACCGGATCGCCCCCTGCGCCACCGGCCGCAGCCCCGAGATCGCCCGCATCGTGGTCGACTTGCCGGCGCCGTTCGCGCCGATGAGGGCCACGATCTCACCCTCGCCGACGGTCAGGCTGATGCCGTGCAGGGCCTCGATGCGGCCATACAGCAGCGTCACGTTCTCCAGCTCAAGCAGCATCGGCCGGCACTCCTAGGTAAGCCGCGATGACCGCCGGGTTGTCCCGCACCTCGTGGGGCGTGCCCTCGGCGATCTTCTTGCCGAACTCCAGCACGACGATCCGGTCCGTCACGCCCATCACCAGCCGCATGTCGTGCTCGATCAGCAGGATCGTCACCCCGGTGTCGCGGATCCGGCGGATCAGGGCGAGCAGATCCGCCTTCTCCGCCGGGTTGAAGCCCGCCGCCGGCTCGTCCAGGCACAACAGCGTCGGATTCGTGGCGAGAGCCCGCGCGATCTCCAGCCGGCGCTGCTCGCCGTACGAGAGGCTGCGCGACACCTCGCCGGCGCGATGATCGATGCCCACGAAGCGCAGCAGTTCCATCGACCGTTCCCGGCCCGACCGCTCCTCGCGCCAATGCCGCGGCAGCCGGAACAGCGCCCCGATCACGCTGGTCTTGTGGTGGGCGTCCGCGCCCACCATCACGTTCTCCAGCGCGGTCATCTCCGGGAACAGCCGCACGTTCTGGAACGTGCGCGCGATCCCGCTGCGGGTGATCTCGTGTTTGCGCTTGCCGACGATCGACTCGCCCTGGAACCAGATGCCGCCGCTCGTCGGCCGGTACACGCCGGTCATGGCGTTGAAGCAGGTGGTCTTGCCGGCGCCGTTCGGGCCGATCAAGCCGAAGATCTCGCCCTTGCGGAGGCTGAAACTCACGTCGTTGAGCGCGACGACACCGCCGAAGCGCAAGGTCACGTGATCGACGTCGAGCAGAGCGTCGCTGGCACGCTGCGGCAGCGTCGCCTCCGCGGTGGCCCGGCCACCGGTGGGTGCAGGGCGGTCGACGGGACGCGCGATGGAGTCGTCCCACTCTTGCGGCGTATCGATGTGTGGCTCGCTCATGCCGTCGCTCCGTTTCGCTCCGCGACGTCATGCGGCTCGATTGTTCGTTCGCTGCGCTCACTCAATGGGAGCCACCTCCCTCGCGCGGTCCTTGAGCTCCATGGCGCGGCGCCGGCTCGGGATCAGACCCTGTGGCCGGAAGATCATGATGGCGATGATCACCAGGCCGAAGATCGCGAACCGGAACCCGAACAGATCCGTGTTGAAGATCGGATCTGTGATCCCGCGTAACCGGTCCGGAATGTACGAGATCAGCGCACCGCCCAGGATGGCGCCGGCGATGTTGCCCGACCCACCCATGACCACGCCCGCCAGGACCAGGATCGAGAACTGCAGCACGAACGTGCCCGAGTTCATGAAACCCTGCTCGCCCGCGAACATCACGCCGCCCAGGCCGCCGATGAACGCGCCGATCGCGAACGCCCACAGCTTGTACTTGATCGTCCGCACGCCCATGATCTCGGCGGCTTCCTCATCCTCGCGGATCGCGAGCCACGAACGGCCGACCCGGCTGCGGTCCAGGTTCCGCACGCCCAGGATCACCAGGATGATCACCGAGAGGCCGAGCCAGAAGTACGGTGTCGCGTCCGCCACACCGAAGATCGGCTTGCCGTCGGGCAACGTGCCCGGCGGGTGCGGGATGTTGGCGAAGCCGCGGTCGCCGCGCAACGTCTCCGAACTCGTCGCGAAGATCCGGATGATCTCGGCGAAGCCCAGCGTCACGATCGCCAGGTAGTCGCCGCGCAACCGCAGCGTCGGCCAGCCCAGGATCAGGCCCGACAACATCGCGATCGCCACCGCGACCGGCAACGCCGCCAGCCAGGCCCACTCCGTGTGCAGCACGCTGTCCGGCGACGTCAGCAACGCCACCGTGTACGCGCCCACTGCGAAGAACCCGACATAGCCCAGGTCCAGCAGGCCCGCGAAGCCGACCACCACGTTCAGACCCAGCGCCAGCAATACGTAGTACGACATGTTGAACAGCGCGCTCGGCCAGTCGATGCCCTCCGTGATGAGCTGCGGACCGACCACGGGCACCTGACCCAGGTACGGCAGCAGGTAGGCACCCACCACCACCGCGACGATGATCACGGCCCGCACCAGTACCGGCTGCCGGCCGAACCAGCCCCGCACGCCGCCGGACGAGCGCCGGTTCCGCTGCCGCCCGGTCGTGCTCGCGCTCTGACCCGTCGCACTCGCCTCTGTCGTCATGCCCTTGCCTCCTTAGGCATGTCCTCGCGGCCCTCGCTGTGCTCGGTGCACTTGGTCATGGCCTTGCCTCCTTAGGCATGCCCTCGCGGCCCTCGCTGCGCTCGGTGCACTCGGTCATGCCCTCGCCCTCCCCAGAGACTCACCCAGCAGGCCCGTCGGCCGGACCAGCAGGATCAACACCAGCACGACGAACGACGCCGCGTGCAACCACTGCGTGCCGAACAGGCCCGCCGCGTAGTTCTGCAGCAAGCCCAGCAGCAGACCGCCCACCAGCGCGCCACGCAGGTTGCCGATTCCGCCCAACACCGCCGCGGTGAACGCCTCGATGCCCAACAGGAAGCCGGCGTCGAAGCGGGTCACCCCGATCTTCAGGTCATACATCACCGCCGCGATGCCCGCCATCAGCCCACCGAGCAGGAAGACCAGCGAGATCACCCGGCTCTTGTTGACGCCCATCAGCGCCGCACTGTCCGGGTTCTGCGCCACCGCACGGATACCCCGGCCCAGCCGGGACCGGTTGATGAACCGGTCCAGCACGAACATCATCCCGAGCGCCAGCACGATGATCAGAAGCTGCAGATTCGTCACATGCGTGTTGCCGATCACGAAGACGTCCGCGGGCCGGATCAGCGGCGGCACGCCCCGAATATTGCGGTGGGTGATTACGCCAACGGTCTCGGACATGAACAGCGACGCGCCGATCGCGGTGATCAGGAACGCCAGCGGCGGCGCGTTCCGCCTACGCAACGGGCGGTATGCGACGAGCTCGACACCCAGCGCGGTGAGACCGGAGACGACGATCGCCGCGAGCAGACCCAGCAACAGGAAGCCGATCACCGCGCCCGTCGCCGGCGTCGCCGAGTTCTGGTCCAACCCGAACACGCCCCACAGAATCAGGCACGCGTACGTACCGAGCAGGAAGACCTCGGAGTGGGCGAAGTTGATGAGACGCAGCACGCCGTACACGAGGGTGTAACCGAGCGCGAAGAGCGCGATGATCGCGCCCTGGGCCAGGCCGGTAATGGTGAGCGGCCCGAAGTCGTTGATCAGACCGGAGAAGTTCACAAGGCGCTCCTGATACGAAGAGGTCGGTGTGGCCGGACATCTTCCGGCCACACCGTCCCTACTGAGAGTTACAGCCTTCGATCAGGCGGTCGGAACCTCTTGGTCCGCGATGGTGTTGCCGGTCTTGTCGAACTTGAACGTCCACACCTTGATCAGGCTGGGGTCCAGCTCGCCGGTCGAGGTGAACTTGTACTCGTTCGCGATGCCCTTGTAGTCGATCGTCGACAGGTAGGTGTTCATCTTCTCCGGCGTCGTGTTGCCCGCGTCGAGGCCGGCCAGGAACATGTTGGCCGCGTCGAACGCCACGTCGGAGTAGGTACCGGCGTCGGTGTTCCACTTCGCCTTGTAGTCGGTGACGAACGTGCCGCCCGCCTTCTCCGGCGGGGAACACGGGCAGGTCACGACCGTGCCGACCGCGGCAACGTTGCCAGCCGCCTTGGCAAAGCCCGGGTCCTTCACGCCGTCGCCGGCGACCAGTGTGCCCTTCCAACCCGCGGCCGTGAGCTGTTTGCGGATCAGGCCGGCGTTCTGGTAGTAGCCGCCGTAGAACATCACGGTCGCCCCGCTGCCCACGACCTTCTGCACGGTCGCCGAGAAGTCGGTCTGCTTGCCGTCCGCCTCGGTCTTGTCGGTGCCGATCACCGCGGCGCCCACCGTCTTCTTCACCTCGTCGGCCAGGCCCGCGCCGTACGCCGACTGGTCATCCGCCACGAAGACCTTCGCGGCCTTCAGGGTGTTCTTGACGTAGTTACCGGCCGCCGGCCCCTGGGAGTCGTCGTTCGCGACCGCGCGGTGGAACACCTTCCAGCCGTGGGCGGACAGCGACACCCGGGTCGCCGACGGCGTGATCGTCGGGATGCCGGCCGCCTCGAAGATCGGATCCGCGGCCTCCGACTCGCCGGAGAACGGCGGGCCCACGATGCCGAGGATCTTCTTGTCCGTCACCAGCTGACGCGCCACACCGGGCGCCACACCCGGGTCGCCCTGCGAGTCGAACTTCGCGACCGTGATGCAGGTCGAGCCTTTCTTGGTGTTGTACTGGTCGATGGCGAGCTCGAAGCCCTGCTCGATGTTGACACCAAGGTTGGCCGCAGACCCGGTGAGGGCGCCGAAGAATGCGAGCTTGTAGCCGCAGTTCGAGCCGCCCGCGCTGCCGTTGCCACCACCGCCGGAGGGGTTGCATGCAGCGGCACCGGCGATGAGGCCGATGACGGCCACCCCGCCGATGGCTCGTACGAGAACGTGCCTCAAGGTTGGAACCCTCCTCCATACCGAACCCACCGAGCCACCGCAGGTCGATTGGCACTTGCGCACCGGCACGACACAGCTGCGCCCGTCATGGGGCCGGACGCTATCCCAGATACCGGGCTTGGAGTAAGACTTCGAACGGCCTTTCACCGAACCGTTACGTGGGGTGACCCCATCGACGGAGAAGGTGTTACATCAGGCGCTTCACGACGATCGACGGTCAGGCCTGCGACGTGCCCTCGGACTCTTCCCGCTCGGCCAGAATCCGGTCCGCGACCTCCCGCATCGTCATCCGGTGATCCATCGCCGTGCGCTGGATCCACTTGAACGCCTGGGGCTCCGTCATCGCGTACTTCGTCATCAGCTCGCCCTTGGCGCGCTCCACCGACTTGCGCGTCTCCAGCCGGTCCGTCAGCCCGGCCACCTCGGACTCCAGTGCCGCGATCTCGGAATACCGCGAGAGCGCTATCTCGATGGCCGGCACGAGGTCCGACTTCTGGAACGGCTTCACCAGGTACGCCATCGCGCCGGCCGCCCGCGCGCGCTCCACCAGGTCGCGCTGGCTGAACGCGGTCAGGATCACCACCGGAGCGATCCGGCCGCCGGCGATCCGCTCCGCGGCCGCCAGGCCATCCATGATCGGCATCTTGATGTCGAGGATCACCAGGTCCGGCGACAGATCTTCGGCCAGACGTACGGCGGTCTCGCCGTCGCCGGCCTCACCTACGACGTCGTAGCCCTCCTCCACGAGCATCTCGGCCAGGTCCAGCCGGATGAGCGCCTCGTCCTCGGCGATCAATACCCGCCTGCGCTGGGCGCTCGCCTGCGTGTCGGCCACGGACCCCTACCCCCAACACTCCCGAAGTCGCGACACCCGGGTATGTGGGTGTCGCCCTCATCAGCGTAGTGGGTAGTCTGTCAGTGGCTCAGCCAGGCGTGACCAACCCACGCCCGAACCGAGCACGCTTGTCCCCGTAGCCCAATCGGCATGAGGCAATGGACTCAAAATCCATACAGTGTGGGTTCGAATCCCACCGGGGACACAAGAAGTGTCGTACCCCTGTTCGATACTCATGGGGTGCATCCAACCCATTTGCGCGAGCGGGCCAGCAGGATGATGGCCGCCGGAATTCCCTTCGGCGAAGTGTGCCGGACGCTTGGCCTGCCTCGCGGCACAGTCGGCCATTGGTTTTACGGCGAGCGCGCACGTCGTCGCTTGCTCCAGCCGCCCGAACCGACGCGATGCCCGCGGTGCAAGTCCACGGCCGGCCTTCCGGAGGATCAACCTCAATACGCGTATCTGCTCGGCCTCTATCTCGGCGACGGACACCTGGTTGCCGCTGCGAGGGTCCCAGTGCTCCGCATCTACTGTGCTGATTCATGGCCGGGTTTGATCGAACAATGCGAGACAGCAATGCTCGCGGTACTCGCCAAAAGCGTGCAACGCGTCCAGAAGCAGGGTTGCGTCGGCGTTCAGAGCTATTCGAGCCATTGGCCCTGCCTGTTTCCGCAACACGGACCGGGCCGGAAACATGAAAGACAGATCTACTTTGCGGACTGGCAACAGCCGATCATTGACGACAATCCCGGCCATTTCCTGCGCGGATTATTTCACTCCGATGGCTGTCGTGTAACAAATCGTGTCACGCGGAACGGCAAGACCTATATGTATCCGCGGTACATGTTCTCCAACGAGTCCGCGGACATCATGGAGCTGTGCCAGCAATCGCTCGATCAGCTGGGTATCGAATGGCGGATGTGCCGGCGCAACCTGCTCTCCGTCGCGCGGCGCGAGGCGGTGGCCGAGCTCGACAAACATGTCGGCCCCAAGTGGTGATCGGAGACGCGGCCGTGCCCCGTGCGCGGTCACGGAGGCGGCGTATCCGGTCCGGAGACTAGTTCAACGGCCAGCGCGCGCCGCTCATCGTCTGCTGAAGGTGCCGCCGGGCGCCGGGGTCTTGGGCGATGCGGCCGTGCGGCACGGCATGGTCGTGCGGCCCGGGGCGACCTGGCGGCCGGACCGGCCTGACGGCCTGGTCGCGAGCCGCCACCTGGTCGCGACCAGGCGGCCGGACCGGCCTGAGGGCCTGGTCGCGAGCCGCCACCTGGTCGTGGGCGCTGGCCGCGCCGGTGCGGGCCATCCGGTGCCAGCGCAGCCGGCCGCCGAGCAGCGCCATCACGGTGGACTGGACGACGACCAGGTACATGAGTTGCCGGTACAGGATCTGCTGCAGGGGCAGGCTCCACAAGGGCCCGTAACGTTCGCCGTCGAGTCGCAGGGCGTATGCGGCGGTGGCGACTTGCACCGCGGTGAATCCGGCCCAGACCGCGGCGACCTTGCCAAAGGGCAGGAAGAGCAGGCCGTACACCGCGTAGATGTCGATCATGGGAGCGCAGAGCGGCAGGAGTATCTGGAACAGGAGCAGATAGGTGAGGCCGCGGCGCCCCAGCCGGCCGGCCGCGCCGGGCTGGATCAGCGTCATTCGGTGCTTCCACATCGCCTGCATGGTGCCGTAGCACCATCGGTAGCGTTGCCGCCACAGCTGTCGCACGGTGGCGGGGACCTCGGTCCAGGCGACGGCGGCCGGCTCGTACACCACGCGCCAGCCGGCGCGGATGACGGCCATCGTGAAGTCGGTGTCCTCGGCCAGGGTCTGCGCGGACACTCCGCCGACGCGGTGGACGGCGGACCGGCGGAACGCGCCGATCGCGCCGGGCACGGTGGGCATGCAGCGGGCGAGGTCGAACATCCGCCGGTCCAGGTTGAATCCCATCACGTACTCGAGGTGTTGCCAGCGGCCGAGCAGCCCCTTGCGGTTGGCGACCTTGGTGTTGCCGGAGACCGCGCCGACGGTGGGATCGCGGAAAGGCTGGACGAGGCGGCCGACGGCGTCCGGTTCGAAGACGGTGTCGCCGTCGACCAGGACCATCAGGTCGCCGACGGCGTGCCGGATGCCGGTGTTGAGGGCGGCCGGCTTGCCGGCGTTCGGCTGGCGGATAACGGTGACAGTGGGGAGCCGGAGCCGCTCGACGATGTCGGCGGTGCCGTCGCTGGATCCATCGTCGACGACGATCACTTCGACCCACGGATAGTCGTTGCGGGCCAGTGAGCGGACCGTGCTGGCGATGTTGGCGGCCTCGTTGTAGGCGGGGACGATGACCGACACCCGTCCGAGGTACTCGAGTGGCCGCCGGCTCGATCGGCGGATCCGCCGCCGGTGCACCTGGGCACAACACAGCTCGACGATCAGGCGCAACCCGGTCAGCACCGCCGCGATCAGCATGACCACCGTCATGGCGTCGGCGAGCCAGGATCCGGTCAGCTGGGCCAGTCGCAGTGCCTGTCCGCGCCACCGTTGGCCGGTGGTCGCGCGTGGTGTTCCGGGCAGCCCGAGGCCTTCGGAGATGGTCACGAACCGGTAGCCCTGCGCCTGCATCCGCGGAAGCAGGGCTTCCAGGGCGGCCACGGTCTGCGCCCGGTCGCCGCCGGAGTCGTGCATCATCACGACGGCGCCAGCCCCGCGGGCGGGTTGCGCGGCGGAGACGATGGCCTTCACGCCCGGCCGCCGCCAGTCGTTGGTGTCGTGGTCGGCCAGCACGATGAGGTACCCGGCCGCGCCGACCCGGCGTAGGGCGGCGAAGTCAGGGCCGGTGACGGCGTCCGGTTGCGAGGAGTACGGCGGGCGCATCAGTTCCGGGCGGCGGCCGGTCGCGGTCGCGATGGCATTGCCGGTCAGTGTCAGTTCGGCGTTCAGCCGCCATGGGGGCGTGCCGGCGGCCTCGATGTGTGTGAAGGTGTGCGACCCGATCTCGTGCCCGGCGGCGAGGACCTGGCGGGAGATCTGTGGGTACTGGTTGACCTTGGAGCCGATCTGGAAGAACGTGGCGTGCGCGTGGTAGCGGGTGAGGACGGCGAGGATCCGCGGGGTCCAGGTCGGGTCGGGTCCGTCGTCGAACGTCAGAGCGATCGTCTTGGCGGGCATTCCGCGGCTGCTCACCGAGCCGTCCGCGCCGATGTGCTGGACGGGCGCGCCGTCGGTGACCGCGGCCGGAACGGTGCCGGCGCCGTCCGGCTTCTCGTGCGGTCCGCTGCCTTCGGCGCCGGCGTGCGTGACGTAGCCGTTGAGACACAGCTCGGCCAGGAGCAGGAGCGTGAACACGGTGAGTAGTGCCCAGTGCGCCCGCGGCTGGGACGGCCGCACTCGTTTGCCCATCGGTCAGTTCTTCTTGGTGGGGTGCGGCGGGTGGCTGGGCGACCGGCCGTTGCCCTTCGGCGTCGGGGTGGGACTGGTGGTCGGCGCGCTGGTGACCGATGCCGCGCCGGACGACGGCCGCGCGGTCGCCGGCCCGCTCGTGCCGGCGGGTGTGGCGGCCGGCGGAGCGGGCGTGGTGGCGGGTGTCGGGTCGGTCCGTTGGGGTGTCGGCCGGGTCGGCTTGACGTGCCCGGTACGGGCTGCGGGAAAGCCGGGCACGGGAACCGGACCGGCGCCGGTGAACCCGGCCAGCAGCGCCAGCACCGCCAGCGTGAGGATCAGCGCCCCGGCGGTCGCGGCCGCCGCGACGAGCCGGCGGCGGCGACCGGTGTGATCCACGAAGACGGGATCCGCGTCGCGGGTGGCTGTCTGCAAGGTCATTTTCCGCGCGGATCCTGGGGACTGGGGGTGGGACGGGTGGTGTCGTGGCCTTTGCCCTTGCCGTTGCCGCTTCCGTTGCCCGGCTGGCTGGGGGTAGCGGTGGCCGGCCCGGTGGGCGTGGCGGTCGGGTTGCCGAGCAGGGCGACGCAGAATTCAGCGACCTTGGATGGGCCGCCCGCGGCCTCGGCGAGGGCGTGCTTCGCCTCCGCCGTCAATGCCTTGCCGTGCGGTTTCCGGTTCGCGGCGTCCCATTGCTGGCAGAGGGTGAGCGCTACCGGGTCGGTGGTGGCGCTTGTGGGGGGAGTCGGAGTGGCGGAGGGTTGGGCGGATGTGCTGGGGCGTACCGGGCCGGTGGGGGCGGGTCGCGGACCGTCGTCCGGCGCCGGTACGCCCAGCGAGGAGAGCATGTCGTGCGCGCGCTGCTGAGCGCCGGCCGGCAGCTTGCCGGTCTGCGCCGCCACCGCAGTGCCGCCCATCGCCAGAACAGTCACCGCGGCCGCCACCTTGAGTGCGACCGCCCTGGCCGACAGCCGTAGCTGTGCACGGTTCCTCCTCTTCGACGGCGTCGTCGCCGCCGCTTTGCGATGCGCCGCCAGAAACCCGGCCACGGCAGCCCTCTCACCGGCTAGCTCGTCGACGCTGGGGGGAGCCTTTGCAGCGTCGAGCAGCACACCCAGTCCCCACGGGTCGGGACTGGATGGTTTTCCGGCAACCAGCCGGTCTGCCTCGGCCAGGCCAATCCGTCGAGTTCTCCGCGTACGCATCGCACCCTGAAGAGCGCCCCACAGCCCCATCGCGTTACACCCTTTCCGGTCCGGCTCGGCCGACCGGGTTGCCGCCGATGTCGCCCAGCCAGCGCGCCCGGTCCGCGCGCGCCTGGACCTGCGGGTTCGCGGCCAGCCGGCGTAGCCCGCGCATGGTCGCCACGCGGACCGTGCCGGGCCGTTTGCCGAGCACCTTGGCGGTCGCCGCGACGTCCAGGCCAGCCACCACGCGCAGCATCACGGCTTCGGCCTGATCGGGTGGCAGGGCGGCGATGAGCCGGAGCGCCCATGCCGTGTCGGAGCCCTCCACCACCTCGGAGGCGGCGTCTCGGGCCGGGGCACGGGCGGTGTCGTCGTCGAACGATGCGGAGGGCTCCTCCGGCCGCCGGGCCGACCGCCGCCGCTCATCGATCGCGCGGTGCCGGGCGATGCGGAACAGCCATCCCCGGAACGCGGGCGGTCCGCCCTCGAAGCGGTGCAGGTCGCGGGCGGCCTGCAGCCAGGTCTCGGACGCTACGTCTTCGGCCGCGCCGCCGACGACCACCCGCAGGTAGCGCAGGACGGCGGGCTGCAGTGACCGCCACAGGACGGCGAATCCCGCCTCGTCACCGGCGATTGCTGCCTTCAACGCCTCGGCGAGGTCGTCATCACTCACCACGCTGATCCCGTCGACTCCCGATCTCGCCGCGATTCGTCTGACCGGGCGAGCACGCTACACCCCCGGTCGCGGCCGGCGGCGGGATGGACCCGGGCAAGGCTGGTTTTTCCAGGAAAAGACCGGTTCGGGACGGTCGCGAGTATTGTCACCGCGGCGGCGCACCGACGCGCCGAAGCAGTCCCTCCTGAACGGCGCTGGCGATGTGCCGCCCGTCCTGGGTGAACATGCGACCGCTGGCGAGGCCGCGGGCGCCGCTGGCGGACGGGCTCGTGCAGTCGTACAGGAACCATTCGTCGGCGCGGAACGGCCGGTGCAGCCACAGCGCGTGGTCGAGGCTGGCGCCGATGACGCCGCCGGGTCCCCAGACTTCGCCGTGCACGGACAGCACGGTGTCGAGCAGGGAGAGGTCGCTGGCGTAGGTGAGCGCGCAGGCGTGGATGAGCGGGTCGTCGGGTAGCTTGCCGGCGATGCGCATCCAGACGCGTTGCTGGTCGCTGGGGTCGCGGTCGCCGGGCGGTACCCAGCCGGGCACGCCGACGTAGCGGACGTCGACGGCCTGTGGCGCGGCGGCGAAGACGCCGGCCCGCTCGGGATAGCGCGCGACCCAGTCGGCCATCGTGGGGACCTCGTCGGGCCCGGGTACGCCGGTGGGTGCCGGCGGGTGGTGGTCCAGGCCACGCTCGACGACCTGGAACGACGCCGACATGAAGAAGATGGTCTTGCCGTGTTGCTGGGCGGTGGAACGGCGTACCGAAAAGGATCTGCCGTCGCGGATGTTCTCCACCCGGAATTCGATCGGCACGGTCGGGTCGCCGGGCCGGACGAAGTAGCCGTGCAGGGAGTGCACGAACCGGTCCGGGTCGACGGTGCGTCCGGCGGCGACCAGTGCCTGGCCGGCGACCTGGCCGCCGAAGACACGTTGCGCGCCGACCTGCGGGCTCTCACCGCGGAACGTGGCCGGGTCGATCTGCTTGAGGTCGAGGACCTCGAGGAGCTGATCGACCGCGGCCTGTCCGGACAGCGGCGGCTGGGTCACGGTGCCTCGGTGACGGTGGCCGGGTCGACCAGCGAGCCGAGCTGGTGGACGCGCAGCGTGTTGGTGGAGCCCGGCGCGTTGGGCGGGCTGCCGGCCACGACGACGACGTAGTCGCCGGGCTTGGCCAGGCCGAGTCCGAGCATCTTGCCGTCGACCTGGCGGAACATGTCGTCGGTGTGCTGTACGAAGTCGGTGAGGAACGTCTCGACGCCCCAGGAGAGGGCGAGCTGGTCGCGGACTTCGGGGACCGGCGTGAACGCGAGCAGCGGCAGTTCGCAGTGCAGCCGGGACAACCGGCGTACGGTGTCGCCGGTCTGGGAGAACGCGACCAGCGCCTTGGCGCCGATGTTGCGGGCGATCTGGGACGCGGCGACGGTGAGAGCGCCGCCGTGGGTACGCGGGTCGTGCTGCAGGCGGGGCACGCCGAACGAGCCGGCCTCGGTGGTGCTGATGATGCGGGCCATGGTGCTGACCGTGAGGACCGGGTACTTGCCGACGCTGGTCTCGCCGGACAGCATCACCGCGTCGGTGCCGTCGAGAACGGCGTTGGCGACGTCGGAGGCCTCGGCGCGGGTCGGGCGGGAGTTCTCGATCATCGAGTCGAGCATCTGAGTCGCCACGATCACCGGCTTGGCGTTCTCCCGGCAGAGCTGCACGGCCTGTTTCTGCACCAGCGGCACCTGGTCGAGCGGGAGCTCGACGCCGAGGTCGCCGCGGGCCACCATCACGCCGTCGAACGCCAGTACGATGGCCTCAAGGTGGTCGACCGCCTCGGGCTTCTCCACCTTGGCGATGACCGGCAGGGTCCGGCCCTCCTCCGCCATGATGTGGTGCACGAGCTTGATGTCGTCGGGCGAGCGCACGAACGACAGCGCGACGAGGTCGACGCCGAGGCCGAGCGCGAAGCGCAGGTCCTCCTCGTCCTTGTCGCTCAACGCCGGCACGCTGACCGCGACGTTGGGCAGCGAGACGCCCTTGTTGTTCGAGACTGGCCCGCCCTCGACGACCAGGCTGCGGATGTCGTTGCCCTCGACGCCGAGGACCTCGATGGCGACCCGGCCGTCGTCGATGAGCAACCGGTCGCCGACCCTGACCTCGTGCGGCAGCTTCTTGTAGGTGCAGGAGACCCGGTCCGCGGTGCCGAGGATGTCGTCGCTGGTGATGGTCACGACGTCGCCGGTGTGCCACTCGTGCGGGCCGTCGGCGAACCGCCCGAGACGGATCTTGGGGCCCTGCAGGTCGGCGAGGACGGCGACGGCGCGGCCGCACTCGTTGGCGGCCTCGCGCACGAGCTCGTACATCTTCTGGTGGTCCTCGTGGCTGCCGTGGCTGAAGTTCAGCCGGGCCACGTCCATGCCGGCCTCGACGAGCCCGCGGATGCGTTCGGGGGATGCGGTGGCGGGGCCCATGGTGCAGACGATCTTTACGCGGCGTGTCACGGCCATCAGGCTAGTCTCTCTTCTGGGTCGGCCCGGCGGCCGACCCCCGTCCTGGGGATGAAGACCGAATGGCGGGCGTCGGCGGCCGCGTGGACCAGCCTATCGGTCGTCGCGGACCCGCCGCGTCCCGCTCGCGCCGCCGGTGAGATGTCGCACCAAGCGAAGGGAGCGCAGCGACCGCAGCGACTGCGGCATCTCATCGGTTATCAGGCGCGAGCCGCCGAGCGAAGCGAGGCCAGCTAGCCCGGCTTGACAGGTACGCGGATCCGGCGCCCCAACCGCAGGTTCGAGGCGCCGGCCCCGGCCGCGGGCGCGGGCTCAGCGGGTCGCGGCGAGCGGATGTGACGACGGCTGCACCGGGGCCGGGAGGTCGCCGAGCGTGCCGAGGTAGGTGTGGATCGCGGCGGCGGCCGCGCGTCCCTCGGCGATGGCCCAGACGATCAGTGACGCACCCCGGTGCATGTCGCCCGCCACGAACACTCCCTCGACGTCGGTCTGCCAGTCGTCGCGGGCGTCCACGGCGCCGCGGGCGTTGCGGGTCACGCCGAACTGCCGCAACAGCGGCTGATCCTCCGTACCGTCGAAACCGATCGCGAGAAGGACCAGCTCGGCGCGGATGTCGCGCTCGGAGCCCTCGGTGACGGTCACCGTGCGCACCCCGTCGATGCGCTCGACCACGACGTCGGCGATGCGCACGGCGGCGACGTTGCCCGCGCCGTCATCGACGAATTCCTGCACGGCGACGCCGAAGACGCGGTCGCCGCCCTCCTCGTGCGCCGGGTAGTTGCGCAGGATGACCGGCCAGGTGGGCCAGGGGTGCAGCTCTTCGGCGCGGGTCTCGGGCGGCAGCGGGTACTGGTCGAGTTGGACGATACCGGCGGCGCCCTGGCGGTGGGCGACGCCGAGGCAGTCGGCTCCGGTATCGCCGCCGCCGATGATGACGACATGCTTGCCGGCCGCGTCCACCGGTGTGCTGTCCTGCAGCCCGGCGACCACCCGGTTCGCGGGTACCAGGTGTTCCATGGCCAGGTAGACGCCGTTGAGCGTCCGGCCGGGGGTGGACGGGGTGTCGCGGCCGTTGAGCGCGCCGCAGGTGAGCAGCACCGCGTCGAAGCGCTCGCGCAGTTCGTCGGCGGTCACGTCGACGCCCACGTCGACGCCGGTCCGGAAATCCACGCCCTCGGCCCGCATCTGCGCGAGGCGGGCGTCGATGTGGTGCTTCTCGATCTTGAAGTCGGGGATGCCGTAGCGGAGCAGGCCGCCGATCTTGTCGTCACGTTCGTACACGGTCACGGCGTGACCGGCTCGGGCCAGTTGCTGCGCGGCGGCCAGCCCGGCCGGTCCGGAGCCGACCACGGCGACCCGCTTGCCCGACAGCGTGGCCGCGGGTTGCGGCTGCACGTAGCCGAGGTCGAACGCGTGGTTGGCGATCTCCACCTCGACCTGCTTGATGGTGACCGGGTCGTCGGCGATGCCGAGCACGCAGGCCGCCTCGCACGGCGCCGGGCAGAGCCGGCCGGTGAACTCCGGAAAGTTGTTGGTGGCGTGCAGGCTTTCCGCGGCGGCCGCCCACGCGCCCGTACGGACCAGGTCGTTCCAGTCCGGGATGCGATTGCCCAGCGGGCAGCCCTCGTGGCAGAACGGGATGCCGCAATCCATGCAGCGCGTCGCCTGATCGCGGATGAGCTCCTCGCCGGCGGGCGGGTACACCTCCCGCCAGTCGCGGATGCGCACCGGCACCGGGCGGCGCTTGGGCAGCTGCCGTTCGTAGCGCAGGAAACCGTTCGGGTCAGGCACGCTGGACTCCCATGACCGCCTCGTCGACGTTGCGACCGGCGGCCTCGGCGGTCCTGATCAGTTCCATCACCCGCTTGTAGTCGCGCGGGATCACCGCGGTGAACTCGGCTACCGCGGCCGGCCAATCCTTGAGCAGCCGCTCCGCCACCGCGGAGTCGGTCTCCGCGTAGTGCCTCTCCAGCAGATCGTGCAGGGTCTCCTGCTCCTCGTCGGTGAGCGGCGCCAGATCCACCAGCTCCGGGTTGACCTTCCCGGCCTCGAGGCCGAGCACGAACGCGGTGCCGCCGCTCATCCCGGCCGCGAAGTTGCGTCCCGTGCTGCCGAGCACCACCACGGTGCCGCCGGTCATGTACTCGCAGCCGTGGTCGCCGACGCCCTCGACCACCGCGGTGGCACCGGAGTTGCGCACCGCGAAGCGTTCGCCCGCGCGGCCGCGCAGGAACAGTTCGCCGGCCGTGGCGCCGTACAGGATGGTGTTGCCGGCGATGATGTTGTCCTCGGCGACGAACGGCGCGTCCTCATCCGGGCGCACGATCACCCGGCCGCCGGACAGGCCCTTGCCGACGTAGTCGTTGGTGTCGCCGATCAGCCGCAGTGTGACGCCCCGTGGCAGGAACGCGCCGAACGACTGCCCGCCGGTGCCGCGCAGGGTGAACGCGATGGTGTCGTCGGGTAGCCCGTTGCCGCCGTAGCGCCGGGTGACCTCGCCGCCCAGCATTGCGCCCACGCTGCGCTGGTCGTTGCGGACCGGCAGCGCCGCGCGGACCGGCTCGCCGTCGGCGAGCGCGGGCGCGGCGAGCGCCAGGAGCTCGTTGTCGAGGGCCTTGTCGAGGCCGTGGTCCTGCGCGACCACGCGGCGGCGGGCGGCGCCCTGCGGCAGCTCCGGCGTGAAAAGAATCGGCGCGAGGTTGAGGCCCTTGGCCTTCCAGTGCTGGACGGCCGGTTCGACGTCGAGGACCTCGGCGTGCCCGATCGCCTCGTCGAGGCTGCGGAAGCCCAGCTCGGCGAGGTAGCCGCGGACCTCCTCCGCGAGGAACAGGAAGAAGTTCTCCACGAACTCGGGCTTGCCGGTGAAGCGCTCGCGCAGCACCGGGTTCTGGGTGGCGATGCCCACCGGGCAGGTGTCCAGGTGGCACACGCGCATCATGATGCAGCCGGACACGATCAGCGGCGCGGTCGCGAAGCCGAACTCCTCGGCGCCCAGCAGCGCCGCGACGACCACGTCACGGCCGGTCTTGAGCTGGCCGTCGACCTGCACCGTGACGCGGTCGCGGAGCCTGTTGAGCAGCAGTGTCTGCTGCGCCTCGGCCAGGCCCAGCTCCCACGGCGAGCCGGCGTGCTTCAGCGAGTTCAGCGGCGAGGCGCCGGTCCCGCCGTCGTGGCCCGAGATCAGGATCACGTCGGCCTTGAGCTTGGCCACGCCGGCCGCGACCGTGCCGACCCCGATCTCGCTGACCAGCTTCACGTGGATCCGGGCCGCCGGGTTGACCATCTTCAGATCGTGTACGAGCTGGGCGAGGTCCTCGATGGAGTAGATGTCGTGGTGCGGCGGCGGGGAGATCAGCCCCACGCCCGGGGTGGCGTGCCGGGTCTTGGCGATCCACGGCCATACCTTGTTGCCGGGCAGTTGGCCGCCCTCGCCGGGCTTCGCGCCCTGGGCCATCTTGATCTGCAGGTCGTCCGCGTTGACCAGATATTCGGTGGTCACGCCGAAGCGGCCGGAGGCGACCTGCTTGACCGCGGAGCGGCGCTGCGGGTCGTACAGGCGCTCCACGTCCTCGCCGCCCTCGCCGGTGTTCGACTTGCCGCCGAGGCGGTTCATCGCGATGGCCAGCGTCTCGTGCGACTCCGCTGAGATCGAGCCGTAGCTCATCGCGCCGGTGGCGAACCGCTTGACGATCTCGCTGGCCGGTTCGACCTCGCTCAGGTCGACGGCGGGACGCGACGACCTGAACCGGAACAGCCCGCGCAGCGAGCCGGCCTGAGCCGCCAGCTTGTCCGTCGTTTCCGTATATTTGCGGAAAACGTCGTACTGACGGCTGCGGGTGGCGTGCTGCAGCAGGAAGACCGTCTCCGGGTTGAACAGGTGCAGCTCGCCCTCGCGACGCCACTGATACTCGCCGCCGACCTCGAGGCGGCGGTGGGTGCGTTCGGCCGGGTTGCTCGGGTACGCCTTCGCGTGCCGCGCGGCGACCTCGGCGTGGATCTCCGCCAGTCCGGCGCCGCCGATCCGGCCGTTCGTGCCGGCGAAGTAGCGCTGCAGCAGCTTGCTGTCCAGGCCCACGGCCTCGAACACCTGCGCGCCGCAGTACGACGACACGGTCGAGATGCCCATCTTGGACATGATCTTCAGGACGCCCTTGCCGAGCGCCTTGACGTAGTTGCGTACCGCTGTCGCGGGTTCCATGCCGGCGAGCGGGCCGGTGGCGATCAGGTCGTCGACGGTCTCGAACGCCAGATACGGGTTCACCGCGGCGGCGCCGTACCCGATCAGCACGGCCGCGTGGTGCACCTCGCGGCAGTCGCCGCTCTCCACCACCAGCGCGACCTGGGTACGGGTCTGCTCACGTACCAGGTGCTGGTGCACCGCCGCGGTGAGCAGCAACGACGGGATCGGCGCGAGGTCGGCGTTGGAGTCGCGGTCGGAGAGCACGAGGATGCGTACGCCGTCCTCGATGGCCTCCGACACGTGCCGGCAGATCTCGGTGAGCCGGGCCTTGATGCCGGCCGCGCCGTCCCGCAGCCGGTACAGGCCGGACACCCGCACGGCCTTGAACCCGGGCAGGTCGCCGTCCTCGTCGATGGAGAGCAGCTTGGCCAGCTCGTCGTTGTCGATGATCGGGTACGGCAGCACGACCTGCCGGCAGCTCGCCGGCCCCGGCTCCAGCAGGTTGCCCTCCGGCCCGATCGTCGAGGACAGGCTGGTCACCAGCTCCTCGCGGATGGCGTCCAGCGGCGGGTTGGTGACCTGGGCGAACAGCTGATGGAAGTAGTCGAACAGCAGGCGCGGCCGGGTCGACAGCGGCGAGATCGGCGTGTCCGTTCCCATGGAGCCGAGCGGCTCCGCGCCCAGCCGGGCCATGGGCGCGACGAGGATCTTCAGCTCCTCCTCGGTGTAGCCGAACACCTGCTGGCGGCGCATCACCGAGTCGTGGGTGTAGATGACGTGTTCGCGCGGCGGCAGGTCGGCCAGGTTGATCAGGCCGGCGTGCAGCCAGTCCCCGTACGGTTGCGCGGCCGCGAGCTCGGCCTTGATCTCGTCGTCGTGCACGATCCGCCCAGCCGCGGTGTCCACCATGAACATCCGGCCCGGCTGGAGGCGGCCCTTCGCGATCACGGTGGCCGGATCGAGGTCGAGAACGCCCGCCTCGCTGCCCAGCACGACCAGGCCGTCGCTGGTGTGCCACCAGCGGCCCGGACGCAGGCCGTTGCGGTCCAGGACCGCGCCGATGATCGTGCCATCGGTGAACGCCACGCTGGCCGGGCCGTCCCACGGCTCCATCAGGCTGGCGTGGAAGCGGTAGAACGCGCGCCGCGCCGCGTCCATGTCCGGGTCGTTCTCCCAGGCCTCCGGGATCATCATCAGCACGGAGTGCGGGAGGCTGCGACCGGCTAGATGCAGCAGCTCGAGGACCTCGTCGAAGCTGGCCGAGTCGGACGCCTCCGGCGTGCAGATCGGGAACAGCCGCTTGATGGTGCCGGGCAGGACCTTCGACTTGAGCAGCGCCTCGCGGGCCTGCATCCAGTTCTTGTTGCCGCGGATCGTGTTGATCTCGCCGTTGTGCGCGATGAACCGATACGGGTGCGCGAGCGGCCACGACGGAAAGGTGTTCGTGGAGAACCGCGAGTGCACCAGCGAAATGGCGCTCCGCACGCGCTCGTCGGTCAGGTCCGGGAAGAACGTCGGCAGCTGGTCGGGTGTCAGCATGCCCTTGTACGTGATCGTCCGCGACGACAGCGACGGGAAGTACGCGGCCACGCGACGCTGCGACGTCTCGCGCTCGGCCTGCTTGCGGATGCAGAACGCGACCCGGTCCAGGTCGAGGCCGCCGAGCGGCTCTCCCGCACGGCCGGCCGTCGAGTCGGTGAGCCGGTGCGCGCCCAGGAAGACCTGCTTGATCTTGGGCCGCGCGGCGTCAGCGGTCGCGCCGAGACCGGCGGGCTGCACCGGTACGTCCCGCCACCCCAGCACCTCGCCGCCCTCGACCAGGGCGTACTTCTCGAAGACCTTGATCGCGCGGGCCGCGCTCTTTCCGTCGGTCGGCAGGAATACGAGGCCGGTCGCGTATTGGCCGGCGGGCGGAAGATCGAAATCGACGACCGACCGCAGGAACGCGTCGGGAACCTGGATCATGATGCCGGCGCCGTCGCCGGTGTTGTACTCGGCGCCGCGCGCGCCGCGGTGGTCCAGGCGGATCAGCGCCGACAAGCCCTTGGCGACCACATCATGGGAGCGGCGGCCGTACAGGTCGGCTACGAAGGCCACGCCGCAGGCGTCACGCTCCTGCGCCGGGTCGTAGAGTCCCCGGTTCTGCGTACGGTTCTCCGCCGCGGGCCAATTCAGCCGCTGAGGGTGCGGAACAGCCACCGGGCCTCCTGTCGTCACTCAATTCATTCAAGGTCGGGACGACGTCGGCCCTGCACAGTCTCTCGATACTACGGTAAGGACTACCGATCTCCACCAGGTGCGGATGGGTCACACTTCGCTCAGGCTGGTGGTCATCCCGAGCGCCCGACGATTGGGTAATCTCGCGCGGTGGCGCAACAGGATCCGGACGTCTTCGTCCGGCTGGAACGGTTCTACGATTCTGTGCCCCGATCCGACGCCGATGCCGAGGAATTCGGGGGATTGGTGCTGTTCGTCCGCCGGGGACCCGGCTGGCCTTACTACGCCCGCCCGAGGCCGGGCTCCGACACACCTTCTGCCGCCGATATTACTGCTGTGCGCCAGCGGCAACGAGAGCTCGGCCTGCACGAGGCGTTCGAGTGGGTCCACGAGAACACTCCCGACCTGCTCGCCGTCGCCCGATCTGCGGGCCTGCAGGTGCTCCTCGCGCCGTTGATGGTGCTGGACCCAGCCGCGCTGGTACCGGACCTGCCCGTGGCCGGTGCCGCCATCCGCCTGCTCGACCCGTACGCGCCCGGCTTCGCCGCCGACCTGGCCGCCAGCCGCGCCGTGGCACAACTCGGTTTCGGCGCGCCCACCGCCACGGCCGCACCGGTCACCGACGGCGCCCTGGTCACCGAGCCGGCCGGGCCTACGGAACGCGACGCCGTCCCCGACCCGGGCGAGGCACTGGTCGAGGCCGCCCGCGAGAGGGCCATGGCGGGCCGCATCGTCACCGCCGTCGTCGACTCGCCCACTCGGGGCATCCTGACCAGCGGTATCCTGCAGCGCGTCGGCGACGTCGCGGAGATAGCCGGTGTGGCGACGCTGCCGTCGGCCCGCGGGCGCGGGTACGCGTCACAGCTCACCGCGACGCTGGCCCGCAAGGCCCTCAGCGAGGGCGTACGCCTGATATTCCTGTCCGCCGGCGACGACGACGTGGCCCGGCTGTACTCCAAGGTCGGCTTCCGCCGCATCGGCACGGCCTGCATCGCGGAGCCGGCCCCGGCGCCCCTCTGACCCGATCGTGGGTTGTCCGCCGCCGCCACACCACTTCCTTCCGGCTGCTCTCAGCGGGCGCAACTCCGATGTCGACGCCGCCCGCTTCCATGGCCACCTGAGGCTCCCTGCGGGCGACAGAAACACACGCAACGCCGGCCGGCCGCATCGAGCGGGCGGCCAGATTCCTCCGTACCTAGTCGGGCGGGGTCCAGTCGGCGGCCTCGCTGCCGTGGGTGTGGCCGAGGATGCGGGGACGTAGCTGGTTCAGCGCCGCGTCCCGCGCGCGTAGCGCAAGGCGGCCGCGGGCCTGGACCACCGCCGACATCCGCCGGGTCTGGCGCACCACGCTGGTCGTGCGGGGCCGGCGGGCACGGCTGTAGGCGTCGATCGCGGCGCACAGCTCCGGGCCGGGCATGGCCTCGGCGACGAGCGAGCGGAGCGTCGCCGCGTCCTCGAACGCCAGGCACGCACCCTGGCCCAGATGATGCGGCATCGCGTGGGCGGCGTCGCCGAGTAATACGACGCCGCCGGGGCCGGAGCTGAAGCCGTACGCGCGGGGCAGCGGACGCAGCTCGCGGACCTCTTGCGGGAGCAGGTCCTCGGGGCGGGTCGCGTCCAGCAGCTCGCCTATCGGGGCGTGCCAACTGGCGAACCAGCGCCGCAGCAACGCCAGCTGGGTGGCCGGCGACTCGGGACGGGGCGCGCCGGCGGCGGTCGCGACCCAATAGACGCCGCCGCGGCCTGCGGCGCGCTCGCCGAGCGGGATCGAGACGAAGCGGTAGCCGGCGCCGAGCGTCTCGCCACCGGTGGCCAGGTCGTCCGGCAGCCGCGGTACGCGGTAGCCGGGGATGACGGCCTGCCAGGCGGCGAAGCCGGAGCCGACCGCGGCCGCTTCGGGGGCCAAGGCTCGCCGGATGGGGCTGTCGATCCCGTCCGCCGCGACGAGCAGGTCGGCCTCGAAGTAGGTCCGGCCGTCGCCGACCGCGGGGCGGTGGCCGCGCCCGACGCGCACCTTGGTCACCGTGGTGCCGGTGCGAATCTCGACGCGGTCGCCGAGCCCCGCGACCAGCGTGTCGAACAGGTCCTCGAGGTGGACCACGGCCGGGGCGGGTCCGCCGTTCGTGCCGTTGCCGTTCTGCCGGGACCGCGGCGGTACCAGCCACTGGCCGTCGGGACGGCGGACGCCACCGTCCGGCAGCGGCGCGGCTATGCCGGCCCAGCCGCCATCCGGGTCGAGGGCCTCCAAGGCGCGCCGGCCGTTCGCCCACAACACCAGCGCGGTCGGTGGCGCGGCCACCCGCTCGTCACGTTCCAGCAGCGTCACCTGCCAGCCGGCACGGGACAACGCGCCGGCGGTGGCCAATCCGGCCATCCCCGCGCCCACCACCACGGCTGTGCGCACCTCGCCGCCTCCCGCCGGAGTCCGCGAGTCAGCGCTCGTCGCTGGACCGGGCCGACGACCCGGCCTTCCCGGCGTCATCCGCATCGATCATCGCCGACTTCGCTGGTTCCGCGGGCGCCGCCGAGTCCGACGGCAACGCGGAGTCCGAGGGCGCCGCAGCAGCCGAGGACGCCGCCGACTCCGGGGCCGCCGCCACCGCCGAGGACGCCGCCACATTCGAGGACGCGGCCGGGTCCGCGGGCGTCGCCGGCTCGTCGGACGGCGGGGCGTCCGGGGGCGGCAGGATTCCGGTACGCCGGTACGCCTCGTAGCGGTCCTCGCTCACCACCTGGTACGACTTCGGCGCCTTGGGCGCGGGCTCGTCGCCCCCGGTCACGTCGACCTGCGATACGTCGCCGTCCGCCGACGGCTCCGGCTCGGTGGTCGGCGCGTCGGCCGGCACCACGTACTCCCGGGGGCCCCTAACCACCAGGAAGTAGATCAGTGCGCCGATGAACACCACGATGGAGGTGAACACGTTGAGACGGATGCCGAAGAAGTGGCTCGCGTCGTCGACACGCAACATCTCGATCCAGCACCGACCCGCCGTATAGGCCATCACGTACACGGCGAACGCACGGCCGCGCCCGAACTTGAACTTGCGGTCCAGCAGGTACACGAGCAGGGCCGTGCCGAGGTCCCAGATCGCCTCGTAGAGGAACGTCGGGTGGTACAGGTCGGGCAGCGTGACCGCTTTACCGTCGATGACCGTCGCATGACCCGGGTTGGACCGGTCCATGTCGTGCACCCTCAGGCCCCACGGCAGCGTCGTCACCTTGCCGTACAGCTCGTTGTTGAACCAGTTGCCGACCCGGCCGATGGCCTGCGCGACCGGCAGGCCCGGCGCCAGCGCGTCGGCCAAGACGGTCAGCGGCAGGCCAAGTTGCCGGGCCGCGAACCAGGCGCCAAGCGCGCCGCCCGCGACCGCGCCCCAGATGCCGAGGCCGCCTTCCCAGATGTAGAAGGCGCGGATCGGGCTACCGCCGGCGCCGAAGTAGTCCTGCGGCGACGTGATGACGTGATAGATCCGCGCGCCGACGATGCCGAACGGCACGGCCCAGACCGCCACGTCGAGCGACGCCCACGGCGCGACGCCGCGGTGGCGCAGCCTGACCTCCATGATCAGGACAGCGGCGACGATACCGAGGACGATGCAGAGCGCGTACGCCCGGACCGGCAGACCGAGCACGTGCCACACCGACGTGGTGGGGCTGGGGATAGCGGCGAGGTTCACGGATGCACACGCTACCGTCGTCGCCCGGCGAAGCAATCACAAGGGCTTGGCTACCCGCACGCCCTGTGCCAACTCGGCGCTGAGCTCGCGTAGCCGCCGTTCGCCGGTACTCGCGTCGGGGGCGTCCAGCACGCATCTGACCAGGGCACTGCCGACGATCACCCCGTCCGCGAACGCCGCGACCTCGGCCGCCTGGGCGCCGTTGCCGACACCGAGACCCACCCCGACCGGCATGTCCTTCTCGGCCGCCCGGACCCGGGCGACAAGCTGTGGGGCCTGCTGCGAGACTTGCGTACGGGCACCCGTGACGCCCATCAACGCGGTGGCGTAGACGAACCCGCGGCACTGCGCCACCGTCATCGCGATCCGCGCGTCCGTCGAGGACGGCGACACCAGGAACGTACGGTCGAGCCGGTGCCGGTCCGACGCGGCGATCCACTCGGCGGCCTCGTCCGGGATCAGGTCCGGGGTGATCATGCCGGTGGCGCCGGCCGCGGCGAGATCGCGGGCGAACGCGTCCACGCCGTACTTCTCGACCGGGTTCCAGTAGGTCATCAGCACGACCGGCGCGCCGGTGGCCGCCACCGCCTCGATGATCCGCAGCGTGTCCCGGGTACGCACGCCGCCCGCGAGCGCGATGTCGCTGGCCTTCTGGATGACCGGGCCGTCCATGACCGGGTCCGAGTACGGCAGCTCCACCTCGATCACGTCGCAGCCGGCGTCGGCCATCGCGATCATCGAGGCGATGCTGGCGTCGACGGTCGGGAATCCGGCTGGCATGCAGCCGACCAGCACCGATCGACCCTCGGCCCGGGCCTTGCCGAAGACGTCGGCGATAGTCCGAGCTGATGGTTCGCTCGCTCGTGCGGCGCTGGGAGGCGACGTCTTCGCTCCGCTGCGCTCCGCTCCAGACGCCGCCGCGCCAACTCGCTCGCTCACGCGTTCTCCCCGGGCACGATCGTCTCGACCTCGTCGAGGATGCCGAAGTACGCGCCGGCGGTGTGCACGTCCTTGTCGCCGCGCCCGGACAGGTTCACCACGATGGTTGGCCTCCGGCCGAGCTCCGCGGCCAGCCGCGGCGCGATCCGCGCCACGCCCGCGAGGGCGTGCGCGCTCTCGATCGCCGGGATGATTCCTTCCGTACGGCAGAGCAGCTGGAACGCGGCCATCGCCTCGGCGTCCGTGACCGGCTCGTAGATCGCCCGTCCGGTGTCGTGCAGCCACGCGTGTTCCGGGCCGACGCCGGGATAGTCGAGACCCGCCGAGATCGAGTGCGACTCGACGGTCTGCCCGTCCGCGTCCTGCAGCACGTACGTGCGCGCGCCGTGCAGCACGCCCGACGAACCGCCGGTGATCGACGCGGCGTGCCGTCCGGTCTCCACGCCGTCGCCGCCTGCCTCGAAGCCATACAGCCGCACGGACTCGTCGGGGACGAACGCGTGGAAGATGCCGATGGCGTTTGAGCCGCCGCCGACGCACGCGGCCACCGCGTCCGGCAGCCGGCCGGTCCGCTCGAGGCACTGGGCCCGCGCCTCGACGCCGATGCCGGCGACGAAGTCCCGGACGATCTCCGGGAACGGGTGCGGCCCGGCCGCCGTACCCAGCAGGTAGTGCGTGGTGTCCACACTCGACACCCAATCGCGTAAGGCCTCGTTGAGCGCGTCCTTGAGCGTGCGCGAGCCGGTGGTCACCGGGACGACGGTGGCGCCCAGCATGCGCATCCGGGCCACATTCAGCGCCTGCCGCCGGGTGTCGATCTCGCCCATGTAGACCACGCACTCGAGGTCCAGCAGTGCGGCCGCGGTGGCGCTGGCGACGCCGTGCTGGCCGGCGCCGGTCTCCGCGATCACCCGCGGCTTGCCCATCCGCTTGGCGAGCAGCGCCTGGCCCAGCACGTTGCGCACCTTGTGCGCGCCGGTGTGGTTCAGGTCCTCGCGCTTGAGCAGGATCTCGGCGCCCAGCACCGCGGAAAGCCGCTCCGCGGAGTAGAGCAGCGACGGCACGCCCGCGTAGTCGCGCAGCAGGCCGGTGAAGCGTTCCTGGAACTCGGGGTCCGTCTTCGCGACCCGGTACGCGGCGTCCAGCTCGTCGAGCGCCTTGACCAGCGCCTCGGGGACGAAGCGACCGCCGTAGCGGCCGAAGTGACCGGTAAAGTCCGGCAGCTCCACGATGCTCATGGCTGATGGTTCGCTCTCTCGTGCGGCGCTTGACGGCGACGTCTTCCCTCCGCTGCGCTCCGGTCCAGACGCCGCCGCGCGAACTCGATCGCTCAGCGCTGATGGTTCGCTCTGTCGTGCGGCGCTCACCGGACCGGCCGGGGGGTTGCGGGGTGGTTGCCGGCGTTGACCAGTTCGGCGACCGCGTCGCGGGGGCTCTTCTGGGTCACCAGGCCCTCGCCGACCAGCACCGCGTCGGCGCCGGCGGACGCGTATCGGATCAGGTCGTGCGGGCCGCGTACGCCAGACTCGGCGATCTTCACGACCTTGTTGGGCAGCCCTGGCGCGATCCGCTCGAACACCGACCGGTCCACCTCGAGCGTCTTGAGATCGCGGGCGTTGACGCCGATCACCTGCGCACCGGCGTCGAGTGCCCGGTCGGCCTCCTCTTCGTTGTGCACCTCGACCAGGGCGGTCATCCCGAGCGACTCGATGCGCTCCAGCAGGCCCAGGAGAACGTTCTGCTCCAGCGCTGCCACGATCAGCAGGACCAGGTCGGCGCCGTGCGCGCGGGCCTCGTGGATCTGGTAGGCGGAGACGACGAAGTCCTTACGCAACACCGGCACGTCGACCGCTGCCCGTACCGCGGCGAGATCGGCGAGCGAACCACCGAACCAGCGACCCTCGGTGAGCACGCTGATGCAGCGCGCGCCGCCCGCCGCGTACTCGCCGGCCAGCTCGGCCGGGTCCGGGATCTCGGCCAGCGCACCCCTCGACGGCGACGACCGCTTGACCTCGGCGATCACCGCGACGCCGGGCTTGCGCAGCGCCGCGTACGCGTCGATCGCGGGCGGGGCTGCCGCGGCGAGATCCCGCACCTCGTCCAGCGATACCTGCTCCTGCCGGCGCGCAACGTCCTCGCGCACCCCGGCCAGGATCTCCTCGAGGACGTTCTGCGGCCCTACACCACGCTCGGCAGGTCCGCCGCTGCCCGCTCCCGCCTGATCGGATGTCACGTAATGACTCCCCTCTCCGGGTGTCTTCCGCCCGATGCTAGGGGGCCGCGGACATCGGCAGCCGCCCGGGGTCTAGCGAGCCTCACGACGGGGGCTGCGGCATAATGCGCAGCCTGGCGCCCGTGTCACATCCGTCACAGCAGCCCCGTCGGGTCTCTTGCGGTTGTGCTGCGGCACCTCGGATGATCGGAGGATCCCACATCGCGTTGACTTGACCGTCACGCTTCGGAAACAGGGCTCGGCCATCATCGGTCTCGTGCACACTGGTCCACGGTGTCAACGGACGCCGGTCCACCGAGAAGATCATTTGTGGAGTTGACATGGCCACTCCAGAGGGCACTCAGCCCCCCGGCATCGTCGCCATCTCCCGCGCCGTCGTCTCCGCAGCCGCCGAGCTGGTGGCCGGCGTGGAGCGCGCGATGGTCGGCGACGGCAAGGTCCGTACCGCACAGAGCAACGCGTGGGACGCGATCCAGGCAGACCGGGCTCGCGCCCAGGCGCGCGACGAGATGAACCAGCTGGTCGCGTCGCTGGTCGCGAAAGATCCGCGCAACGGCCGGGCTCACCGCAACGTCGGATCGTCCCCGCGGTCCAAAGCATCCCAGGCGTCTCTCGTATCCACCGGGCGTACCTCGGCCCGCTGATCGGCGTCCGCCGGGTCTTGTGTCCGGTTCGGCCCGGCGGCCGCGGACGGCCTCGCGCCGTCGCCCAGCTGGGCCGCCGGTGGCGGGACCGTTCGACGCTCGTACCGTGAACCCATAGACGGCCATGTATGGCCGCGCCGGGCGGCACCCACGCCGCCGAAGACGATCAGGCCGCCACCCACGACGCAGGCGATGGGCCAGACGGCGGCCCCCGCGCCCGCCTGGCCGGCGTCGAGGCCGGCCCGGCCGGCGCCGGCACCCGCGACGACCCCCGCGCCCACGACCGCCAGCAGCCCGCCCAGTATCCGCCGGACCAGGCCGCGGGTGGCCAGCAGCGCGCCGGCCCCGGCCAGCGCGACCAGGGCGAGCCCGACCAGCAGCGGAACCTCGTCGGCTCCGGTCCGCGCCGTGCGCAGATCCGACAGGCCGGGCCGCGCGATCACCTGCAGCGACCAGGTCCGGGTCGCGGCGTAGAGCGCCAGTCCGGCGCCGGCCAGGCAGCTGCTCACGGACAGGGCGAGCGAACGGCGCGGCGTCGTCATCGCGCGGCGCGCAGGGTCTCGGCCGCGGCGATCGCGGCAAGGACCGCGGCCGCCTTGTTGCGCGACTCCTGCTCCTCCGACGCCGGGTCCGAGTCGGCGACGATCCCGGCACCGGCCCCGACGTACGCGACGCCGCCCTGCATCAGCGCCGTACGGATCGCGATCGCCATGTCCATGTCGCCGGTGAAGCCGAAGTAGCCGACGGTGCCACCGTAGAGTCCGCGCCGCGTCGGCTCGAGCTCCTCGATGATCTCCATGGCGCGGACCTTCGGCGCGCCCGACAGCGTGCCCGCCGGGAACGTCGCGGCCAGCGCGTCGAACGCAGTCCGGTCGTCGCGCAGCTCCCCGACCACGGTGGAGACGATGTGCATGACGTGGCTGTACCGCTCGATCCGGGCGAAGTCCGGCACCTCCACCGTGCCAGCCCGGCAGACCCGGCCCAGGTCGTTCCGACCGAGGTCGACGAGCATGACATGTTCGGCGCGTTCCTTGGGGTCGGCGAGCAGCTCGGCCGCAAGCGCGTTGTCCAGCTCGGGCGTCGCGCCGCGCCAGCGGGTGCCGGCGATCGGGTGCAGCAATGCCCGGCGCACCCCGCGCTCGTCCGCGCTGACCTTGAGATGCGCCTCCGGCGACGACCCGACGATGTCGAAATCGTCGAACCGCAGCAGATACATGTACGGGCTCGGATTCGTCGCCCGCAACACGCGGTAGACGTCGAGCGGATTCGCGTCCGTGACACGCTCGAATCGCTGGCCCACGACGATCTGGAAGCATTCGCCGGCCCGGATCGCCTCCTTGGCCTGCTCCACGGCCTTCTGGTACTGCCCGGCCGGCGTCCGGCTGACGACGTCGCCCGGCGGCACCCGCATCACCGTGGAGATCATCGGTGGGGTGGGCCGGGACAGCGCGGTGGTCATCGCGTCGAGGCGCCCGACGGCGTGGTGATAGGCCGCGCGCTTCTCGTCGCCGGTGGCGTCCGGCGCGAGAACGGCGTTCGCGACCAGGATCGCCGAGCCGTCGTAGTGGTCCAGCACGACCAGATCGGTGGCCAGCATCATGCCCAGCTCGGGCAGCGGCACGTCGTCGACGGCGATCGACGGCAGCCGCTCGAACCGCCGGACGAGGTCGTAGCTCAGGTAGCCGACCATGCCGCCGGTCAGCGGCGGCAGGCCGTCCGCGGACATCTCCGTCGGAGCGGCCAACGCCGCGACCGTTTCGCGCAGCGCGACAACAGGATCGCCGTGCACCGGTACGCCGGCCGGCGGGTCACCGAGCCACGCGGCCTGGCCGTCGCGCTCGACCAGCGTCGTGGCGCTCCGGACGCCGATGAACGAGTAACGCGACCAGGCAGTACCCGCGGATCCCGCGCCCTGTTCCGCCGACTCCAGCAGGAACGTACCCGGACCGCCGGCCAGCTTCGTGTAGACGCCCACCGGCGTCTCGCCGTCGGCGAGCAGCCGCCGGATGACCGGGACGACTCTCCTGCGGCCGGCCTGCGCCAGGAAGCCGTCTTCGTCCGGCACGACCGCCCCGCTGGTCAACGCGCCTCCCCTGGGTGTTGCTCCGGCCCGGCGATCGGGAGCTCGTCAGTGAAGCAGCTGTGCGTGCCCGTGTGGCACGCCGCACCGACCTGATCGACCGTAACCAGCAGGGCGTCGCCGTCGCAGTCGAGCGTGACGCCGCGTACGTACTGGTGGTGGCCCGAGGTCGCGCCCTTGACCCAGTACTCCTGGCGGCTGCGCGACCAGTACGTCGCCCGGCCCGTGGTCAGCGTCCGGTGCAGCGCCTCGTCGTCCATCCACGCCATCATCAGCACGTCGCCGGTGCTGTGCTCGCGCACGATCGCGGCCACGAGGCCGTCCGCGTTGCGCTTCAGCCGGGCGGCGACGGCGGGGTCGAGCGCGGACCGCGCGGGACCGGATTTGGCGAGATCAGGTACGGGCACGTGTCAGATTCTCTCGCACCCGTCCCTGGCGTCCAGCCGCCCCTCCGCGTGCCCACGATCCGGTCATGCAGGCCGCGCAGGGGGTGTGTCGGGCGGCCGGGGACGGTACGGTCGTCGTGCGCCGCACCTGCCCCGGGTGCCCGCCCGCCTCCCGCCCGAGCCCGCCCGGCCCGCGCGGGTGGCGCCGCCGATCGACGGGAGTCTTGATCCGATGGAGCCGACGTCCAGCCCCGAAAACGGCCGCCAGTCGCGCGGCTTGGCCCGCTTCTGGCCCGTACACGGCGTGCCCGCCCCGGTGCAGCGGCAGTCGGACGAGGACGCCGGGGACGCGGCGCAGGACACGCCGGCCGCCGCGGGTGAGCCGATGGCTGGTTCGGCCCCGACCGGTGAGCAACCGCAGGTGGAGGAGATCCAATCCGCTCCGTCCGCGCTGACCAGCGAGACCCAGATGGTGGCGTTGGGGTCCCGGCGGCCGCCCGAGATCATCAACGGTGGCCGCTCCTGGAACGGCAACCAGGGCGGCTTCCCGCCGCCGGAGTCCGAGCGCGGCTTCCGCAACGGCGACGCCGGTCCCCGGCACAGCGGGCCGCCGACGCCGAACGGCTTGCCGCCGCTCGCGGGCAACCCGCTGCCGGCCTCCCGGTCGCCGTTCGCGCCGCCCGGTCCCGGTGCCGGTGCCGACCCGAACCCGGGGGCGCAGTCGCCGTTCGCGCCGGCCTCGCCGTTCGCGCCGGCCCAGCCGTTCACGCCCGCCTCTCCCTTCTCGCCCGCGTCGCCGTACGTTGAGGCGCTGGGATCGGCCGCCGCGGCCTCCGGCGATGCTTCCGGCGCCGCCGCGCCGGGCCACGCCGGTCCTGTCGCAGGTTCCTCCGGCCACGCCAGTCCTCTCGCCGGTTCCTCCGGCCACGCTGGTTCTCTCGCCGGTTCCTCCGGCCACGCCAGTCCTCTCGCCGGTTCCTCCGGCCACGCCAGTCCTCTCGCCGGTTCCTCCGGCCACGCCGGTTCTCTCGCCGGTTCCTCAGGCCACGCCGGTTCTCTCGCGAGTTCCCCCGGCCACGCCGGTCCTCTCGCCGGTTTCTCCGGCCACGCCGGGCCGGGCGCCACAGCCCTGGGAAATACGGCCGGGCCGGCGGCATCAGCATCCCGGCCCGCTTCCGCGTCGCCCGCGGGTCAGCAGCCGCCCGCGGGTCAGCAGCCGCTCGACCACGGCGGCCCGGCGCCGGCTCAGCGCGGCGCCGCATCTGTGCCGATCGCGGCGCAGCCCCCGCGAGGCGCGGACGGCCAGCCGGGGTCGCATGGCCGCGCAGAGGTGCCAGGCCCGTCGTCGTCCGGACGTGCCGATCTTCCGGGCGACCCAGCGGGTCTTCCTGATAGGTCAGCGGGTCTTCCGGACAGCTCAGCGGGTCTTCCGGGCGGCCCAGCGGGTCCTCCGCGTAACTCAGCGGATCTTCCCGCCGCCCCAGCGGGTCTTCCGGGTAGCTCAGCGGGCGAGCGTCTTCACGCGAGCGGCAGGCGCGTAGATGCCGACGTCAGCGCCGAGCCCAACAGCCGCATCGAGGCCAACGGCCGGCTCGACCCGCATGGCCGTGGCGCCGCCAACGGGCGGCTCGACCCGCACGGCCGTGCCGAAGCCAACGGCCACATCAAGCCGCATGACCGCGCCGAGCCGAATGGCCGGCCCGAGGCCAATGGCCGCATCGACTCCAACGGCCGCGCCGAGGCCAACGGCCACATCGAGCCGATTGGCCGCGCCGAGGCCCCTGGCCTGAGCGACGCCAACGACCGTGTGGACTCGGCCGGTCGCGCCTGGAATCCGCCTCGCCCCGCGTCCGGGTGGGCGTCCGTGCCGACGTCCGGCATCCCGACCGTCTCCGGACGCGGGAGCGCGGACGCGCCCATCGCCGGAGGCCCGGGCGCGCACACGTCCGCGGCCGACGCACCCGCCGCGGGTACACATATCCTCGGCGCGTCCGGTCCTGCACCCGCTGATGCTCCCGGCCGGCGCGGCCGGGACGACCAAGCCGCAAGCCCGGTGGGCCGCCGTTCGACGAGCCTCGACGATGCCGACAACCCACGGCCGCGGGGCCGGCGAGCCGCCCCGGACGACGGCGACCACGCCGACGGCCAACGCCGCGACACCGCTCCCGTGGGGAGCTCAGGTCGCGACGACGCGGGGCACGCCGCGCCGGGTCCTGGCGGCAACGGCGACGCGCCGATGCGGCCCGGCGACGTCGACGAGACGCTTATCGCGTTCTGGGACGACAAGGCGATCGAGCGTTTCCGCGGCGCCTGGCACGAGGTCAAGGGGGACTTCGTGGACGATCCCGTGAATGCGCTGACTCGCGCCCACGACCTGATCACCGAGGCGGTCAGCGAGCTAGCCGAGTCGCTGCTGGCCGAACGGGACCAACTCGACCCGCTGCGCACAACCGCCACCCCCGACACCGAGAGCATGCGCATGGCGATGCGCGGCTACCGGGAGTTCCTGGAACGCATCCTGGCGCTGTAGAGCGCCCCGCGCCACAGCGCCGCGCCCGAGCCCGTCGCGCGCCCGAGCCCGTCGCCCGCCCGAGCCCGCCGCGCGCCCGAGCCCGTCGCGCGCCCGAGCCCATCGCGCGCCCGAGCGCTCCCGCGCCAGCGCGCCCGCGCGCCCGGACGGCCCGCAGACCTAGGTCTGCGGGCCGTCCCGCTGTTCAGGGCCCAGTTGTGCCAGTTTCCGGAAAGCCGATTGACCGCGTCCACCGAATTCACCTACCGTTGAAATCAACAGACGATGAGTTCTCTGCCGCAGGCTCCCCACAGCGTCAGTTCCGCACCGCGTCAGTCAGTTCCGACAGGAGGAAACGATGGAGACCGCCATCGAGGTCACCGACCTCGTGGTCGAGCGCGGCAAGCGCCGCGTGCTACACGGCATCAGCTGCGCCGTACAGGCCGGCAGCGTCACCGGCCTGCTCGGCCCGAGTGGCAGCGGGAAGACGACCCTCATCCGGGCGATCGTCGGCGCGCAGATCGTCAAGTCCGGCACGGTCACCGTGCTCGGACTGCCGGCCGGGACGGCCCAGCTGCGCCGTACCGTCGGATATGTCACTCAGTCGCCCAGCGTCTACGCCGACCTCTCGGTCCGGGAGAACGCGCGCTACTTCGCCGCGCTCTACGGCCTGGGCGCGGCCGACGCGGAGCGCGCAATCGCGGACGTCGGCCTGGCCGACGCGGCCGGTCAGCTGGTCGGCAACCTTTCCGGCGGCCAGCGCAGCCGGGCCTCGCTGGCCTGCGCCATGATCGGCACGCCGCGAATGCTCGTGCTCGACGAGCCGACGGTCGGGCAGGACCCCGTGCTGCGCGCGGATCTGTGGGGCAAGTTCCACGCGCTCGCGGACCAGGGCACGACGCTGCTGGTGTCGAGCCATGTCATGGACGAGGCCGGGCGCTGCGACCGGCTTCTGCTCATCCGCGACGGCCGGCTGATCAGCGACGACACGCCGGCGGCGATCCGCGCGGAAGCCGGCACCTACGACCTCGAGGAAGCATTCCTGCGGTTGATTCGCGAGCGGGAAGGGGTTGCGGCATGACCGAGTACACCGAGCGCAGCGAGTGCATGCCTAAGGAGGGCCCGGCATGAGCCCGAGAATCACCTTCGCCACGACGGGGCGGATCCTGCGGCAGCTGCGGCACGACCGGCGCACCGTCGTGCTCCTGCTGGTCGTGCCGGTGTTGCTGCTGACCCTGCTCTACTTCATGTATCACAACGCCGGGCCCACGTTCGACCGGATCTCGCTGATCATGCTCGGCGTGTTCCCGTTCGTGATCATGTTCCTGGTGACCAGCATCGCGATGCTGCGCGAGCGTACGACCGGCACGCTGGAGAGGCTGCTGACAACACCGCTCGGCAAACTCGATCTGCTTTTCGGGTACGGCATCGCGTTCGGTCTCGCCGCGGCCGCGCAGGCCGCCGTGGCCGTCGGCGCGGCGTACTGGCTGCTTGGGCTGGAAACGACCGGCAGCGCCGCGCTGGTCGTGGTGATCGCCGTCGTGAACGCGATCCTCGGCGTGGCGCTCGGCCTCTTCTGCAGCGCCTTCGCCCGTACCGAGTTCCAGGCCGTACAGTTCCTCCCGGTGGTGGTGGTCCCGCAGATCCTGCTGTGCGGGCTGTTCGTCCCGCGCGAGCAGATGGTGGGCTGGCTGCAGGCGGTCAGCGACGTGCTGCCGCTGACGTACGCGGTCGAGGCGCTGGCCCAGGTCGGCAGGTACGCCGACCCGACCTCGACGATGTGGCGCGACCTCACGGTCGTGGTCGGCGCGGCGATCGCGGCGCTGATCCTGGCCGCGGCGACGCTGCGGCGGCGCACGCCGTAACGGAAAGAGACGAGAGTGGTACGACGCAGCGGGCGGCGCCCAGGAAATCAGGACACGAAACAGTCCATCCTGGAGGCCGCCCGCACCGTGTTCGCCGAGAAGGGCTTTGACCAGGCCTCGATCCGGGCCATCGCCACCGAGGCCAAGGTCGACCCCGCGCTGGTACACCACTACTTCGGCACCAAGGAGAAGCTGTTCCTGGCCGGCATGAACGCGCCGATCGACCCGGCCGAGCTGGTGCCGAAGGCGATGCAGGGCCCGCGCGACCAGGCCGGGGAACGCCTGGTACGGCTGATGCTGAGCGTGTGGGACTCCCCCGCGGGCGCGGCCGCGGTGGCGCTATTGCGCTCCGCGATGAGCAACGAGTGGACGGCCCGGCTGATGCGCGAGTTCGTGGTGACGCAGGTGCTGCGGCGCGCGGTGGCCGAGTTCGTGATGGATCCGGCCGAGGCGTCGACCCGGGCGGCGCTGGTCGCCACGCAGGTCGCCGGCCTGGCTACGGTCAGGTACATACTCAAGGTCGAGCCGGTGGCGTCGGCCCCGGCGGAACAGCTGGTCGCCGCGATCGGCCCGAGCGTCCAGCGGTACCTGACGGATCCGCTGCCCGGAGTGTTTCCGGACGGCGGCACCTGATCCGCCCAGACATGTTCTCAAAGCCGACGGGTGAGGGGCGCGCACCCGTGCCGGGTTTGAGGGGGCGCCGCCGATGGGCTCGCCCAACCCGGGCTGCGACTACGTTCCGCGACTCCTACTACGGGGCGTCTTGCCTGCGCGGAAGATCGGTGGTGTGGAGCACCACAGATCTTCCACCGAGGGCGGCCGGGTGGGTCGGGCGGTGACGTCGGGTAACGGCTGCCGCATGCCGGTGCCTGTCCGTGGCCATCTGCCGACGCGCCGTGCGCGATCGCCTGCTGTGCGCCCACGCCCGGCCGGGACTCGGTCCGCGACCGCGAGCGGGCCGAGCCGGACGTACGCGGTGATCTCGGCGGCGTGGTGGTCGGTGAGGTCGGCGATGGGGTCGAACTCCACGGCCCGCAGCGGGTCGGGGCTCGCTTGCGCGTACTCGTCGGGGTCGACGTCGAACAGGGCGCCGTCGTGCTCGTACCGGATCTCGGCGACGTGCATCCGGTGCAGTACCCGGGTGTCGCCGACG
>DASYTU010000162.1:0-33355 GCA_036001925.1 Actinoplanes sp.
CGGGAACCGCCTGAGGAGCCTGATCATGATCATGCTGTGCTCCCCTTTGGCATGCCCTCGTGGCCCTCGCTTCGCTCGGTGCGCTCGCTCATGCCGCGTCCTCCCGGAGGCGGGTGCCGAACAACCCCTGCGGCCGGACCAGCAACACCGCCATGATGACCAGGTAGAAGACCAGCGTGGACCACTGCAGGCCGCCGTAGGTGGCGGTCAACGTCTCGGCCATGCCGAGGATCAATGCGCCGGTCAGCGCGCCCGGCAGGCTGCCCATGCCGCCCAGCACCACGATGCCGAGCAGCCGGGAGATCCAGTCGTAGTGCGACGCCGGGAAGAACGGATAGAGCACGGACAGGACGGACCCGCCGACGCCGGCGCTGGCGCTGCCGAGCGCGAACGCCAACGCGGCGGTGCTGGTGGCGCCGATACCGACCAGCGCCGCGGCCGACGGGTTCTGCGAAGTCGCGCGGATCGCCCGGCCGGCCCAGGTGCGGGTCAGGATGACGTACAGCGCGGCGAGTACCACCACGGCCGCCAGGAACCCGTACACCTGGGCCTTGGGCAGCAGGATCGGCCCGATCCGGAAGGACTGCTCGAAGTAGGGCGGAGTCGCGGACCGGAACTTGTTGCCCGCGACCACGTTCAGGAAGCCCTCGATGACCAGCGCCAGCCCGAACGTCAGCAGCACGGACATGGACGGCGCCTGGCCGCGGATCCGGGAGACGACATATCGGTACGTGATCCAGCCGAGCCCGAACATCAGCGGGGTGGTGATGACCGCGGCGAGGATCGGGTCGATCCCGATCGCCCGCCACAGCCACCAGGTGAACGTGGCGACCAGGATGAGGAACGCACCCTGGGCGATGTTGATGATGCGCAGGACCCCGAAGATCAGGGTCAGGCCGGAGGCCATCAGCGCATAGATGCCACCGATGAGCACGCCGAGCACGATGGCCTGGATGAACGAGGTCATTGCTGCACCTCCTCAGCCATGCCCTCATGGCCCTCGCTGCGCTCGGTGCATTCGGTCATGGCAAAGCCTCCTCAGCCATGCCCTCATGGCCCTCGCTGCGCTCGGTGCATTCGGTCATGGCGCGCCCGTCACTTCCAGTTGGGCTTCGGGTTGACTACAGTCTGCGACGTCGCGGCTTCCGCCGGGGCGACGACTTGGGCCTTGCCGGACTGCCACTGCGCGAGCAGGAACTTGCCGTTGGGCTCGCCGGTGGCCTTCCAGCTCAGCGGGCCGAGGATGGTCTGCACGGTGTTCGCGTGCAGCCAGTCGCGGATCTTCGCCTGGTCCAGGGAGCCGACCTGGGTGACGGCCTCCTGCAGGACCTGGGCGGCCGCGTACGCGTCGGCGGCGTCCTCGGCCGGGTCCGCGTTCTGGTACGCGGCCTTGTAGCCGGAGACGAAGTCGGTGTTGCGCGGGGTCTTGGCGTCCTGGTGCCAGCTCACCGTGTAGAAGACGCCCTCGGTGCTGGCCTCGCCAATGCCGGAGCTGTACTGGCCGGCGTTGCTGGGCGCCGACGTCTGGAACATGATCTTCGGCGAGTACCGCAGCTGCTTGAGCGAGCGGACCAGGCCGACACCGTCCTCGAACACCGCGCCCTGCGCGATGAGGTCGGGCTTCTTGCCGGCCATCTGGCTGGCGATGGACTGGAAGTTCGTAGCGTCGGCCGGGTAGGTCGAGCTGTAGACCGTCTTCACGCCGAGCGCCTCGAGCTGCTTCTGCATCGACTCGATCACCGGTGCGGCGAACGGGTCGTCCTGGGCCGGATACGCCGCCGTCTTTGGCCGCTGGTCGGCCGGGAGCGACTTGATCCAGTCGACGAACACGTCGGCCTGGTGCGGGGCCGTGGCCTGCTGGGCGAAGAACAAGCCCTTGAAGCCGCGCGTGAACATCTTGGGCGCGCCGCCGGCGGGCTCGACGAAGACCATGTTGTTCTTCTCCGCGACCGCGGAGGCCGGGTAGTTGAGCAACGAGGAGAAGGTGCCGAGAACCAGGTCGACCTTGTCCTGGGTGATCAGCTTCGTGTAGTCGGTGACGACGGTGTCCTGACTGCTGGCATCGTCGACGATCCTCAGTTGGACCTGGCGGCCGAGCAGGCCACCGGCCTTGTTGATCTCGCTGGCCCAGACCTCGTAGCCGCGCCGGGCCTCGGTGCCGGGCTGGGAGAAGTCGCCGGTCAGCGGCAACGAGACGCCGATGACGATCGGCTTGCTGGTATCTGAGGCGGCCTTCTCGGACGGCCGGGAGCCGCATGCGGTCAGGCCGAGCCCGACCACGGCGGCGAGGGATGCGGCAAGGACGGTACGTCGGCTGGCGTGAAACGTTCGGGGGAAATGAGCGGTCATCGGGCCCTCCACGGTGAGGCGCGGTCATGCGTTGCTGCGAATCTGGGCCGCAATCGTTTGCGTTGCCAGGATGTACGTGGTGTTGCCGGCATGTCAAGGGCCCCCGGGTCTAGCCTGCAGGCCGTGCGTCGGATCAAGTCTTGCTATGGTGCAATCGGTTGCGGCTATGCTGGCGTCGTGCCCGAGCCGATCCAGTTGGGAACGTTCACGCCGTCGGTGCTGCTGCGCGTGGCGCGGCGGACCGGCCGGCTGGACGAGGCCGGACTTGAGGTCCTCGAGGCGCCGGTGGCGTCCTCCCCCGCCCAGTTCGCGGCGCTGCTGGACGGATCGCTCGACGCAGTGCTGACCAGTCCGGACAATGTGCTCGCCTACCGATACAGCCCGCAGAATCCGCTTGGGCGTACCGCGGACGTGCGCATCCTCGCCTCGGTCGATCGCGGGCTGGGCCTCGCTCTCTACAGCCGGCTCGCCGCCGCCGATCTCCCCGGCCGTACGTTCGGCGTCGATGTGCCGGACTCCGGGTTCGCGTTCGCGATGTACGCACTGGCCGAGTCGCTCGGCCTGAGCCGCGACGACTACCGGGTGGTGGCGCTCGGCTCGACGCCGAAGCGGCTCGCGGCGCTGCTCGCCGGGGAGTGCGATGCGACGATGCTCAACGCGGGCAACGAGCTGCACGCGGAGGCCGCAGGTCAGCGCGCGCTGGCCCGTGCTTCCGCCGTCTGCGGCCCCTACCTTGGCACGGTCCTCGCCGGGGTGCGGCCGGTCGACGGCGGGCTGGCGAAGGCGTTGACCGAGACGGCGGCAGCCGTTGTCTCGGGCGCGCTGGATGCGCTCGTCATCGACGAGGCGGGCGCCGCGCTCGGCCTTCCGGCCCCGCTCGCGGTCCGGTACCTGACGCGGCTCAAGGATCCGGCCGAAGGCCTGGTGCCGGACGGCGCCGTCGACCTCGACGCGATCCGCACGCTCGTCGACCTGCGCCGCCGGTACGGGCCCGCGCTCGACGGCGACCCGCTGTCTGCCGCGCTCGACCCGGACTCGGGCCTGATCGCATGAGCGCACCCGGCCGGGCCTCTCTGCGGCTGCTGCAGGCCACGGCGTTCGTGAGCACGATGGACCGGTTCGCGATGCCGCCCATGCTCATCGTGACCGCCCGGGCCCTGGGCGTGCCGTTGTCCGCCGTCGTGCATACGGCGAGCGTCTACTTCCTCGCGTACGGGCTCATGCAACCGGTCTGGGGCATCGTGTCGGACCGGCTGGGCCGGGTGCGGACGTTGCGGATCACGATGCTGGTGGCCGCGTTCGCAACCGCGGCCTCGGCGGGCGTCGTCTCGGTGACGCAACTCGGCATCACCCGGGCGTTGGCGGGCGCCGCGTTCAGCGCGGCGATTCCGGCCAGCCTCATCTACGTGGGCGACACCGTGCCCGGCGCCCGGCGGCAGCCCGAGATCACCAACCTGATGGCCGGCGTCGCGCTCGGTACGGCGCTGGCGTCGGTCGGCGCGGGCGCCCTGGCCCAGGCGGTGAGCTGGCGGGCGGCGTTCCTGGTCACCGCCGCGTGCGCGCTCGTCCTGGTCCTGCTGTTGCGCCGGCTGCCCGAGCCGGCCATCGACCGGCCGGCGGAGCCGATCCTGGCGCCGGTACGCCGGGTGGCCCGGTCCGGGGCCACGCTGCTGGTGTTGCTGTTCGCGTTCGTCGAGGGCGGCGTCCTGCTCGGCACGCTGACGCTGCTGCCCGCGGCGGTCGAGTCCAGCGGCGCGAGCGCGACGGTCGCCGGCGCGGTCACCGCGGTCTACGGCGTCGCCGTCCTGGTGTTCGCTCCGCTGACCGGTGCGGTGTCGCGGTCGTGGCCGGTCTGGCGGCTGATCGGGGTGGGTGCCGCGGCCGCGTTCGCGGCGTGCGCGCTCGCCGCGTTCTCCCAGCGGGCCGCCGTGGCCGCCGGCGTGGCGGTACTGACCGGACTGGCCTGGGCGGCGATGCACTCATCGCTCCAGACCTGGGCCACCGAGGTGTTGCCGTCCGCCCGGGCCACCGTGGTGTCGGGATTCGCCGGCTCGCTGTTCGCCGGTAGCGCGCTGTCCGCCGCCCTGGTGGCCGGGCCGGCGAGCGCCGGCCAGTTCGGGACGGCGTTCCTCGGGCTCGCGGCGGCGGCCGTGCCGCTGGGCGTCTGCGCCACAGTGGTCCGGGCCCGGTGGCGACCGGCGCCGGACGCAAGCCCCGTGGCGGCCGCGGCCCACCCGTCGACCGGAGGTCCCGATGACCGCACCTAAGATTGTCCGGGTGTCGGCCCCGACGCTCCGCGACGTCGCCCAGATGGCCGGCGTCCATCCCGCAACTGCGTCGCGCGCGCTGAACCCGCAAACCCGGCCGCTGGTCAACGCGGACACGGCGCGGAAGGTGCTGCGCGCCGCGGAGTCGATCGGCTATCAGCCGAACCCGATCGCGCGCAGCCTCAAGACCGCGCGGAGCAGCACGGTCGGCCTGGTCATCCCGGACCTGACCAACCCGCTGTTCCCGCCGATCGTGCGGGGCATCGAGGACGTGCTGGCACTGGTGGGGTACAGCGCCTGGATCGTCAACACCGACAACGACCCGGCGCGCGAGGAGACTCAGGTCGAGTCGCTGCGCTCCCGCCAGGTCGAGGGCCTGATCATCGCGACGGCCCGGCGCGAGCATCCGCTGCTGGTTCGCCTGCATCGGATGGGCGTACGGATGGTGCTGGTCAACCGGCGGGTCGACGGGCTGGAGCTGCCGTCGGTCACCGCCGACGACGACGCCGGCATCTCGATGGCGGTGACCCACCTGGCGGCGCTCGGCCACACCCGTATCGCGCACCTGGCCGGGCCGCAGCAGACGTCGACCGGCGTGGCGCGGGCGCGCGCGTTCCGGCACGCGGTACGCGATCTGGGCCTGGACGACGACCCGGCGCTCATCGTGGAGTGTGGCTACTGGTCGGAGACCGAGGGGGCCCAGGCGTTGCGCCGGCTGCTCGACGCCGGCACGAGATGCACCGCGGTCGTGGCCGGCAACGACCTGATCGCGCTCGGCTGTTACGACGTCTTCGCCGAGCGCGGGATGCGGTGTCCGGACGACCTGAGCGTGGTCGGCTTCAACGATATGCCGTTCCTGGACAAGATGAACCCGCCGCTGACGACGGTCAGCGTCCCGCACTACGAGCTCGGCAGCGAGGCGGGGCGGCTGCTGCTCGACACGATCGACGACCCGGAACGGGTACCGCGGTCCGTGCTGCTCACGCCGTCGCTCGTGGTCCGCGCCTCGACGGCGCCACCGGGCTAGATGGCCGGCCGCCGGATCGTCGTGGTGGGCGCCGGGATCGTCGGCCTCGCCGTCGCCCGGCAGTTGGCCCTGTCCCGGCCGGACGCACGGATCACCGTGCTGGACAAGGAGGACCGGGTCGGCGTCCACCAGACCGGGCACAACAGCGGGGTGGCGCACGCGGGACTGTACTACCGGCCGGGATCGCTGAAGGCGCGCCTCTGCCTGCGCGGTCGCGAGCTGCTGGCGCAGTACTGCCGCGAACGCGACCTGCCCTACCTGGAATGCGGCAAGGTGGTGGTCGCGCGGGACGCGGTCGAAGCGGAGCGGCTGGGCGACATCGAGCGGCGGGCACGCGCGAACGGCGTTCCCGGGCTGCGGCGTCTCGACGCCGCCGGGCTCGCCGGCGTCGAACCGCATGCCCGGGGTGTCGCGGCGCTGCACTCACCGCGTACCGCGATCGTCGACTTCGCCGCCGTGGCGCGGGCCTTCGCCGACGACGTGCGGGCCGCCGGCGGGCGGATCCGGCTCGGCTTCGACGTATCGGCGATCTCCCCGGGCACGGTACGGGGCGCCGGCGGGGAGGAGCTCGGATTCGACCTGCTGGTCGTCTGCGCCGGTCTGCAGGCCGACCGGGTCGGCCGCCTCGCCGGAGACGGGCCCGAACCGGCCATCGTGCCGTTTCGGGGCGAGTACTACCGGCTCCGGCCGGATCGGACCGATCTGGTCCGCGGCGTGATCTACCCGGTGCCGGATCCGCGCTACCCGTTCCTCGGCATCCACCTCACCCGCACCGTGCATGGCGCGGTCGAGATCGGCCCGAACGCGGTCCTCGCGCTGTCCCGCGAGGGCTACGCCCGCGGGACCATCGCCCCTCGAGACGTCCGGGACACGCTGCAGTGGCCGGGGTTCCGGCAGCTGGCGCGCCGCCATTGGCGTACGGGCGTCCGCGAGCTCTACGCCAGCCTCTCCCGTCGCGCCTTCGTGGCAGCCGCGCGCGGCTACATTCCGGAGTTGTCCGTGCATGACGTCGAGCGGGCCGGCGCCGGGATCCGCGCGCAGGCCGTCGACGCGGACGGCTCGATCGTGGACGACTTCCGCATCCACCGCGTCGGCCCGGTGGTCATCGTTCGCAACGCGCCCTCCCCCGCGGCGACGTCATCGCTGGCCATCGCCGAGCACATCGTGTCGGGCTACCTCGACGACTCCGGGCGGTAAAGCCCTGCGGCCTGCCGGGCGGCGTCCGCGGAGTGCGGTGTGGGCCGGAAAACGGCGGACTTTGGCCCCAGCGCGGGACGTGTCGTTGCCTATCGTGCAGGAATGATCGTGGGATTCATCGGCCTCGGTGTCATGGGACAGCCGATGGCACTCAACCTGGCCCGCGCCGGCACGGATCTGGTTGTCTGGAACAGATCGCCGCAGCGCGGCGAGCCGCTGCGGGCGGCCGGCGCGACCGTGGTGGGAACGCCGTCCGAGGTGTTCGACCGCGCCCGCGTCGTCATCCTCATGCTGGCCGACGGCGACGCGATAGACGACGTGCTCGCCCGCGGCACACCGGAGATGGCCACGCGGCTCGCGGGCCGCACCGACGTGCACATGGGAACGACGTCGCCCGAGTACTCGCGCGGGCTCGAGGCCGACATTCGGGCGGCCGGCGGCGCGTACGTGGAAGCTCCCGTCTCCGGTTCGCGGAAGCCGGCCGAGGCCGGCGAGCTGGTGGCGATGCTGGCCGGCGACCCGGCCGCGGTGGAACTCGTCCGGCCGGTTCTGGCGCCGATGTGCCGGGAGACGTTCGTGTGCGGGCCGGTCCCGCAGGCGCTGTCGATGAAGCTCGCCGTCAACGTGTTCCTGATCAGCATGGTGACCGGCCTCGCGGAGGCGTTCCATTTCGCCGACCGGCACGGCCTGGACCCCGAGTTGCTGCGCGCCATCTTGGACGCCGGCCAGATGGCCAGCAGCATCTCCCGAGTGAAGACCGCGAAGCTCGTGCGACGCGACTTCGAGGTCCAGGCCGGCATCGCCGACGTGCTGAAGAACAACCGCCTCGTCCTCGACGCCGCCCGGGCCACCGGGGTGGCCTCGCCGCTGCTCGACGTGTGCCACGACCTCTATGCCGAGGCCGTGGCGCTCGGCAACGGCGGACGCGACATGGCGGCCGTCATCACCGCGATCGAGGCGCGGACGGATGTCGACACCGCGGCGGCGACCCTCAAGCCACCTCGACCATGTCCAGCTCCGTGAAGTTGCTGCCCTTGCCGTACGCGATGGTGTTCCATCCCTCACTGAGAGTCACGCTGCGTTCGACCGTCTGCCAGTTGTCCCAGCCGGTGAATGGATAGGACACCGTACCGGCGTCGACGCCGTTGACCCACAATCGATGGGTCGCCGCACCGCCGGCCGAGCCGTTGCCGTACCGCGTGTACAGCTGGTACGAGCCGCTTCTGGGCGCGTACACGGTGAAGGCCACCCGGCTGTCGTCGTAGTCGATGTATCCGACGGCCCGGCCGTCGGAGGCCCCCGCCGCGGAGCGGACGACAGCGTGGGTGAGCGCCGCGTTCTCGGCCTGGTAGCGGACCTTCGAGCCGCGTACCACCGGGTAGTCGTTGGCCCAACCGAGGGCCTGCGAATACATGGCTCGGTAGGTAAATCCGGGGTTCCAGCCGTGGAAGACGATGCGGTCCTTACCATCGGGCCCTGTGACGACATCCTGGCCGCCGGGACCGCGCACGGTCCCCCCGAACGTCTCGGTGGTCATCAGCGGATTGACCGCCTTTGTGTACGGACCGAGAATGTTGCTCGCCCGCGCGTAGCTGGAGACGTACGAGGTGCCGGCGTAGCTGTTGGCCGAATAGAAGAGCACGTACACGCCGCCCCGCTTCCAGAGTGTCGGCGCCTCCACCAGGTTGCCCTCGAAGCCGAGCGTCTGCTTGAAGAGCTGATGCTCGGCGCCGATCCGGCTGAGCCCGTCCACGCTGACCTGCTGGATGTGGATCCACGTGTCCTGTCCGCAGCAGTTGCCGTCGTTCTTCCACACGATGTAGCGGACACCGTTGTCGAGGAACGACGACGCGTCGATCGATCCACCGGTGGCGGGCGTACAGACCAGGGCCGTGGCCCGCGGCGCGAACGGGCCGCCGGGCGTGCTCGCGGTGGCGGCGCCGATGCATTGCCGTCCGGACGCCCAGTCGTGGGCGACGTACCACATCACGAAGCTGTCGGGCCCGGTCGAGAAGACCTCAGGCGCCCACACGCCGTGATTGTCGTTGGACCAGGCCACGTCCACCCATGCGCCGAGCGTGGGTAGCGCGTCGCCACCCTGTACGGACCAGCTCACAAGGTCGGTCGACGTGGCCCACTTGATGTGCCGCCCGTCGCCGTTGGTCGCGTACGCGTAATAGGTCGCGCCGACCTTCATGACGTCCGGGTCGGGGAAGTTCTGATCGATGACCGGCCCGGAGACGACGGCGGCCGCCGGCCTCGCGACGGCCACGACGCCGGCCAGCAGAAGGGCACATCCGAGAGCAACCAGATAGCGACGCATGTCGATATCTTTGCGCACCGGGCATTCGGTCCGCCACATCCCGGCGAAATGCGCGGAAAACGGGGTACCCGACGGTCATGGAATCTGAGAAGCCTGCTGTGGCCGTACTGGGAATGGGTGTGATGGGTCGCGCGATGGCGCGGGCCATCCTGCGCGCGGGCCTACCCACGACGGTCTGGGACCGGCGGCCGGAGGCTGCCGAGGAATTCGCGGCCGGCGGCGCCCGCGCGGCCGACGACGTGGCGGATGCGGTGCGCAACGCCGATGTGGTCATCACGATGGTGACCGACGCGGACGCCGTGTTGTCCATCGCCGGCTCGGGAATGCTCGCGGCCCTGCCGCGCGGCGCGATATGGGCGCAGATGAGCACGATCGGCGTCGACGGCATCGAGCGCGTCCAGCGGCTCGTCGAGGAACGGCGGCCCGACGTCACGCTGCTCGACGCCCCGGTCGCGGGCAGCCGGGGCCCAGCCGAGCAGGGAAAGCTGACCGTGTTCGCGTCCGGGCCGGAGAACGTACGGGACCGGGTGGCGCCGGTGTTCGACGCGGTCGGACAGCGGACCGTCTGGGTCGGCCCGGTCGGGGCCGGCTCCAAGGTGAAGCTGGTCAACAACCTGGTGCTGGCGTTCGCGACGCAGGGCCTGGCGGAGTCGCTCGGCGTCGCCGCGGACCTGGGCCTGGACGTGCGGACCGTGCTCGCCGCGCTCGACGGCAGCCCGCTGGTCTCGCCGTGGGCGGCCCAGAAGCTGGACCGGATCGGCAAGGGCCAGTACGGCCCGGAGTACGCGCTTTCGCTGGGCCTCAAAGATGTGGACCTCGCGCTGGCGCATGCGCCCATCGACCGGCTCTCGGCCGCGAACAGCATCCTCGGGCAGTGGCGGCGGGCGGTCGATCGCGGCCTTGGCGATGAAGATGTCACGGTCGTGGTTCGCGAACTGATGAACAGCATGCACACTTGACGGATGGCAACTCTTCAGCAACGGCTCCGCGCGTTCCTGAACAGTCCGCGGGGCCGCCAGGTCATCGCGGAGGGCCAGCGCCAGATCGCCAAGCCCGAGAATCAACGACGCCTGCGACAGCTGATCAATCGGCTCCGGTCACGCAGGTGATGCGGCTGCTGGCCGGCGTTGTCGACCAGGGCGATCTGCTGCGCATCGGTGACGACGTGCTCTCGGCCGAGCGGCTGCTGGGCTGCGCGGCAGCGGTGGCGGACGAGGTGAAGGGCGCGCCGGTCGTCGCCGTGCACGCGGCACCGTCGGCCGCGACCATCGCGGCGATGATCGGCGCACTGCAGAGCGGCGCGGCCGTCGTCCCGGTCCCGCCCGACTCCAGCCCGATCGAAGCCGGTCACATCATGCGCGACTCCGGCGCCGCGCTGCTGCTCGCCCACGGTGAGCACCCGCCGACGACCGTCGACACGCTGCCGATCGATCTCGGGCGTACCTCCGGCTCGACGTTTCCCGAGCCGGCGGAAGCGCAGACCGCGCTGATCATGTACACCAGCGGCACCACCGGCGCGCCCAAGGGTGCGGTCCTGTCCCACGGCGCGGTCGAGGCCGGATTGGACGCGCTCGGCGGCGCGTGGGCGTGGACACCGGACGACGTGCTTGTGCACGGACTGCCGCTGTTCCACGTCCACGGGCTGATCCTCGGGGTCCTCGGTCCCCTGCGCGTCGGGTGCCGGCTGCGGCACACCGTGCGGCCGCACCCGGAGACCTACGCGCGGGCCGGCGGGACGCTCTACTTCGGCGTGCCCACGGTGTGGTCGCGGATCGCCGCCCAGGCGGCCGCGGCCCGCGCGCTCGCGAGCGCGCGGCTGTTGGTCTCCGGCAGCGCTGCACTGCCGGTCCCCGTGTTCGAGAGGCTGCGGGAGCTGACCGGGCACCGCCCGGTCGAGCGGTACGGCATGACGGAAACGCTGATCACCATCAGCAACCGCGCGGACGACCGCGACCGGCGGCCCGGTCAGGTCGGCGTGCCGGTCGCCGGCGTCCGCACGCGGATCGTGGATGACGACGGCCGCGACGTTCCGGCGGACGGCGAGTCCATCGGCGAGCTGTGGGTACGGGGCCCGATGCTGTTCGACGGCTACCGCAACGGCCCCCGGTTCGCCGGCGAGTGGTTCCGGACCGGTGACATCGCGTCGGCCGACGCCGAGGGCCGGCATCGCATCGTGGGGCGCCGGTCCACCGACCTGATCAAGAGCGGCGGGTACAAGATCGGCGCGGGCGAGGTCGAGGACGCGCTGCTGGCTCACCCGGCGGTACGGGAGGCGGCCGTGGTCGGCACGCCGCATGACGACCTCGGCGAGCAGGTCACCGCGTACGTCGTGGCCGGCGGCCTCACCAGTGGCGAGCTGATCGACTTCGTCGCGCGGACGCTGTCCGTACACAAGCGGCCGCGCGAGATCCGGTTCGTGCCGGAACTGCCGCGGAACGCGATGGGCAAGATCCAGAAGCGGCTCCTAAGCTCCTGACGTGGCGAAGTACTTCGACGTACACCCGGACAATCCCCAGCCGCGCGCGATCCGGCAGGTGGTGGACATCGTGCGCGACGGCGGCCTGATCGCGTACCCGACCGACTCCTGCTTCGCGCTCGGTTGCGCGATCGGCAACAAGGACGGCATGGACCGGATCCGGGAGATCCGCCACCTCGACGAGCGGCACCATTTCACCCTGATGTGCCGGGACTTCGCGCAGCTCGGGCAGTTCGTGCAGATCAACAACGCGCTGTTCCGCTCGCTCAAGGCGGCCACGCCGGGGCCCTACACATTCATCCTGCCCGCCACGCGCGAGGTCCCGCGCCGCCTGCTGCACCCGCGGAAGAAGACGGTCGGCGTCCGGATCCCGGATCACGTGGTCGCGCAGGCCCTGCTTGCCGAACTCGGCGAACCGCTAGTGTCCAGCACGCTGACGCTGCCCGGCGAGGACGAGCCGATGACCCGGGGCTGGGAGATCAAGGAGGCGCTGGACCACGCGCTGGACGCCGTCATCGACTCGGGCGACGGCGGCATCGAACCCACCACCGTGATCGACTTTTCCGGCGACGTACCGGAAATCCTGCGCAAGGGCGCCGGGGACCCGGCCCGCTTCGAGTAAGCACCGAACCGCGCAAGGTCATCGGGACTCCCTGAGCTCGACGCAGCAGGCGCCGGGACTCGGCGCCAGCACCGCGGCGAACGTCGACGCACCGAGACCGTCGACGAGGCCGCTCAGAAACGCGTGATTCAGCCCGCACACCAGCGCCGTGTGCCGCGCGGCGAGCGCCTGGAAGGGGCAGTTGTGCAACCGCACGGTGCCCGCGGACGTGCAGGGCTCGAAGCCGAGGTCGGCGAGCACGTCGACGGTGCGGCCGCCGAGGTGGCGTAGCCGGTCGCCCAGATCATGGCCGCGCCGGTGCGCGATGCGCGCCGGCGGTTCGCCGTGGCTGACCGCCTCGGCCAGGATGTCCGCGATCAGTTCGTAGCGGCGTTCCGGAATGGTGACGCTGAGGCCGTCGCCGGTCGGCTCGTACACCTTGGGGGCTCGCCCGCGACCCCGCGGCCGATCGGGCGGAGCCTCGTAGCGGGCGGCGAGCAGGCCGGCGTCGACGAGCTTGTCGAGGTGGAACGCGGCAAGCCCGCGGGACATCGCGGTCGCCCCGGCCGCCTCCTCGCGGTGCACCGGATGGTCCTGGCGGCGCACGTAGTCGTACAGCGCGCGGCGCGACGGGTCGGTCAGCGTCGCGACGGCTGCCCATCGGTCGGTCACCCCGGCAGATTATCACTAACGAACGCTATTGAAATTCCTGCAGCGCCGGGTGCAAGATGACCGATAACGCTAGCAGCCGTTGGCGAAAACCCGAGGAGCCCCGATGACGATCACCGCCGAGCGGATCACCCACGCGCCGTCCGTACGCGACGAGACGGCGGCGACGCGCGCGGCGGCGGATTTCCTCACCGCTCTCGGCCTCGACGTCACCTCCGCCGGCCTCGCCGAGACGCCCGCACGCATGGCCCGGGCGTACGCCGAGCTACTCACCCCCCGGGAGTTCGCGCTCACCACGTTCGAGAACGACGAGGGCTACGACGAGCTGGTGCTGGCCCGGGACGTTCCGATCCGCTCGGTGTGCGAGCACCACCTGCTGCCGTTCGTCGGCGTCGCACATGTCGGCTACCTGCCCGGCGACCGCATCCTCGGACTGTCCAAGTTGGCCCGCGTGGTGGAGCTGTTCGCCCACCGGGCGCAGGTCCAGGAGCGGCTGACGAAGCAGGTCGCGGACTGGCTTGACATCCGCCTGCGCCCCCGCGGCGTGGGCGTCGTCATCGAGGCGGAGCACATGTGCATGAGCCTGCGTGGCGTGCAGGCGGCCGGCGCCCGTACCGTCACGTCAACCCTGCTGGGCGCGCTGCGCGACGACGCCCGATCGCGGGCCGAGTTCCTCGGCGCGGCCGGCATCGGCAACCACTGACACCCGTACCGAAAAGAGGCACATGATGCCGTCGGACCGTACGTTTGTGATCGTCGGCGCGGGCCTGGCCGGCGCCAAGGCCGCTGAGACCCTGCGCGACGAAGGCTTCGACGGCCGGGTCGTGCTGGTCGGGGCCGAGACCGAGCGGCCGTACGAGCGGCCGCCGCTGTCCAAGGAACTCCTGCTCGGCACGGCGGACCGGGACAGCCCCTACGTCCACGAGGCCGGCTGGTACGCCGCGCACGACGTCGACCTGCGCACCGGCACGACCGTCGCTGCGCTGGACCGGGGCCGGCACGTGGTCCGGACGTCCGACGGCGACGAACTCGGGTACGACCGGTTGCTGCTCGCCACCGGCGCCACTCCCCGGCGGCTGCCGCTGCCCGGCGCGGACGCCCGGAACGTGCTGGAGCTGCGGACGTTCGCCGACTCGGATCGGATCGACTCGACGCTCCGCGACGGCGTCCGCCTGGTCGTGATCGGGGCCGGGTGGATCGGCCTCGAGGTCGCCGCGGCGGCACGGCAGCGCGGCGCCGCGGTCACCGTGGTGGAGGCCGCGGCGCTGCCGCTGCAACGCGTTCTCGGCGACCAGATGGCGGAGGTGTTCGCGGATCTGCACCGTGCGCACGGCGTCGACTTCCGGTTCGGCGCCCAGGTCCGCGAGCTGCGCGGCGACGGGTCGCAGGTGGTGCTCGCGGACGGGACCACGCTCGACGCGGACGCGGTGCTGGTCGCGGTGGGTGTGCGGCCCAACGTCGACCTCGCCGAGCAGGCCGGACTGCCCGTGGACGACGGCGTGCTCGTCGACCGGCGGTTGTGCACCGACGACCCGGACGTGTTCGCCGTCGGCGACGTCGCCAACGTGGACCATCCGCTGCTGCGCGCCCGGGTCCGCGTCGAACACTGGGCGAACGCGCTGAACGGCGGTCCGGTCGCGGCCCGCGCGATGCTCGACCGGGATGTGTCCTTCGACCTGTTGCCCTACTTCTACACCGACCAGTACGACCTCGGCATGGAGTACTCGGGCTGGGTACCGCCGAGCGCGAAGGCCGACGTGGTGGTCCGCGGCGACCTCGACCGGCGGGAGTTCGTCGCGTTCTGGACCGTCGACGGGCGGGTCGCGGCCGGCATGAACGTCAACGTCTGGGACGTCAACGAGACGGTCCAGGACCTGGTACGCGCCGGCCTGGGCGGCGCGACCGTCGACCCGGTCCGGCTGTCCGACCCCGAGGTCCCGCTCGCGGAGCTCGCACGGTGAGCGACGCGCTCGCCGCCCTGCGCCGCTGGGAGGAGTCCGGCGCTCCGTGGCGCGTCGTCGTACGCACCCCAGTGGACGTCGAGATCGCACTGCTCACCTGCGACGCGGGCGAGGAGGCCGGCCGGCTCCGGTCGGCCGACCACGCCCTGCTCGACTACATCGGATCGCGGGACCGCAGCGAGGAGACCGCGACTCCGGGTTAGCCGGAGACCGACGCGCCGATGCGGGCACGGGCGCGGGCCGTCCGGATCGCGTTCTTCAGCGTCGTGATGTCGTACGCGCCGTAGTGGCGCTTGCCGTTGACGAAGAACGTCGGCGTGCCGGACACGCCGCTCACATCGGCCGAGTCGATGTCCTCGGCGACCCGGGACCCGTACACCTGGTCGATCAGCTCATTGTGGAATCGCTCCTGGTCGAGGCCGAGCTCCTCGGCGTACCGAAGGAGGTCCATGAGCCGCAGTTTGTCCTGGTGGTCCAGCAGAAGATCGTGCATCTGCCAGAACGCGCCCTGGGCCGCGGCCGCCTCCGCGGCCTCGGCCGCCATCTTGGCCTGCGGGTGCACGTCGCTGAGCGGCAGATGGCGCCAGACGAACCGCAGGTCGGCGTCGCCCAGCAGCTGGCGCACGACCGGCTCGGCCCGGCCGCAGTACGGGCATTGAAAGTCGCCGTACTCGACCAGCGTGACCGACGCATCCGCCGGCCCGCGCGTGTGGTCGCGCTCGGGGTCGACCGGCGGGATCAGGTCGACCAGCTCTTCCACCTCGCCGAGCAGCGCCCGGGCCTTGCGGGCCGGGGACAGCGCCGCCGTAATCCGGAAAACGGCCCAGGTCAGGCCGGAGGCGACGAGCGCCGCGGTGAACACGCCGATCTTCGCCTCGGCGAGCCGGTCGCCCTGGAAGGCCAGGTTGGCGATCAGCAGTGCCACGGTGAAGCCGATGCCCGCGATGGTGCCGCTGCCGAGCACGCCGGCCCAGCCGACCGTAGGCCGGATCTTGCCCCTGGCCACCGTGGGCAGCAGCCAGGACACCCCGACGATCGCGACCGGCTTGCCGACCACGTACCCGAGCAGCACCCCCCAGGTCACCGGCGACGTGGCCGCGCGGGACAGGAACGGGCCGTCGATGACGATGCCCGCGTTCGCCAGGCCGAACAGCGGCACGATGACGTAGCTGGACCACGGGTGGTAGATGCGCTGCAGCCGGTCGTTCGGCGACAACGTCCGGACCAGGCCGACACTGGCGCTACGGGCGAGTTCGGCGGTGGGTTGCTCGCGGAACAGCTTGAACAGGCCGCTGGCCTGCTCGAGGTCGCCACGAGCCGGCGTGTACGCGGTCGCGGTCAGGCCGATCGCGAGCCCGGCCACCACCGGGTCGACGCCGCTGGCCAGCAGCGCGGCCCAGATGACCAGCGCGAACGGCACGTAGAACCAGCCCCGGTGCACCTTCAGCGCCCGGATGCCCAACATCGCCGCGAAGGCCAGGATGGCGACGGCCAGCGGCATCACGGCGATGTCGTCGCTGTAGACGACGGCGATCACGATGAGCGCCGCCAGATCGTCCACGATGAAGACGGTCAACAGGAAGATCCGGACCTGGTCCGGAACGCCGCGGCCGAGCAGCGCCAGCAGGCCGAGCGCCAGCGCGGTGTCGGTGGACATGGCGACGCCCCAGCCGTGCGCGTTTGGGCTGCCGTGGTTAACGGCCAGGAAGATCAGCGCCGGGATCACCATGCCGGCCAGGCCGGCCACGCACGGGAGCACGAACCGGCGCCGGTCCCGCAGGTCACCGAGGTCGAATTCGCGCCGTGCCTCGAGACCGACGACGAGGAAGAACAACGTCATCAGGCCGCTGTTGATCCAGGTGTGCAGGTCTCGGGTGATGCCGAACTCGCCGAGCCGGATCGAGAACTCGGTCCGCCACACCGCGTCGTAGGAGCCGGCGTCGATGTTCGCCCAGACCAGCGCCGTCGCGATGGCCGCGAGCAGCACGCCGGCGCTGCCCGACTCGGTCTGCAGGAAGGCGCGCAGCGGTCCGGCGAGCTGGCGGCTCCAGAGCGTATGGCCGCGAAACCCGGATTCGGTCACACATCATCTTGCTGTTCCCAGCCGGTGACCAGCAAACGTGCGGGATGTGTCGAGCGTCTCCGTGCCTGACAGCCGTCAATGTGATTCGCGGGTGACCTCATGGCCGCTGGCGCCGACCAGGAAGTCGAGGTCGGCGCCCGTGTCGGCGCCCAGGACAGTGTCGACGTAGAGCTTCGCCCAGCCCCGCTTCGGCTTGGCGATCGACTCCAGCAGGGCCGCGGACGGCGGGCGGGCGTCGAGTTCCTCCTGGGGCACCTCGACGTCGATGCGCCGGGCCTCGACGTCGAGCACGATCCAGTCGCCGGTACGGATCCGGTCCAGCGGTCCGCCCGCCGCCGCCTCGGGCGCGACGTGCAGCACGACGGTGCCGTACGCGGTGCCGCTCATCCGGCCGTCGCAGACCCGGACCATGTCCCGGATGCCCTGCTCGAGCAGCTTGGTGGGCAGTGGCAGGTTGGCCACCTCGGGCATGCCGGGATAGCCCCTCGGGCCGCAGCCGCGCAGTACCAGCACCGAGTCCGCGTCCACGTCGAGGGACGGATCGTCGATGCGGGCGTGAAAGTCCTCGATGGAGTCGAACACCACCGCGCGCCCGCGATGCCGCAGCAGATGCGGGGAGGCCGCGGCCGGCTTGATGATCGCCCCGTTCGGGGCCAGATTCCCGCGCAGCACGGCTATGCCGGCGTCGGGCTGGAGAGGCTCGTCGCGGACCCGGATCACCTCGCGGTCCCAGATCTGCGCGTCCGCGAGCGACTTCACGAACGGCTCGCCGGTCACGGTGATCGCGTCGTGGTCCAGCAGGTCGACGACCTCCCGCAGGACGGCGGCCAGCCCGCCCGCCCGGAACAGATCCTCCATCAGGTGTCGCCCGGCCGGCTGCAGGTCGACGAGCAGGGGCACCTCGGCGCCGATCCGGTCGAAGTCGTCCAGCGTGAGCGGGACGCCGAGCCGCCCGGCGAGGGCGAGCAGGTGCACGACCGCGTTGGTGGACCCACCGAGCGCGGCCAGTGCCACGATCGCGTTGTGGAACGACCCGGTCGTGATGACCTGGCTGGGCCGGCGGTCCTCGCGGACCATCTCGACGATGAGCCGGCCGGTCTCGTGGGAACGGGCCAGCAGCCGGCTGTCCGGCGCCGGGATCCCGGCGGTACCCGGGAGCGTGGTGCCGAGCGCCTCGGCGAGCAGTCCCATCGTCGACGCCGTACCCATGGTGTTGCAGTGCCCGCGGCTGCGGATCATCGACGACTCCGAGTCCAGGAACGCCGCTTCCGACAGCGTGCCGGCGCGAACCTCTTCGGAGAGCCGCCATACATCGGTGCCGCAGCCGAGCGGCACGCCGCGGAACGTACCGGTGAGCATCGGTCCGCCGGGCACCACCACGGCCGGCAGGTCGACAGAGGCGGCGGCCATGAGCAGCGCCGGGATGGTCTTGTCGCAGCCACCGAGCAGCACCACACCGTCAACCGGGTTGGCCCGGATCATCTCCTCGATCGCCATCGCGGCCAAGTTGCGCCACAGCATCGCGGTGGGCCGCAGGAGGGTTTCGCCGAGCGACACCACGGGCAGGTTGAGCGGCACTCCGCCGGCCTCCCAGACGCCCTGCTTGACGTGCTCGGCGACCTCGTTGAGGTGGCTGTTGCACGGCGTCAGGTCGGAGGCGGTATTGGCGATCGCGATCTGCGGGCGGCCCCGGAACGCCGAGTTCGGCAAGCCGCGGCGCATCCAGGCGCGGTGGATGTAGGCGTTGCGGTCGTCGCCGGCGTACCAGGCGTTGCTGCGCAGCGAAGTCATTCCGGGGACCTTCTTCCGACTATTCGAACGCCGGTCTACTATCCGAAACATCATGGACCCTACCGCCGCGGCGACCGCCACGGAACAGGATCGGCTCGTCGGAGCCGACCGCGTTCTGGCGATCCTCGCCGAGCTCGCCCGGCATCCCGACGGCATCGGCCTGGACGAGATGGCCCGGATCGTGGTCAGCAACAAGGCCACGGTGCACCGCGCGCTGGCGGCGCTGCGCCGGGCCGGCTTCGCCACCCAGGACGGGCGCGGGCGCTACGTGCTCGGCGACGAGTTCCTCCGGCTGGCGTTCGCCCATCACGAGGCGCGCCCGGACCACGAACGCATCCGCCCTGTGTTGCGTACCCTGGCCCAGCTCTTCGGCGAGACCGCCCATTACGCCGTACTGGACGGCGACACGGTCGTCTACCGCGCCAAGATCGATCCACCGACCGGGGCCGTACGGCTGACCTCCACCGTCGGCGGCCGCAACCCGGCGCACAGCACCGCGGTCGGCAAGCTGCTCCTCTCCTACGCGCTGCCCGACGACGCCGCGGTGACGGCGTGGGTCTCCGGCCGCGTGCTCGAGCGCCGTACCGGCAACACCATCACGACCGCCGAGGGGCTGGCCCGCGAGCTGCGGACCATCCGCGCGCGGGGCTGGGCCACCGACGACCAGGAGAACGAGCCGGGCGTGACCTGCCTGGCCGTGCCGGCGTTCCTCACGTCGCCGACCGTGCCGACCGGCGCGGTCAGCGTGTCCGCGCCCGCCTATCGCACGCCGTTGAGCAGCCTCGTCGGCGATGTGGCGACGATCCGCGAGCTGGTGCCGGCATGATCGCGCGGTGCGGCGGCGCCGGGGGCAGGATTCGACTAAGGAGAACGCATGCAGCTGATGCGCATCGGGCCTACGGGCGCCGAGAAGCCGGTCGTCCGGATCGATGACACGTCCTATGTGGACGTATCGGACCTCGTGACCGACTTCGACACCGCCTACTTCGCCGGCGGCCACGACCGGCTTCGCGACGCGGTGGCCGAGCGGATCGCCGCGGGCGAGACCGCGCCGTTCGCCGGCCAGCGGATCGGCGCGCCGATCGCCCGGCCGCACCAGATCCTCTGCATCGGGCTCAACTACCGCGATCACGCCGCCGAGACCGGCCAGGCCGTACCGGAGGAACCGATCCTGTTCACCAAGTCGCCCAACACCCTGGTCGGACCCAACGATCCGGTACGCCAGCCGCGCGGCTCCACCAAGCTCGACTACGAGGTGGAACTCGGCATCGTCATCGGCCAGCGCGCGAGCTACCTCGACAGCCCCGAGGACGCCCGCGCCGTGATCGCCGGCTGGGTGCTGTGCAACGACGTCAGCGAGCGGGCATTCCAGATCGAGCGCGGCGGTCAGTGGACCAAGGGCAAGTCGGCCGAGACGTTCAACCCGACCGGCCCGTGGCTGGCCACCCCGGACGAGATCAAGGACGTCATGGCGCTGGACATGTGGCTCGACGTCAACGGCGAGCGCCGGCAGACCGGGAGCACCGCCACCATGGTCTTCGACCCGTACGTGATCGTGCACTACCTCAGCCAGTTCATGGTGCTGGAGCCCGGCGACCTGATTGACACCGGGACGCCACCCGGCGTCGGGATGGGCTTCGACCCGCCCCGCTGGCTGCGGCCCGGCGACGTCCTCGAGCTTGGCATCGAGGGCCTCGGTGTCCAGCGCCAGCAGATCGTGGCCCCGCGATGAGCGAGGGCGGATCGGTACCACTGCGCGACTTCGACGGCCTGGTCGCGGCGGTCACCGGCGGGGCGAGCGGCATCGGCAAGGCGACGGTCACGCTCCTGGAGAGCCGCGGCGCGGCGGTCGCCAGCCTGGACCTCGCGACCGGCTGCGACGTGCGCGACGCCGCGTCCGTGAACGCGGCGATCGCGTCCCTGATCGATCGGTACGGGCGCCTGGACGTACTGGTCAACAACGCCGACATCGGCGCGGTCGGGGACGTGACCGCGAACGACGACGCGGAGTGGCACCGGGTCCTTGACGTGAATGTGGTGGGCATCGCCCGGGTGTCCCGGGCCGCGCTGCCGCACCTGCGCCGCTCCCCCAGTGCCGCGATCGTCAACACGTGCTCGATCGTCGGGGTGGCCGGGTTGCCCCAGCGCGCGCTCTACTCCGCCAGCAAGGGTGCGGTCGCGGCGCTGACGCTCGCGATGGCGGCCGACCACGTCCGCGAAGGCATCCGGGTGAACGCGGTCGCTCCCGGCACGGCCGACACGCCATGGGTGGGCCGGCTGCTCGCCGCGGCCGACGATCCGGAGGCCGCCGGCGCGGCGCTGCGCGCCCGCCAGCCGATGGGCCGCCTCGTCACCGCGGAGGAGGTGGCACACGCGATCGCGTACCTGGCCAGCCCGCTGTCGTCGTCCACCACGGGGACGCTGCTGGCGGTGGACGGCGGCGTCATCGGCCTCCGCGTTCAACCCCGCTGACCGACAGCCGTTTGGAGTTGTGGGTGAACTGGGCGCGGTACGTCGACGCGCTCAGACCGTAGTGCGCCTTGAACCGGCGGGCGAAGTAGTTCTGGTCCGGCCATCCGACGGACTCGCCGATCCGGCTGATCGGCTGATCGGTGTGCAGCAGCTGAGCGGCCGCCACCTCCACGCGGTGTCGGGCCAGGTACGCCATCGGCGGCAGGCCGGTGGCGGACTTGAACAGCCGGACCAGATAGCCGGGCGCGACGTGGAGGCACTCGGCGATCTCGGTGAGCGTCCATTGGTGCTCGGGGCGCTCCTCCATCATCCGCATCGCGTCGACGACGGCGGGGTGGGTATGGCCCCCACCCTCCGTGTCGCCGCCGCCGTCGCGCGCCGCGACCCGGGCGACACAGCCCAGAAAGAGTGCGAGGCGGCCGATGATGTCGCCGCGGTGCAAGCTCACCGGCCGGAATCGCAGCCGATCTAGCGCGTCGAGGTGGCCGACGCACTCGTCGAGCGTGCCGGCGTCGAGGTGAGTGGTGAGGATGCCGCGCCGCTGCGCCGAGTATGGACCGGTCCAGAGCAGGTAACCCAGCAGCGGGTCCTCGCGGGTCCAGGCCAGCTCGCGACGCAATAGCTCGGTGGAGAAGCAGCAGTTGTACAGGTCGAGTCGGCGGCAGTCCTCGTACCCGTGCCACACGCCCGGACGCAGCAGGACGACGTCGCCGACCGACAGCACCTGGCGCCCGGCGAGGCTGACGTGCGTCCCTGCACCCGCGATCGTCACGGCGACCTCGACGAAGCTGTGCGTGTGCAGGGGATGGACACCCTCGTGCAGGTAGTGGCCCGCGTAGGCCACCGATCCGTCGGTGAAGTGCAGGAGGTCGCCCGAGCTCTCGACCGGCGGATCCACCATGTGCCGACGATACGGCGAACGGGCCGCCAGGTGAAGAATGTGCTACCACGGGTGCAGTGCGGGCTATGCCGGCGGGTGTGGCGGGCGCAGTATCGGGTAACCAATCCAAAACCAGCGGTACTCGTTTCGCACCAGTTCTTGAATCGTTTCAGGAGTGTCATGCATTCTGCCTCCCCAGCTCGCGTCCGCTTCGAGCACGGACCGACCCTCGGTGTCGGCACGTCCACCCCGCGCCTGTCCTGGTCCGTACCGCACGCCGACCCGGACTTCGCGCAGTCCGCGTACCAGCTGGAGATCACCCGGGACGAACCCGAGGTGATCACGGTCGAGTCCGGCGAGCAGGTCCTGGTGCCGTGGCCGGCGGCACCGCTGGCGAGCCGCGAACGTGCCGCCGTCCGGGTCCGGGTCCGGGGCGGCGACGAGTGGAGCCCATGGAGCGAGCCCGCCACCGTGGAGGCCGGCCTGCTCGATGCCGGCGACTGGGCGGCCAGCTTCGTCAGCCCGCGGGAGGTCGGCGGCCTGGAGGAGCCCGCGCCGGTCCTGTCCGGCCGCGTGGTGCTCCCGGACCGCATCGTGCGCGCCCGCCTCTACGCCACCGCGCACGGCGTCTACACGGCCGAGCTCAACGGTCGCCGGGTCGGCGACCAGGAGTTGGCCCCGGGCTGGACGGCATACCAGCACCGCCAGCGCTACCAGGCCTACGACGTCACCGACCTCGTGACGCCCGGGGAGAACCGCCTCGACGTGCTCCTCGGCAACGGCTGGTTCCGCGGCCGGCTGGGCTTCCGCGGCCAGCGCGCGCTGTACGGCGACCGGCTCGCGCTGCTGGCCCAGCTGGAGGTGACCACGGCCGACGGCACCGTCCACCGCCTGGTCACGGACGAGTCGTGGACCGCGCGGGAGAGCGGCGTCGTCGCCGACGACCTGTACGACGGACAGCGCACCGACCTGCGCCGCGTCGAGAGCGCGAAGAGCCCCGTCGACGTCGTGGAGGCGGACCTGGGCCGGCTCGTGGCGCCGGACGGGCCGCCGATCCGGGTCACCGACGTGCTGCCGGCGGTCGCCGTGACCACGTCGCCGTCCGGCAAGACGCTCGTCGACTTCGGGCAGAACGTCGTCGGCCGGGTCCGGCTGACGGTCCGCGGGGGCCGCGAGGGCGACGAGGTGGTGGTCCGGCACGCCGAGGTGCTCGAGCACGGCGAGCTGGGCGTGCGCCCGCTGCGTACCGCCAAGGCCACCGACTCGTACGTGCTTGCGGGCCCGGACGAGACCACGCTCGAGTCCACGCTGACGTTCCACGGCTTCCGCTACGCGGAGGTATCCGGCGCGGCCGACTTCACCGCCGAGGCGGTCGTCGTCGGTTCGGATCTGCGCCGCACCGGCTGGTTCGAGTCCTCGCACCCGCTGCTCAACCGCTTCCACGAGAACGTGGTCTGGGGCATGCGCGGCAACTTCGTCGACGTACCGACGGACTGCCCGCAGCGTGACGAGCGGCTCGGCTGGACCGGCGACATCCAGGTCTTCTCGCCCACCGCGAGCTTCCTGTTCGACAGCGCCGGCTTCCTCGCCAGCTGGCTCGCCGACCTCGGCGCGGAGCAGCAGAAGGATGGCTCGGTGCCGTACGTGATCCCGGACGTGATCCGGCGACCGGGCCCGGCGGCCGCCGCCTGGGGTGACGCGGCCACGGTCGTGCCGTCGGTGTTGTACGAACGCGCCGGGGACCTCGGCGTGCTGGCGCGCCAGCTGCCCAGCATGCGCGCGTGGGTGGACAGGATGGCCGACCTGGCCGGGGACGACCTGCTCTGGTCGGGCGGGTTCCAGTTCGGCGACTGGCTGGATCCGACCGCGCCACCGGACCAGCCGGGCGCTGCCAAAGCCGATCCGGACGTCGTCGCGACCGCTCACTTCGCGCGCTCGGCGGAGCTCACCGCCCGCGCCGCGGAGCTGACCGGCGACACCGACAGTGCCGCCCAGTACGCGGACCTGGCCGCCCGGGTACGGGACGCGTTCGCCGCCGAATACGCCACGGCCGGCGGCCGGGTGCTCAGTGACGCCGCCACAGCGTACGCGCTGGCGTTGCAGTGGGCCCTTCTGCCCGAGCCGGCGCAGCGCCGCCACGCCGCGGACCGGCTCGCCGATCTGGTCCGTGCGGCCGGGTTCCGGATCAGCACCGGGTTCGTCGGCACCCCGCTGATGACCGACGCGCTCACCGACGCCGGCCATCCCGAGCTCGCGTACCGGCTGCTGCTACAGACCGGCTGCCCGTCCTGGCTGTATGCGGTGACGATGGGCGCCACCACGGTGTGGGAGCGATGGGACAGCATGCTGCCGGACGGCAGCATCAACCCCGGCCAGATGACGTCGTTCAACCACTACGCGCTCGGCGCGGTGGCCGACTGGCTGCACCGCCGGGTCGCCGGCCTGGCGCCCGCCGCCCCGGGCTACCGCCGGCTGCTCGTCCGGCCCGTGCCGGACCACCGCCTCACCTCCGCCGCGGCGCGGCACGACACCCCCTACGGCGAGGCCGCCGTGTCCTGGGAGCGCGCCGACGGTCGCCTCACGCTGCGGGTGACCGTGCCGGTCGGGGTGACCGCCACGGTGCACGTGCCGGGCGAGGCCGCGCCGGTGGAGGTGGGGCACGGCCGGCACGAGTGGACGGTGGCGGACCCGTGCCCCGCCGAGCCGGCGCTGCCGGCCGCGCCCACGATCCGGCAGCTCATGGACCACGAGCCGACCTGGAGCCGGGTCGTCGCGGCCGCGATCGAGGCCGGCGTCGCCGCCGACGAGGTGACGCTGGCCGGGCGGCTGGAGCGCTTCCTCGACTTCCCCACCAGCGAGCTCGTCGAGGCGGTCACCGCCCGCGGGTTCGTACCCGGAGCGGACGCGTTCCGTGCCGGGCTGTCCTTCCTGTCCGACGACCGTTCCTGAATACCCCGGAGGTTCCCCCCATGAGATTGCGCAGAACCGGCGTCCTTGCGGTCGCCGCCGTCACGTCCCTCGCGCTCGGCGCATGCAGCGCCGGCAGCCTGGGCTCCAGTGAAAGCGAGGGTGGCAAGGTCACCCTGACGTTCCTGACCAACAACGACGAGAGCAACATCAAGGCGGCGGAGAATGTCGTCAAGGACTTCAACGCCAAGAACCCGAACATCACGGTCAAGGTCGAGAGTCGTCCGGGTGGCACCGAGGGCGACAACCTGGTCAAAACCCGGCTGTCCACCGGCGACATGTCGGAGGTGTTCGAGTACAACTCGGGATCGCTGTTCCAGGCCATCGCGCCGGAGAAGAACCTGACGCCGCTGGATGACCAGCCGTGGGCCGGGCAGCTCAGCGACAACTTCAAGTCGACCGTGACCGCCGGCGGCAAGGTTTACGGCGGGCCGTGGGGCACGTTCACCACGGGCGCCGTGCTGTACAACCGGGCCGTCTACGCCAAGCTCAACCTGCAGGTGCCCAAGACATGGGCGGAGTTCATGGCGAACAGCGCCAAGATCAAGGCGGCCGGGATCGACCCGGTCATCCAGACGTTCCAGGACACCTGGACCTCGCAGCTGTTCGTGCTGGGCGACTTCCACAACGTCTCGGCTGCCGAGCCCGACTTCGCCGACAGGTACACCAAGGGGCAGGCCAAGTACGCCACCGACCCGGCCGCGATCAAGGGCTTCCAGCGCCAGCAGGTGGTGCACGACGCCGGCTACCTCAACAAGGACTTCGCCTCTACCAAGCTGCAAGACGGATTGAAGAAGCTCGCCAACGGGCAGGGCGCGCAATACCCGATGTTGTCCAGCGTCGTGTCCAACGTCGTCGCCACCTACCCGGACAAGGTCAAGGACATCGGCCTGTTCCCCATTCCGGGCGACGACGCCGCCACCAACGGGCTGACGGTGTGGTCGCCGTCCGGCCTTTACATCCCCAAGACGGTGGAGGGCGCCAAGCTGGACGCGGCCAAGAAGTTCGTCGCCTTCGTCGCCAGCCCGGAGGGCTGCGCGTCGTGGGCCAAGACGGGCACCCCGACCGGCCCCTATGCGGTCAAGACCTGCCAGTTGCCCGCTGACGTGTCGCAGGTGGCCAAGGACACCCAGACGTACATCGACAAGCCCGGCGGCTCCAGCCTGGCGCTGGAGTTCCTGTCCCCGATCAAGGGTCCGGCGCTGGAGCAGATCACCGTCGAGGTGGGCTCCGGCATCCGCACCGCCAAATCCGGCGCCGCGCTGTACGACCAGGACGTCAAGAAGCAGGCCCAGCAGCTCGGGTTGCCCGGCTGGTAAATCCGCCACCGGCGTCCCCGGTGCCGCCGCTGCGCGGCGCCGGGGGCCCGAGCAGGGAGGTACCCATGGCGACGACAACCATCAACCACCGCACCAGACTCGACGCGACGACTGCGTCGGCTCCCCGGGGCGGCCGCAAGCACAGCCCGTACCCGTACTGGTTCTACGCGCCCGCGGCGGTCATATACGGGGTGCTGTTCCTCGTTCCCACGCTGCTGGCGTTCTACTTCAGCCTCACCCGGTGGACCATCTTCGAGTCCAAGTTCATCGGCTTCGGCAACTACGTGACGTTCTTCCAGGAACCGGCGCTGGTGTCCGGCCTATGGCACACCCTGGTCTACGCGGTGATCACCTCCGGCGCCAAGGTCGTTCTCGGCATGTTGCTCGCGGTCCTACTCACCTCGCAGATCGTCGCCCGCGGCTGGCTGCGCTCGGTGGTGTTCTTCCCGGTCCTGGTCAGCACCATCGGCGTCGGGCTCACCTTCACCGTGCTGATGAACCCGGAGACCGGCCTGATCAACGACTGGCTGTCGGTGATCGGCATCCAGGGACCGGGCTGGCTCACCGACCCCAAGTTGGCGTTGCTGTCGGTGGCGCTGGTCGACATCTGGAAGGGCGTCGGCCTGGCCACGCTGATCTACATCGCCGGGATCGTGTCCATCCCACACGAGTACTTCGAGGCCGCCAAGGTCGACGGGGCCGGCGCCTGGGACAATTTCCGCCGGATCATCCTGCCGCTGGCCCGCCCGGCCACCGTCACCGTGATCATCCTGTCGCTGATCGGCGGGCTCCGCTCGTTCGACCTGATCTGGGCGATGACCCGCGGCGGCCCCGGATTCACCTCCGACGTCATCGCCTCGGTCATCTACAAGCAGTACCAGGCCGGCTTCTACGGCCTGTCCACCGCGGGCAACGTCATCCTGTTCCTGCTGGTCACCGCGATCGTCTTCCCGCTGTGGCGGGTGCTCAACCGCAAGGAGGTCGACCTGTGACCGCCACCACCGCGCCCGCTGCGCCGGCGGCCACCACCGAGCCGCCGGTCACCACCCGCAAGCCGCGCCCGAACTATTGGCTCAGCGCGATCGCCCTCGTGGTCTCGTTCGTGGTGTTCGTCATCCCGTTCCTGTTTACGCTGCTCACCGCGCTGAAGACCCGGCAGGACTCCGCCGATCTCAGCTTCACCTGGCCCAAGCAGTTCCAGTTCGTGCAGAACTTCGTCGACGTCGTCAAGGCACGCGACTACCTGCTGATCATCGCCTACATCAACAGCACGATCCTCACCGTCTGCAGCGTGGCCATCCTGGTGGTGCTCTCCGCGATGGTGGCCTACGTGCTGCAACGCCGCCAAAGCCGGTGGAACGGGCTGATCAACTTCCTGGTCCTGGCCGGACTGATCATGCCGCCAGCCGTCGTCCCCACCATCTGGGTGCTGCAAAAACTCGGCCTGTTCCGCACCATGCCGGGTCTCATCCTGATCGAGGTCGCATTCGGGCTGTCGTTCTGCATCCTCTTGTTCCGGGCCTTCATCTCGTCGATCCCGAAGGAACTCGACGAGGCGGCGATCATTGACGGAGCGGGCTCGACCCGGCTGTTCTTCCGGGTCATCTTCCCGCTGCTGCGCTCGGTCATAGTCACCGTCATCCTGACCCAGTCGGTGGCGGTCTTCAACGACTTCGTCAATCCGCTGTACTTCCTGCCCGGCGAGCAGAACGCCACCGTTCAGCTGACCATCTACAACTTCTACAGCCAGTTCTCGACCCAGTACAACCTGCTGTTCATGGACATTCTGCTCATCACCATTCCCCCATTGATCCTGTACGTCTTCTTCAACCGACAGATCGTCGCCGGCATGACCTCCGGCGCCGTGAAGGGCTGATGGCGGACGACGGTCGCGTCGTCGAGCAGCAGCTGGGCCGCACCGTGGCCCAGCTGCAGGCCGTGGGGGACGCCGCCGAGCCGCTGTGGCGCTCGATCCGGGCGGCCACCACGGCGACCTACGCCGCGTTCGTGGTCTCCGGGCTGGCGTTCGCGAGTTGGGCGTCGCGTATTCCGCAGCTCCGGGATCAGCTCCGGCTGGATCCGTCGACGCTGGGTCTGGTGCTCCTGTCGGTGTCGGCGGGATGCGTCGCGGCGCTGCCGCTGTCGGGGCCAGTCGTCGCGCGGTTCGGTTCCCGCCGCACGGTCGCCGCCTCCGGGCTGCTGTTCGGCGCGGGCCTGGCTACGGTGGCCGTGGGATCGCTTGCCGGTGTGGCGCCGGTGGTCGTGGGGCTGGTCGTTCTGGGCTTCGCGACCGGCGCCTGGGACGTCGCCATGAACCTCCAGGGCACGGCGCTGGAACGGCACCTGCGGCGGTCGATCATGTCCCGCTTCCACGCGGGCTTCAGCGTGGGGAGCGTGGCGGGTGCGCTGATCGGCACGGCCATGGTCGCCCTGCACGTGCCGGTCGCCGCTCACCTGGCAGCGGTCGCCGTCGTCGTCCCGGTCGTGGTCTCGATCGCGGCCCGCCGTTTTGTCGCCGACCGGGACCGGGCCGCGCGCGCGACACACCCGCGCCGAGCCCTCGCCGCCTGGGCGGAACGGCGGACGCTGCTGATCGGGTTCTTCGTGTTGGCCTTCACGTTCGCGGAGGGTGCCGGCACCGACTGGATCGGCGTCGCCACCATCGACGGTCACCACGCGGCCGCCTCCCTCGCGACGCTCGCGTTCGCGGCCTTCCTCGCGGCGATGACGCTCGGTCGCTGGTTCGGCCCCGGGTTCCTGGACCGCTACGGACGGGTCCCGGTCGTCCGGGCCCTGGCGGTCACCGCGTGCGCCGGTACGGCGCTGTTCGTCTTCGCGCCGACCGCGCCGCTGGCCTTCGTCGGTACGTTGCTCTGGGGGGTGGGCATCTCCCTCGGGTTTCCGGTCGGGATGAGCGCTGCCGCGGAGGACCCCGAGTCCGCGGCCGGCCGGGTCAGCGTGATCTCCTCCATCGGGTATTGCGCCTTCCTCGCCGGGCCGCCGACCATCGGCTTCCTCGGTACCCACGTGACCGTTCTGCGGGCCCTGGTCGCGGTGGCCGTCCTGCTGGCCGTGGCCGCGGTCTTCAGCGCGGTCGTCGCGCCACGTAGGAGTGACCGCTCGTAGCAGTCGGGAAACGTCCCGGCCGCGCCGGCGAAACCGTCGTTGGACAGCATGGTGACGGTGAGGGCTGACGAGATACGCGAACTCGCCGGTTTCACGGTGGCGGTCACCGCGGAGCGCCGCCGGGACGAGATGACGGCCCTGCTGGAACGCCGGGGCGCCCGCGTGGTGACCGGATCGGCGATCAACATCGTGCCGCTGGCCGACGACGAGGCCCTGCACGCCGCGACGGCGGCCTGCATCGGCCTGGCGCCCGACCTCGTCATCGCCACCACCGGGTTCGGCTTCCGCGGCTGGCTGGAGGCGGCCGAGGGATGGGGGCTGGGTGACGCGCTGCGCTCGGCGCTGCGGGCGGCCAGCCTGGTGGCTCGCGGTCCGAAACCGTGCGGCGCCATCCGGGCCGCCGGGTTGACCGAGGAGTGGGCCGCTCGCACGGAGTCGTGCGACGAGGTCCTCAGCCGGCTGCTGGCGCAGGGCGTGGCGGGCCGGCGGATCGCCGTGCAGGAGCACGGCGAGCCGCAGGCGGAGTTCACGGCGGCACTGCGGGCGGCTGGCGCGACCGTCGTCGACGTCCCGGTCTACCGGTGGCGGCTGCCCGCCGACATCGCGCCGGTGCGGCGGGTGGTGGATCAGCTGGTCAATGGCCAGGTCGACGCCGTGACGTTCACCAGCGCGCTCGCGGTCAGGGCGTTCCTGCTGATCGCCGGCGACGCGGAGCGCGACGTGTTGGAACGGTTCCGCGACGGCGTGCTGGCGGCCTGCGTCGGGCCGGTCACCGCGGGCCCGCTGACCGACCAGGGGGTGCCGGTGGTGATGCCGCAGCGGTTCCGGCTCGGCGCGCTCATCAAGACGGTCACCGACGAGCTGCCCAAGCGGGCGGTCCGGCTGGCGGTCGCGGGTTCGCGGCTAGAGGTGCGCGGCCATGCCGTCCTCGTCGACGGCCGCCTGCGCACGCTCGCGCCGGCGTCCATGGCGATCCTGGCGGTACTGGCCGTACACCCGGGCGCGGTGGTCTCCAAGGAACGGCTGGCGGCGGCGCTGCCCCGGGGCACCGACGGCCATGCGGTCGACATGGCGATCGCCCGCCTCCGGACTGCTCTGGGCTCCGGCAGGCACATCGAGACCGTCGTCAAGCGCGGGTACCGCCTCCGCGTGGACGAGCTCGCGGCGTGAGTCAGCGCAGCGAGGGCCACCAGCGCATGCCACCCGGGGGCACGGCGTGAGAACTCTTCTGGCCGTCGCGCACGGCACCCGATCCCCAGCCGGGCAGGCGCAGATCCGGCGGCTGATCGACGCGGTCGCGCGGCGGCGCCCCGATGTGGACGTCCGGCTCGCCTACGCCGACGTGCAGCAGCCGCGCGTCGCGGATGCCGCGCCGGACGGCGCTGTCGTGGTGCCGCTGCTGCTGTCCGCCGGCTACCACGTGCGCGTCGACATCGCCCGCGCGGTCGCCGGCCGGGCCGCGGTCGTGGCCCCTCCGCTGGGACCGGACCCGGCGCTCGTGGCGAGTATGCGCCGGCACCTCGACGGGGCCGACGCGGTGGTGCTGGCGGCCGCCGGCTCATCGGACCCACGATGGCGCACCGACGTGGCCACGGTGGCCGCCCACATGGACGCGCATGTCGGGTACGCCTCCGGGAGCGAGCGGCGGGTGCCGGATGTCGTCGCGGGCCTCAGGCGTGCCGGCGCCGAACGCGTGACCGTCGCCGCCTACCTGCTGGCCGAGGGCGTGTTCTACCGGTCGCTCGCCGGGTCCGGCGCCACCACGGTGACCCCGCCGCTGTGCCGGGATCCGGCGGTCGCCGACCTCGTGATCCGCCGCTACGACTCCGCGGTTCTCACAACGGTCGATCGACGGTTGTAGGAAGTTCCATACGCCGGCGCAATCGCGGCGGCGCGCGGGGGAAACGTTCTCCAGTCACTGTCGGGACATGCCGGTCACGGAGACACACTGCCCCTACTGCGCGCTGCAGTGCGGGATCGCGTTGCGGCCGGCCACGTCGTCGATGCAGCTCGAGCCGACTGACTTCGTAGTGAACCGGGGCGGCCTGTGCGCCAAAGGATGGACCGCGGCAGAGCTCCTCGACCACCCGGACCGTCTGCTCACCCCGCTGGTCCGCGAGGATCCGGGCGACCGCGGAAGCCCGTTGCGCCAGGCGACCTGGGACGAGGCGCTCGACCGCATCGTCACGGCCGTCGTGGACAGCCAGCGCCGGTACGGCCGGGACAGCGTCGGCGCGTTCGGCGGCGGCGGGCTGACCAACGAGAAGGCGTACACGCTGGGCAAGTTCGTTCGCGTCGCGTTGCGCTCGGCATCTATCGACTACAATGGACGGTTCTGTATGTCGTCGGCGGCCACTGCGGCCAACCGCGCGCTCGGTGTCGACCGGGGTCTGCCGTTCCCGCTCGCCGATCTGGCCGGGGCGCGGACCATCCTGCTGGTGGGCGCGAACCCGGCCGACGCGATGCCGCCGTCCATGCAGTACCTGGACGCGGGCCGAGCGGCCGGCGCCCGCCATATCGTCGTCGACCCGCGGCGTACCGCGACCGCGAAGGGCGCGTACCGGCATCTCCAGCCTTTGCCGGGCACGGACCTCGCGCTCGCCAACGGCATGCTGCACATCGCGATCCGCGAAGGGCTCATCGACGAGGACTACATTCGCGACCGCACCACCGGCTTCGCGACCGTCCGCGCTGCCTGCAACGCCTACTGGCCAGGGCGCGTCGAGCGGATCACCGGCGTGCCGGAGGCGGACCTGCGCGAGACGGTCCGCCTGCTCGCGGGCGGCGGTCCGGCCATGATCCTGACGGCCCGCGGCGCGGAGCAGCACAGCAACGGCACCAACACGGCACAGGCGTACCTGAACCTGGCGCTGGCACTCGGCCTGATCGGGCGGCCGTACTCGGGCTACGGCACGATCACCGGGCAGGGCAACGGTCAGGGCGGCCGGGAGCACGGGCAGAAGGCCGACCAGCTGCCCGGGTACCGCCGTCTCGACGACCCGGCCGCGCGCGCCCACGTCGCCGCGGTATGGGACATCGACCCCACCGAGCTGCCGCTGCCCGGCCGGTCGGCGTACGAGATGCTCGACCGACTCGGCACCGACGGCGGCGTCCGCGTGCTGCTCGTGCTGGCCAGCAACATCGCAGTCTCCGCGCCGCACAGCAACCGGGTCGTCGACCGGCTGCGGGCGCTGGACCTGCTCGTCGTCTCCGACATCTTCCTCTCCGAGACCGCCGCGCTCGCCGACGTGGTGCTGCCGACCGCGCAATGGGCCGAGGAAGAGGGCACGATGACCAACCTCGAGGGCCGGGTCATCCGCCGCCGCCGCGCCTTGACGCCACCGCGGGATGTCCGCACCGACCTTGAGGTGCTGGCTGAACTCGCCAACCGGCTGGGCCGCGGGCGGCACTTCAGCGCCGACCCGCGGACAGTCTTCGACGAGCTGCGCCGGGCCAGCGCTGGCGGGGTGGCCGACTACTCGGGCATCACGTACGAGCGGATCGAGGCCGAGGAGGGCGTCTTCTGGCCGTGTCCGGCCGAGGACCACCCCGGCACGCCGCGGTTGTTCGCGGATGGGTTCCCGACCGCGGACGGTCGGGCCCGGTTCCTGCCGGTCGAGCATCGCGACCCCGCCGAGCTGCCGGACCGGCAGTTCCCGTACGTGCTGACAACCGGCCGCAACATGCAGCAGTACCAGAGCGGTACCCAGACCCGCCGGGTCAGGTCGCTCGCGGTGGCGCTGCCGGAGCCCCGCGCCGAGCTGCATCCGGACCTCGCCCGCCGGCACGGCATCGCGGACGGCGACATGGTGGAGCTGCGCACCCGCCGTGGCCGGGCGCTGCTGCG
>DASYTU010000163.1:0-14128 GCA_036001925.1 Actinoplanes sp.
AACGCGACGACCGCCAGCGTCCCGCGATGCCCGCGCAGGTACGGCAGAAGGGCGGGAAGGCCCACCCGTCTGACGTCCATGGGGCGAGCGTATCCGCGGTGCGCATCCGGTTGCCGCCGCGCTCAGCGATCTCTCAGGCGGGCCAGCGATCTCTCGGCCAGCCAGCTCAGCGACCGCAGCGACTGCGGCATCTCACCGGTTACCAGGCGCGAGCCGCCGAGCGAAGCGAGGCCAGTTAGCTCAGTGAGCGCCGCCGGTGAGATGCCGCACCAAGCGGAGGGAGCCCGCGAGCGCCGCCGGGGAGATGCCGCACCAAGCGGAGGGAGCGCAGCGACCGCAGCGACTGCGGCATCTCGCCGGTTACCAGGCGCGAGCCGCCGAGCGACAGCGAGGCCAGCCAGCTCAGCGCGAGCCGCCGAGCGAAGCGAGGCCAGTTGGCTCAGCAGGCCAGTACCGCCTGCAGTTCCTGGCGGCGGCGCTCGGCCAGGTCCGCCAGCAGCCGGGGCGCCTCGTCGAACGGCACCACGGCCGAGACGAGGTGCTTGCGGATCGCGTCACCGTACGTCCGGAGCAGGTCGACGGTCGCCGCCGAGAGCCGCTCACGGTCCCAGGTCGGCGCGAGCCCGCGCGGCACCCGGCCGATCTGCGCGCAGCGCAGGCCGAGTCCGTTGTGATGGAACTCCTCGCCGAGCCGGACCTGGTCCGCCCCGCCCTGGTAGAACGCCAGGTCCACGACCGTGCCCTGAGGTCGCAGCAGCCGCAGCGCCAGCCGCAGCGCGGACGCCTGCCCGCGGCACTGGAAGACCACGTCGGCGCCGCGGTCCTCGGCGCCATGCCGCCAGGCCGTCTTCAGGATCACCGCCGGATCGTCCGCGTCCGGATCGAGAACGTCGAGCCCGAGCGCCGCGGCGACCGTGCGCCGCCGCGGCGTCGGGTCGAGCACCACCACGCTCGCGGCGCCGTGCTCGCGGGCGAAGAGCGCGGTGAGAAGCCCGACGACGCCCGCGCCGGTGACCGCGACCCGCCGGCCGCGGACGCCGTCCGACAGCGCTCGCACACCGCCGCCATGCAGGTCCGCGGCGGCGTGCAGCAGCCCGTTGGCGCAGATCGGCCCCATGTGCGCGACGTAGATGCCGAGCAGCGGATCCAGATCGCCGGGCAGTGGTACGACCCGGTCACGCAGCGGGTCGCCGAGATAGCCGGTGCGATGCCCGTACGTCATGGCCACGACCGCGCCCTCCGCGACCGCCGGCGTCCGGCTGTGTTCGATGCGGGCGACCTCCATGTAGCCGAGCCGGGTCACCGGATACGACTCGGTTGGCAGGCCGCCGAACAGGCCGAGCACCGGGTCGAAGCCGGCGTGCAGGGCGGGATGGGTGCCCTTGACGAAGCTGAGCTCCGTGCCGGCGGAGACGCCGCTGAACAGCGTCCGGGCGCGGAAGCCGCCGGCCGGGACCGGCGCCGCGTCCGTTTCGACGATCTCGATCCGGCCGGGGGCGGTCACGACGACGGCGCGGTCACGCACGGGTGGCCTCCGGGGTCCGGGGGCGCACCGGCCGGCCGGTGGCGGCGGATTCCGCGACCGCCAGGGCCAGGGCGTGCGTGCCGAGCGCCTCCGCGTACGGGACGCGTAGATCGTCGCCGGCCCCGCGCACCGCGTCGATGAACGCCCGATCGACCGCGACCCGGGCGGTGTCGGGGTCGCTGTCGACGGTGTACGCATCCTCCGCGTCGCGCACGGCGAGCCCGGTCTCGGTCAGCGACAGGGCCAGCCCGTCGGCGTACACCTCGAGCCCGGCGCGTTCCTTCCAGCCCAGCACGCAGGTGGCGGCCAGCGTCCCGACCGCGCCGGACGCGAAACGCAACGTCGCCGCGGTCGCGCCGTCGACGTCGGCGCCCGGCACGTCCGGCGGAGTGCCGCTGCCCATCGCGAACACCTCGGCCACCTCGCCGGCGAGGTGGCGGGCCAGATCGAGCACGTGCGCTGCCTGCTCGACGACCGGGCCCCCGGAGCGGGCTGCCTGCGGCCACCACGCGACCGGCGGCACCTTGTCGAGCCAGGCGCCGGTCACGAGCCGTATCGGTCGATCCCGGAGCAGGGCTCGGGCGTGCTCGACGATGGCCATGTAGCGCCAATGGTGGCCGACCGCGGTGATTAGGCTACGCTGCGCAATCAATGCGGCAATTTCATCTGCAGTGTCCCGATCGAGGGCTATGGGCTTTTCCACGAATAACGGGACACCGGCGGCCACGATCGCGCGTTCGGCGGGCCCGTGCGCGAACGGCGGGACACACACGTACGCCGCGTCGAGTCCCGCCTCCAGGAGCTCCCCCACGCCCGGGAACACCGGCGCGCCGTACGCCGCTCCGAGGCTTTCCGCGGCGGCGGCCACGACGTCGGTCACGCCCACGAGCTGCACGTCAGGCAGCCCGGAGAGCACCCGCGCGTGCCGCCGCGCCACCCCGCCCGCACCCACCATCCCGACTCGAGTCGCCGCCATCCGGCCCTCCCCCGCACTCGCCCCGACTCCTCCGGCATGTCCACTTCTCCGCCTCCGCCGATCCGAAACCTCTCCGAGTTCCGGGCGGGCCCGCGCACCCGGTCGTTACCCGCCGTCCAGATTGATGGCGATCGAGCGGGGAAAGTACGGCGCTCGTACCTGATCGCCTGATCGCGACCTGGGGGGTGTGCCGATGCGGTACTCGCACGCGACCGTTTCACCGATCGTCGAGGCCTGGACGACGTACCGGACCAGCAACGCCGCGCAGTGGACCGCCCGCAGGCTGGCCCGGGCGAAGGGCGCCACGCGGGTCAGCGTGGTCATCCCCGCCCGGGACGAGGAAGCGACCGTGGGCGCCATCGTCACGACAATCCGGCGCCACCTCGCCGACCGCGTCCCGCTGGTCGACGAGATCGTCGTGGTGGATTCGCGCTCGACGGACGCCACCGCCGCGGTATCCCGCTCCGCCGGCGCGCGCGTGGTCAGCCAGGACGAGATCACCCGCGGCCTGCCCCGGCTGGAGGGCAAGGGCGACGCCCTCTGGGCCGGGCTCGCGGCCTGTACCGGCGATATCGTGGCGTTCGTCGACGGCGACCTGCGCGAGTTCTCGCCGCATTTCGTGACCGGCCTGCTCGGCCCGCTGCTCACGGATCCTTCCGTGGCGTTCGTGAAGGGCTTCTACCACCGGCCGCTGGTCGGCGGTGCGGGCGTCGAGCCGGACGGGGGCGGCCGGGTCACCGAGCTCTGCGCCCGCCCGCTGCTCAACCTCTTCTGGCCGGAGCTGGCCGGGGTCGTCCAGCCGCTCGCCGGCGAGTACGCGGGCCGGCGCACCACGCTGGAGCGGATCCCGTTCGTGTCCGGGTACGGCGTCGAGATCGCCATGCTTATCGACCTGCTCGACCTCGTCGGGCTGGACGCCCTCGCCCAGGTCGACCTCGGCGAGCGCCTGCACCGGCACCAGGGCACCGACGCGCTGGGCCGGATGTCGGCGCAGATCATGGTGACCGCATGGTCCCGGCTGCACCGCCACGGCCTGGTCACCGACCCGAACCCGCCGTCGTCGCTGCTCACCCAGTTCCGGCGCGGCGGCCGGAACGCACTGCCGCACCTGGACCGGGAGATCGCCGTGTACGACGTCGGCGTCGACGAACGCCCACCCCTGGCCAGCCTGGTCCGGGACCGCCCGGCGGTGCCGGCATGAGGGTGCTGATCAACGCGGGGCCGTGGCTGCCGGTCCCGCCACGGGGATACGGCGGCATCGAGAACGTCGTCGCGACGCTGGTGCCCGAGCTGCGCCGGCTCGGCGTCGAGGTGGTCGTGGCCACGGTCGGCGACAGCGAACTGGAGGTCGACGGGCGGCTCGCCGTCTTCGACTCCGGACAGTTCGCGGCGCTGCAACGGCCGTACAACCAGGTGTGCGGCGTCGTCCAGGCGCACCTGCACGGCGTGGTGCGCGAGCTGCGCCTGCGCGACGACATCGATCTCGTCCACGATCACGTGGAGGCGGCCGGGCTGGCCATGTTCGCGGCGCTCGGTGCCGACGCCCCGCCGGTGCTGCACACGCTGCACTGGGATCTCGCCAAGCACCCGGAGTTGTACGGCACGTTCGACGGCGGCGCCCGGGTCCGGGTCAACGGCGTCTCCGCCGCCCAGCTCGCCCGGGCCCCGGCGGCGCTGGCCGCGCACTCCGTCGGGCACGTGCACCTGGCCACGCCGCTGGCCGACGGAGCCGACCGCCGGCCCGCCGTGCCCAAGGGCCACCATGTCGTCGTCCTGGGCCGGATCAACCCGGGCAAGGGACAGGACCTCGCCGCCCGCCTCGCCCACGCGTTCGGGTTCGACCTGATCCTTGCCGGCCCCGTCGGCCCGTACCATCGCCCGGACGATCTTGCGGCCGCACTGGGCGACCCCGCCGCGATGCAGAACCCCGACGTGCGCTTCTGGCGCGATGAGGTCGCGCCGCACGTGGACGGCGCCCGGGTCCGCTGGGTCGGTACCGTGACCGGCCGCGACCGGGACGACCTGGTCGCCACCGCGCGCGCCGCACTCTTCCCGCTGCGCTGGGAGGAACCAGGCGGGACCGCGGTCGTGGAGTCCCTGGCACTGGGCACGCCGGTGATCGGGATCGGCCGCGGTTGCCTGCCCGAGCTGATCGACCACGAGCGTACCGGGCTGCTCACCACCGACGAGGACGAGCTCGGAGAGCTGGTCCACAAGGCCGGTACGGTCGATGGCGGGACGTGCCGGGCGGAGGCGGCGCGGCGGTTCACCCCGGCCGTGATGGCCCGGTCCTACCTGCGTCTCTATTATCGGACGGCCCGCATCGCCGCGGCTGCGGTCTGACCGCCCCGCGCGGTTTGCTGGGGCGGGGTGCCGGGCACGTTCGTCCTACGAGATAGCGGCGGCGGGAGGAGGCAGATGGCGAGCCAGCTGGTCTGCCGGCCGGAATTGGACCTCCCGGTCGCCCTTCTGCGGGTCAGCGGGGTGCTCGATCTGGTGACCAGCGACGCGCTGCGGCATGCCGTGGCCAGATCCCTGTCCGCCCAGCCCGAGGCCTTGCTGATCGACGGGACCGATCTCGAGATCAGCGATCCGCTCGGCCTGAGGGTGCTGAGCGACGTGATCTGCCAGACCGTGGAGTGGCCCGCCGTACCGATCGTGCTCTGCGGCGCCCGCGCGGAAACGGCCGCCGCCGTCGCCGCGTCCCCCGACTGCGCGTCCGTGCGCATGGCCGACAGTTGCGAGCGGGCCCTGGACGACATCGCCGAGGAGCCAGAGCCGCGGCGCATCCGGTTACGGCTGCGTCCGGTGCCGGACGCCTGTCGGCAGGTCCGGCAGCTGGTCACCCAGGCGTGCGCGGCCTGGCAGCGCCGAGAGCTCGCGGCCACCGCGGCGCTGGTCGCGAGCGAGCTGGTCGCGAACGTCGTACGGCACGCCCACACAACGATGGAGTTCACCGTCGGCCTGCGGGAAGGGCGCATGGTATTGACGGTGCGCGACGGCAGCCGCCGCCTCCCCCAACCCGCCGAGCCGAGCCTCACCGACACCGGGGGTCGGGGACTCCGGTTGATCCGTGAGCTGACCGTGTCATGGGGGGTGCTTCCCGTGTCGGATGGCAAGGTTGTATGGACCCAGCTCGCCGCGGGGGCCATCGCGTGAGCCCCGCCCGCCGGGATGTGGGCGCCGACGTGCGGTAACGTCCGATGCGGCCGGCGACACCCGGAAGGCACCCATGAATCCGTTCGATTCCCATTTCGAGGCGCTTCTCGCGTACCTCAAGGAGTCGCGCGGATTCGACTTCACGGGGTACAAGCGATCCAGCCTCATGCGCCGGATCAACCGGCGCATGGCGCAGGTCGGGGTTCGCGACGCGTACCTGGACTACATCGACTACCTGCAGGTCCACCCTGACGAGTTCACCTACCTGTTCAACACCATCCTCATCAACGTCACCGCGTTCTTCCGCGACCCCGAGGCGTGGGACTACCTGCGCGACGAGGTCCTGGAGCCGATGATCGCCGCGCGGCCGGCGGGCAGCCCGATCCGGGTCTGGTCGGCGGGGTGCGCCTCCGGCGAAGAGGCGTACACGCTGGCCATGGTGCTGGCCGAGATCCTCGGCGTCGAGGGGTTCCGGGAACGCGCCAAGATCTACGCGACGGACGTGGATGCCGAGCAACTCAACGAGGCGCGCCAGGCGACGTACGGCGAGCGCGACATGCAGGCCGTACCGGCGCCGCTCGCGGACCGCTACTTCGAGCCGGCCGGCGACAAGTGGATCTTCCGTAAGGATCTGCGGCGGTCTGTCATCTTCGGTCGCAACGACCTCGTGCAGGACGCTCCCATCTCCCGGGTCGACCTGCTGAGCTGCCGCAACACGCTGATGTACTTCAACGCGGAGACACAGGCCAGGATCTTGAGCCGGTTCCACTTCGCGCTCGGCGACAGCGGCATGCTGTTCCTCGGCAAAGCCGAGATGCTGCTGAGTCACGGGAGTCTCTTCATCCCGATCGACCTCAAGCGGCGGATCTTCCGGCGGGTATCACGCCAGACGTACCGGTACGGCGGAGACCAGATGGAGGCGGTGACGACGGCCGCGCCGAACGCCGTCGGACTCGACCAGTTGCGCAACGAGGCCTTCGCGGCCAGTCCCACCGCGCAGCTCGTGCTGACCGCGGACGGGCAGGTCGCGCTCACCAACCGTAACCTGGAGAGCCTGTTCGGGGTTTCGCCGCAGGACATCGGCCGCCCCTTCCGCGACCTGGATGTGTCGTTCCGGCCAGTGGAGCTGCGCAAGTACGTGGAGCAGGCGCAACTCGAGAGACGGTCGCTGCAGGTCAGCGACATCGAGTACGTCCGCGGGAAAGGCGAGGTTGTCCATCTCGAAATGCACGTCAGTCCGCTGACCGGGAGCGACGGCAACCTGCTCGGGGTCAACCTGATCTTCCAGGACGTCACGACCGGCCGGCGACTCCAACACGAGCTCGAACACGCCAACCAGCAACTCGAGGCGGCCTACGACGAGCTGCAATCGGCGAACGAGGAGCTGGAGACCACCAACGAGGAACTCCAGTCAACGGTCGAGGAACTGGAGACCACCAACGAGGAGCTCCAGTCGACCAACGACGAGCTCCAAACCGTCAACGACCAGCTGCAGGCCAGCTCCGATCAGCTCGACGAGGCCAACCGCTTCCTGGAAACGGTCCTCGCCAGCCTGCGGGCCGGCGTGGCCGTCGTCGACTCGGAGCTGCGCATCCGCTCCTGGAACCGGCGCGCCGAGGACCTGTGGGGGATGCGTTCCGCGGACGTCATCGGCGAGCATTTTCTCAATCTCGACATCGGGCTGCCGTTCGAGCAGCTCCGACCTCTGCTTCGGGCCGCCTCGAGGCCGGATGGCGGCCCCGGGGAGATCACCCTGGAAGCCGTGAACCGGCGCGGACGCACGATCACCGTTCGGGTAGCGTTCACGCCGCTGCACAACGGCCTCCAGCGGCCCTCGACCGGTGGGGCCATCGTCGTGATGGAATCCGATGACGGCCTGCCCGCCAACGAGCGGGTTTGAGGTCCTCCTCACGGGGCATGCGCCAGCGCAGCGGAGCAATGCTGACCAGGGAGCCTTGATGTGACGGTCGACTGCACGACGCAGAACGACGGCGGGCGGCTGATCGCCAGGCTTTCCGGCACCCTTTGCCGGCCGGATGTCTCCCAAACGCGGTCGCTGCTGCTCAAGTGCCTTGCCGAACAACCGAGCGCCCTATTCGTGGACCTCACCGGCCTCGTCGTCTCGGACCCACTGGCGCTGCATGTCTTCACCGCCGTCGTCCGACAGGCGGCGCGCTGGCCGGGCACCCCCGTACTGCTGTGTGGCCCGCAGCCGCAGACGGCACGGCTGCTGGACTCCGCCGCATATCGCCGGTTGCAGATCTTCGCCTCTCTCGACGCCGCCCGTGACCACCTCAGACGCGGCGGGCATGGCCTGGCCACCATCTCCGAGGATCTGCTGCCGGTCTCGGGCGCCGCCCGGCAGAGCCGCAACGTGGCGACGGACGCCTGCCTGCGCTGGGAACTGCCCGACCTCGTCGCGCCGGCCAGCTTGATCTGCAGCGAGCTGGTCAGCAACGCCGTCGACCACGCCGGCACGATGATGATGTTGCGCCTGTCGCTCGGTAACGGCTATCTCCTCGTCGCCGTCCGCGACGGCTCGCCCGCCGAGCCGGTGCTCGCGGCCCGATTACCAACGGCGTCCCGGGGCCGCGGCCTCCATCTGGTGTCCGCGGTCGCGCACCGTTGGGGCTTCCTGCCGGCCCACGACGGCAAGGTCGTCTGGGCGTCCCTGCTGATACCCAAGCCGTAGCCGCCCGAGTCCCCCGGGTCTTCGCTGTCACCTGCGTTCGCGAAGCAGGGAGGCCAGACCGGATACGGCCAGGATGCGCGCCACGTAGGCATGCGCGCCGGTGAGGCTCAGTTTGACGTCCGCCACCGAGGCGGCCGACGCGGCGTCCAGCAGGACCGCGACCCCGGCCGCATCCACCAGCGGCACGCTGCTCAGATCGACGACCAGCCGGTCCGTGCCCGCCACGCTCACCGCATGCCGCAGCCCCGTCCGGAGCCGCTCCGCCGTGTCCCGGTCGACCTCGCCGCGGACCCGCACGGTCAGCACCCCGTCGCCTTGTGTCACCGACACCTGCATGCCGTGGTGGTCCGATGGGGCATCCGCGCTGTCCCAGGGCGGCGGGTCGTCACTCAGCATCGCCTCGCGCAACCAGCCCAGCGCGCGGCTGAGTAGCCGCGACACATGCATCTGCGAGATGCCCAACTCGGCTGCGATCTCGGCCTGGGTGCGGTTGCCGTAGAACCGCATCGCGAGCATCCGCCGTTCGCGGACCGGCAACCGCAGCAGCAACCCGGATACGGTGATCTTGTCGTCGACCGACTCGAGGTCCACGTCCGTGCCGCCGAGCAGATCACCGAGCTCGAGCACGTCGCTACCGCTCACCGGCGCGTTCAACGACGCCGGCAGGTAGCCCGCGGACGACTCCAGCGCCTCGAGCACCGCCTCCTCGCCGACGCGCAGGCGCTCGGCCAGCTCGGCGACCGTCGGGGAACGCGACAACAAGCTGGTCAGCAGCATCGAGGCGTGACCGACCTCGAGGCTGAGGTCCTGGACGCGGCGGGGCACGTGCACGCCCCAGGTCTTGTCGCGAAAATGCCGCTTGATCTCGCCGGAGATGGTGATGACCGCGTATGCCGTGAACGAGCCGCGCTCCGGGTCGTACCGGTCGATGGCCTTCACGAGGCCGAGGCGGGCGACCTGCTCCAGGTCTTCGAGGGGTTCGCCGCGGCCACGGTAGCGGCGGGCCAGACGGCTCGCGAACGGCAGGCACAGCAACGTCAGCTCGTCGCGCCGGCGGCCCTTCACGCAGGGCGGGGCCGCGGCAACCGCTGCGGCGTACGCGACCGCTGCGGCGTCGAGGTCTCCCAGCGTGTCCTCCGCGGTCGCCTGAAACTCGTTGTGTGCGGGCATTCCGTGTCCCCCTCGACCCACCCGCCGGCCGTGCCCGTGCAGTGGCTCAACGCGTCCGAGCGACCATGGCCGCTCGGACCGCGACCTCCATCGACGGTGCCGCCCCAGTGCCCGCCCGGACCGTCCGTCATCGGCGACGTTACTGCCCGAGCGTGCGCGAGCGAAACGTTGGTGCCGTCAGTCGAAGACGGTCACGCCAGCGAGTGCGCCCGGCGACCGAGCGGATGAGGGATGGGTCAGGAGCCGTACCGCAGGATGGCGCCGATGCCGTGCTCCAGCTCCACGTCGTCCGGGGTCACCAGCACCAGTTGGGCGTCCGTGCCGACGATCGCCCGCAGCAGAGCCGCGTCCGCGCGGACCTGCTGGGGTTCCTCGACGCCGGAGTCGCGCAGCGTCTGTGGGTCGACGGAGACCAGAGTCGGGTCGTCCGGACCGATCCAGAGCTTGTCCGTCGACCAAGGTTCATTGATCATCAGCACCGTGTCGGCCTGGGCGCGCTGCAACCGGGTCACCACGCCGGCGAGTCCGGCGCTGCCGCTGCCTTCCCCGCGCTGCGTGTTGTACCGGTCGATCGCATCGCGGACGTGTCGCTCCGCGACGTCGGCGATCGCCCGCAGCGTGATGTCGTCGAAGTCGTCCTCGGTGGCAGAATTCCGGTCGCCGGCAGCGGTCACGATGACCCGGTCACGCCAGCGGCGGGGCAGCTTGTCGGCGATGAGCGGCGCGGCGCGGACGTCGCCGCCGATCACGATCACCTCGGCGCCGACGGCCGCGGCCAGCTCGGCGACCGCAGCAGCGACGTCGCCCGCGTTGCGCTTCCATGTCTCCTCGGCGGCTCGCTGGTAGCGCGGATTCGACCAGCCGCCACCGCGGACCTTCCTGATCGGGTACGTGTCGCCGCCCTCGACCTCCTCGTGGCGGGCCACGCCGCCGACGGACAGTCCGGTCACCTCGGCGCCGGTGCGGTCGGAGAGCACCCGTACGTACGGGACCTCCTCGCCGCGCAGGGCCACCAGCGGCATGGCGTGGGGCAGGGGTCCGAAGTCGGCCTCGTCGGAGGGAGGCGGCCCGGGCGTGGGCTCGACGAGCGCGACGTCCGTCCCGGCCGCGAACACAGCGAGACCGTAGCGACCGGGCCGGTGCGGCGGATCGGAGATGGCGGCGGCCATGGCATTGAGCGTGGCGGCCGGCACGCCCCGCGACGCCAGCTGCTCACGCAAGCCCCGCCATCTCAGCTCGATCTGGTGCGGGGCGTCCGGCACGGCGCGGGTGGCGTCCAGGTAGACCGAGGCCCACGGGCCTGGGCTGGCGTACAACGGCCGCAGGTACGACAAGTCCATGAATCAGCCGTACCCGAAGCGGGCCTGGCGTGAACAATGGCGAACAAATTCACTCACTGTGGTCTTGAAATAACGCTCCGTACCATTGAGGGTATCCAGGAGGTGACCCCCCATGGACGACACGGAGCTGTACCGCGAGCAGATCCTCCGGCACACCCATCCCGTCATCACCGGCCGGTTCATCGGCTTCGGCACCCCGTACACCCGTGAGGTCAAGGTCGGTCAGCCGTTCCTGCTGGCCGTGCTCATCGCGGCCGGCATCGCCGCCGTGGTCCTCGCCGCGCTGCGCTCCGGCGGCCGCGGCGCGCGGCGCACGTTCAAGGACCTCAAGAAGGGACCGGAATACCTGGTCACCCCGGTCCGGCTGCGCGACGACCTGGGTCAGACGTACGAGGTCGAGATGCACGGCCACCTGCCGCAGTCCGCGCTGCACCGCCGCGACCTGATCCAGGTGACCACGGCGCCGCAGAAGGACCCGACACTGCCGGTCAAGCTGCTGCGGGTGGTGAACCTGACCACGCTGCAGCCGCTCACACCGCGCATCCCCACGCTCTGGTCCCATCTGGGTCCAGGGCTCCTCATCCAGGCCGTCCTCGGCCTTACCGTTGCCGCGGTGGTCACCGCGGCCTGGGTGAGTTGAGCTGCGACTACCGCGCCGGCCTCACCGTGGACCGGGCCGCGGACGATGCGGACGCCGCCGCCGGGCGGCGGATCGCGTGCCCGGCACTGTTCTGCTGGTCGACCTGCGACGACATGGTCGAGCTGTACGGCGACCCGCTCGCCATCTGGCGGCGGTGGGCCGACAACATCGTCGGGGTGCCGATCAAGAGCGGACAACACATGGCCGAGGAGAACCCGGCGGCGCTGGCCGGCGCGCTGGTGGAACTGCTGCGTCGTTGATTGAGACACGCCTGGCGGAGCGTCGATCGGTATGCGACGTTGAGCGAGGCGAAAGGTGGTGCGCGGTGGGCGAAGAAGTCGAGCAGCGCAACTTCACCCGCGAGGACCGGGCGCGGTACCGGCAGAAGATCCGCCGCAGCCTCGACGTGTTCGCGTCGATGCTGCGCGAGGCGCGGTTCGAGTTCGAGCGACCGCTGACCGGCATGGAGATCGAGCTCAACCTCATCGACGACAAGGCCGACCCAGCCATGCGCAACGCCGAGGTGCTGGGCGCGATCGCCGATCCCGATTTCCAGACCGAGCTGGGCCAGTTCAACATCGAGATCAACGTGCCGCCGCGCCGGCTCGCCGGCGACGAGTACGCCGAGCTCGAACGCAGCCTGCGGGCCAGCCTCAACAACGCCGAGACGCATGCCCGGTCGGTCGGTGCCCACATGGTGATGATCGGCATCCTGCCCACGCTGCGCCGGGAGCACATGACCGCCGACGCCCTCTCCGCCAACCCCCGGTACGCGCTGCTCAACGAACAGATCTTCGCGGCCCGCGGCGAGGACCTCGACATCCGCATCGACGGCATCGACCGGCTTGCGGTCACCACCGACACGATCGCGCCGGAGTCGGCGTGCACGAGCACGCAGTTCCACCTGCAGGTGAGTCCGGACCAGTTCGCCGACTACTGGAACGCCGCCCAGGTCATCGCCGGCGTGCAGCTGGCGCTCGGCGCGAACTCGCCAATGCTGTTCGGCCGGGAGCTGTGGCGGGAGACCCGGATCCCGCTGTTCGAACAGGCGACCGACACCCGCCCGGAGGAGATCCGGGCCCAGGGCGTGCGGCCGCGGGTGTGGTTCGGCGAGCGCTGGATCACGTCCGTGTTCGACCTGTTCGAGGAGAACGTCCGCTACTTCCCCGCGCTGCTGCCGATCTGCGACGACCACGACCCGGCCGAGATCCTCGAGCGCGGCGACACCCCGGAGCTCAGCGAGCTGCGCCTGCACAACGGTACGGTGTACCGCTGGAACCGCCCCATCTACGCGGTGGTCCGCGGGCGGCCGCACCTGCGGGTGGAGAACCGCGTGCTCCCGGCCGGCCCCACGGTCGTCGACACGATCGCGAACGCCGCGTTCTACTACGGCCTGGTCCGTTCGCTGGCCGAGGCCGAGCGGCCACTGTGGACGCAAATGTCATTCAGCGCGGCCGAGGAGAACTTCCACGCCGGAGCCCGGCACGGCATCGCGGCGTCGGTGTTCTGGCCCGGCCTCGGGTACGTGCCCGTCACCGAGCTGGTGCTGCGCCGGCTGCTGCCGCTCGCCCGCGCGGGCCTGGACCGCTGGGAGGTCTCGCCCGGGGAACGGGACCGCTTGCTCGGCATCATCGAGCAGCGCTGCCTGACCGGCCGCAACGGCGCGACGTGGCAGGTGGACACGCTGCACACGCTCGAGGGCGAGGGTCACCTGGACCGGCAGGAGGCGCTGCACGAGATGCTCCGCCAGTACCTGCCGCACATGCACGACAACATCCCCGTACACGAATGGCCGGTCGTGCAGCCGGGTTGATCATGAGGTTAATGCGGTCCGGAACCGGTTCCGGCTCGCAATAACCCCATGATCAACCGGGGGTTGGCGGGGTTGGAGCGGGGGCAGCGAGCACGCGGCGGGCTATCGACGGGCGGGCTGCCCAGTGCAGGTGCAGGTAGGACGCATGCAGGGTCGGGGTCGCGAAGCCCTCCGGGTCCGCGCCGCGCCACGCCCACGCGGCACCGGCCGCCGGCGACAGCAACAGACCCGAGCGCGGCTGGACGGTCGTCCGGTGGCACTCGTGGCCCGTGACGCGCGTACCGGCCGCGGCAAGCGGGCTGTCGGCGAGCGCGACCGCGTCCCGGTAGCCCAGAGTCAGCGTCGGGGTCATGGCGGCCTCCGCGTCGATGACCCCGCACAGCGGAACACCGTCCAACGTGCGGCAGAGCCAGAGCAGGCCCGCGCACTCCGCGACGATGGACCCACCGCTCGCGGCCAGGGCGGCGACCGCGGTGCGCAAGGGCTCGTTGGCGGAGAGCTCCGCCGCGTACGCCTCGGGGAAGCCGCCGCCGACCACGAGCGCCCGGGTCCCGTCCGGCAGCGCCTCGTCGCGCAGCGGGTCCACGGTGACCACGTCGGCGCCGGCGCCGGCGAGCAGCTCGGCCGTCTCCGCGTACGCGAAGCTGAAGGCCGGCCCGCCGGCGAGCGCGACCACCGGACGGCCCGGCACGGGATCGGCGGTCTCGGGTGTCCATGCCTGCGCCGTGACCGGCGGCGCGGACCTGGCCAGCGCGAACACCGCATCGAGGTCCACCGCGGAGGCCACCAGCGCGGCCAGGGCGTCGACGGACG
>DASYTU010000164.1:0-27210 GCA_036001925.1 Actinoplanes sp.
GAGGAAGTTGTCGACGACCGCGTCAGGCGCACTCCGATTGATCGCTGTCGCGCTGTCGTAGAGCGACACGAACACCCCGACCCCACCAAGGCACAGCAGCGCCACGATGCCCAACCCCATGGCCAACCACAGCCGCACCCGCCGATTCCGGAGCCTCCCCGGCGGCCGCGGAACCGCACCCGCCGGCACGCCGGCCGGCGGAACCGGCGCGGGACCGCCCGCCGGCCCCCCGGAGAGCGGCGCGAACCCATGGGCGGCCGGCGGCTGCGGCACGGGACTGGTGGCAGGCTCTTGCGGTTGCACGCTTACGACATTAGTGCCATCTGCGCAACGCCCGGCCGGGGGACAAGAGCGCGTGAGACCTAGAGACCGCGGCGCGGAAGGCGCACCGGCTGCGCAACGCGATCCATCGCCCCGTGCAGGGTACGGTTTGAGCGCACAGGGAGGTGAGGCAGTGGCTGATTCGACGACGCGGATCAATCAGGCCGCTGCCCTGCACCGGCAGGCCGAGGCCACGGTCGAAGTGGCGGCCGCGGCGCTGGACGTGCGGCCGACGGCCGCGGCCGATCCGCCGGAGCAGCATCACCTCGCGGAGGAGCTGCGGGCCGCCGCGAGCGCGCTCGCACCGGGCTGGCTCGGTGCGCCGCTCGACGCTCAGGCCGCCACGACGCCGCTCGGCGGCGCGTACCCACCGCAATTCGTCCGTCTCGGGGTCGCGAACCCGGTCGACGACGCCCGCTTTCCGGCGGTGATCCCGCTGCTCGGCACCGGCCACCTCACGCTGGACGCGGACGCCCGCGATCCGCGCGTGGCGGGGCTGTTGCGATCCCTCCTGGTGCGGCTGCTTGCCGCCGCGCCCGCCGGGTCGTTGCTGGTCCGGGCCGTGGACGGGGCCGGCGGAGGCACGGTGTTCGCCCCCTTCGCGACGCTGGCCGACGCGGGCCTGATGTCGCCACCGGCGACCGACCGGGCCGGGCTGCGCGACGTACTTGGCGAGGCGGAGAAATGGCTGCGTCCGTCGCGCGCTGGTGCGTCCCGGCGCGGTCGGCGCGACCGCATGATGCTGCTGGTCATCGCGGGCCTGCCCGCCACGACCGAGGGCGCCGATCTGGTGCGGATCGCGGCCCTGGCCCAGCAGGGGCCCGAGTCGGGGCTGCACCTGATCGTTGCCGGCTGGCCACCGCCGCCGCTCACGGCCGAGACCACCCAGCCTCCCCTTCCCCGTACGACCATGGTCTCGATGCGCGCTGACTACGCGGTGGTCGGCGACCCGCCGGGCGCCACGTTCGGCTCCAGCCCGGAAGCGGTCTGGCTCAACGCGCCGGTCTACCTCGACGAGGATCCGCCCGCACATCTGGTCGACGCCGTCTGTCGCGAGCTGGCCGCGCACTCCGCGGCCGCCTCTCACGTCAAGCTCGCCGATCTGCTGCCCGGCCCGGAGGAAGAGCTGTGGAGGGGCAACGCGGCCGAAGGGCTCAGCACGATCGTCGGCCACGACGGCGACAACCCCGTGACCCTGAATTTCAACGACCTCTCTCCACACTGGATGGTCGGCGGGCGCTCGGGCGCCGGCAAGACGGCGTTCCTGATCAACGTCCTCTATGGCCTCGCCGCCCGGTACAGCCCCGATGAGCTGGGCCTCTACCTCCTCGATTTCAAGGAGGGCGTGTCGTTCGCGGAATTCGTGCCGACGCGGCGGGACCGCACCTGGCTGCCGCACGCGCGGGCAGTCGGCGTCGAGTCCGACCGCGAGTACGGCCTCGCCGTGCTGCGCGAGCTGGACGCGGAGATGACCCGGCGCTCGGTGTCGTACAAGCGGGCGGGCGTGACCCGGTTCGCGGATCTACGCGCGGTGACGGCCGAGGAGGGCCGGGCGCGGCCGATGCCCCGGATCCTCTGTGTGATCGACGAATTCCAGGTGCTGCTCGCGGGCAACGACCCGATGGCGAACGAGGCCGTCGCGCTGCTGGAGTCGCTCGCGCGCAAGGGCCGCTCGTACGGCATCCACCTGATCCTGGCCAGCCAGACCGTGCTCGGCGTCGAGGCGCTGTACGCGAAGCGTGACTCGATCTTCGGCCAGTTCCCGGTACGCATCGCGCTGCCGGGCGGCGGCGACGTCCTCGAGCCCACCAACGACTCGGCCGCCGGCCTTCCGCTCGGTACCGCGGTCGTCAACACGGCCGGCGGACTGGGCGGGCCGCGCGGGGCGACCCGCGGCCACGAGCGAGTGGTGCGCTTCCCCGATCCGCACGGCGACCGCGAGGCGCTCAGCGACCTGCGGCACAAGCTCTGGGGAGCGCGCGATCCGGAGGCGATGCCGCCGCGCGTCTTCGCGGGATACGCGCACCAGCACCTGGCCGACGACCCGACGTACCGGGCCGCGCTCGCGGGACGGGCCGGGCGCCCGGCGGCCCTGGTCGGCCGGGTCATCGACGTGAACCTCTCGACCGCCGCGTACCCCCTGGACGCGTCGCCGGGCCGGCACCTGGCGATCTTCGGCTCGCAGGCGGTCGGCGCCGAGGTGCTCCAGGCCGCGGCACGCAGTGTCGCCGCGTTCCACGCGCCGCGTACGGTCAGATTTGTCATCTCCTCACTGGTCGCCGAGGGTGACGAGCTCGCCAAGGACCTCGCGGTTGAGATCGGCCACCGGCAGGAGGTGGCCGTGGTGAACGCGGCCGGGCTGGCCGCCGAACTCGGCCAGGAGGGGCCCGGGTACCTGGTCGTCTTCGGGATGGACGCGGCGAGCCCGGGCTCGCTGGCCGGCCTGCGCCAACTCCTCCGCGAAGGGCCGAGCCGCGGCGTGCACCTGCTGTCCTGGTGGCGTGGCCTGCGCCGGTTCAGCGAGGAGACCGGCGGCGTCGCGGGCCGCGAGGACGTCGCCGGCCTGGTCTTCCTCAACGTGCCGCAGCAGGACGTCATGGTGATGCTGGGCCAGCCGGTGGATTGGCAACCGCGGGAGAACCGCGCGCTGCTGCACGACCGGCAGGCCGACCGGTCACAGACGATCGTGCCGTTCGTCCAACCCGAGAACGACGACGCATGACGGATCCGACATCGCAACCCACCACGCCCGGCCCGCCGGACGCAACCGGGCCGTGGGCGGACTACCTTGCCGGGGCGCAGCGCCTCGACGCGGTCCGGCGGGCCGCAACCTCCGCCGAGAGCGAGCAGGCAGCGGCGCTCCAGGCCGCCCGCCAAGAGCTCGCAGCGGTACGGGCACGGCTCGCGCCCCAGCGCTCCAGGCTGACGCAGGACCTGGGCGTACCGGAGATAGATCTTGTCCCGCAGGCCGCGGACCTGGTGCTGGCGACGCAGGCCGTCGCGGGCGGACCCGGCGCCGCGCTGGCCGCGTTGCGGCAGGCGCGGGCCACGGCGGACGCGGCTGACGCGGCCATGCTGGGCCCGCGCCCGCGGCTGCCGGGGCGGCCGTGGGCGCGCAATCTGCTCGTGTACGGGCCGTTCGCCGCGGTGGTACTGATCGTGCAGATCGTGCTCTACCTGGTCGCGCCGTCGGGCTCGGTGCCGACCTACGCGCTGATCTGCGGCCTGAGCCTGCCGGTGCTGGCGTTCGGGCTCGGCTGGGTCACGATCGGCTTCGTCTACGGCGACGGGACGGCCAAGGTGGACCGCACGCCGATCGTCGGCGTTATCGCGTGCCTGACGCCCGTGCTGTTGACCTGCGTGGGTGCCGGCGTGCTGGCGTTGTTCCGCTGACCGGCCGAGACGACGACTGAGGGGTCGAGATGGCGAGTGTCGAGGAAGTCAAGGCGCACGTCGCCGCGTCGGTGGACGGAACGCAGCGGGCGGTCACCGGCATCCAGCAGGCGTCCGACCAGCTGGACGACGCGCTCGCGCTGCTGCGGATCACCGCGATCGGCTCGCTGCACCCCCAGGTAGCGGCCGCGATCGCGCAGCTCGAACAGGCCCGGACCCGGCTCGACGAGGCCGCGACGCTGGCCCGCAGCGCCATGGACAGCGCGGACGCGTACCGCATGATCGTGTGACCCGCCCGGAGCGGTCAGCGCGCGTTGATGAGCGCCATCGCCTCGGCGCGGATCTTGCCGTCGCGCTGGAACGCACCCCGGACCGCGGAGGTCACGGTACGGGCGCCGGCCTTGCGGATGCCGCGCATCTCCATGCACAGGTGCTCACACTCCAGCACCACGATGACGCCGCGGGGAGCGAGCTTCTCCATCAGCAGGTCGGCGATCTCCGAGGTCAGGCGCTCCTGCACCTGGGGCCGGCGGGCGTAGACCTCGACCAGCCGGGCGAGCTTCGACAGGCCGGTGATCCGGCCGTCGGTGCCCGGCACGTACCCGATGTGGGCGACTCCCTTGAATGGCAGCAGGTGATGCTCGCACATACTCATCAGCTCGATGTCGCGGACGAGTACGAGCTCCTCGTGGTTCGCCTCAAACGTGGTCGTGAGCACCTTTGCCGGATCGACGCGCAGGCCCGCGAACAGCTCGGCGTACGCGCGGGCGACCCGGGCCGGGGTGTGCTGGAGCCCCTCGCGGTCCGGGTCCTCACCGATGGCGATGAGGATTTCCCGGACCGCCTTCTCCATCCGGGCCAGGTCGACGGCCTGCTCCACCGGGGCACCGGTGAGCTTGCCGTCGACCAGACGCGCGGCTAGATAGTCGAGCTCGTCATCGGAGTCCGCAGGCTCCGTCGCGCTTCCGTCCGTGATCAGTGGCTGCCGTCCTGATTACCGTTGGCGTTCGAGGTGGAGTGCTGGCTCGCGCCACCGCCCACCGCGACCTGGCCGTCCGCCTCGGCCTGCGCCTTGAGCTTGTCACGCTCGGCGGGGGTGAGCACCGGCGGCGCCTCGGACGGCAGCCGCTTGCCGAACCCGTTGAACGGGGCCATCGGCGGCCGCTTCTGCACTCGGGCGCAGATCCGGTCCATATCGGCCTGGGTGATGGTCTCCTTCTCGATCAGCTCGAGGACCATCTCGTCGAGCACGTCGCGGTACTCGACCAGGATCTCCCACGCCTCGTCGTGCGCGAGCTCGATGAGCGCCCGCACCTCGGCGTCGATGTCCGCGGCGACGGAGTCCGAGTAGTCCCGCTCGTGGCCCATGTTCCGGCCCAGGAACGGCTCGTCGCCGCTCGTGCCGTACTTGACCGCGCCGAGCTTGGAGCTCATGCCGTACTGGGTCACCATGGCGCGGGCCAGGGCGGACGCCTTCTCGATGTCGTTGCCGGCCCCGGTGGTGGGCTCGTGGAAGACGAGCTCCTCGGCGGCCCGCCCGCCCAGCGCGTACGCCAGGGTGTCGATCATCTCGGCACGGGTCTGCGTGTACTTGTCCTCGGTCGGCAGCACGAGCGTGTGCCCGAGGGAGCGACCACGCGGAAGGATCGTCACCTTGTGCACCGGCGCCGAGTGCGGAAGCGCGTACGCCACCAGCGCGTGCCCACCCTCGTGGTAGGCGGTGATCTTCTTCTCGTTGTCGCTCATCGCGCGGGTACGGCGCTCCGGGCCGGCGATGACCCGGTCTATCGACTCCTCGAGGAAGTAGTTCGAGATCGCCCGCTTCTCGTTGCGGGCGGTCAGCAACGCGGCCTCGTTGATGACGTTCGCCAGGTCGGCGCCCGAGAAGCCGGGCGTCCGGCGGGCGACCGAGTCGAGGTCGACGTCGGGCGTGAACGGCTTGCCCTTGGCGTGCACCCGCAGGATCGCCTTGCGGCCCTCCATGTCCGGGTTGTCCACCGGGATCTGCCGGTCGAAGCGGCCCGGCCGCAACAGCGCGGGGTCGAGGATGTCCGGGCGGTTCGTGGCGGCGATCAGGATGACGCCGCCCTTGTTGTCGAAGCCGTCCATCTCGACGAGCAGCTGGTTCAGCGTCTGCTCGCGCTCGTCGTGGCCACCACCCATGCCGGCGCCACGGTGCCGTCCGACCGCGTCGATCTCGTCCACGAAGACGATGGCCGGCGCGTTGGACTTGGCCTGCTCGAAGAGGTCGCGGACCCGGCTGGCACCGACACCCACGAACATCTCGACGAAGTCGGAGCCGGAGATCGAGTAGAACGGCACGCCGGCCTCGCCGGCGACCGCGCGGGCGAGCAGCGTCTTACCGGTACCGGGCGGCCCGAAGAGCAGCACGCCCTTCGGAATCTTCGCGCCCAGCGCCTGGTACTTCGCCGGGTTCTGCAGGAAGTCCTTGATCTCGTGCAACTCCTGGACCGCCTCGTCGGCGCCGGCCACGTCCGCGAATGTCGTCTTCGGCGCGTCCTTGGTGATCATCTTCGCCTTGGACTTGCCGAAATTGAGCACTCTGGAGCCGCCACCCTGCATCTGCGACATGAACAGCAGCAGCAGGATCACGAGGATCGCGATGGGCAGCAGATTGACGAGCAGGCTCAACAGGATGCTGTCGCCTGACACCGTCGCGTTGTATGTCTCCGTGACGCGGCCCGCGGCCTTGGCCTGCTGCACCGAAGACCAGACCTGGTTCGTGACCTCGTACGGATATTGAGTCTCGATCTTGTCGGTCGTCTTGCCGTTGAAGCGCTCCGGGGAGGCGAGCTCGATCTGGAGCGTCTGCTCCTTGTCCTTGACCAGCACCTTCTTGATACCGGGCTGGTTGAGACGCTCCACGGCGACCGAAGTGTCTACCCGCTGGTAGCTCGGACCACTGGTGAAAAATGAGCTCAGCGCAATCGCACCGATGATCACCAGAATGATCCAGACCACCGGGCGGCGGAAGAAACGCGTACGTTCCATACTGTTGTCGGGCGCCGATGCGCCCGGACCCTCCTGATCGGCGTCCTGGTCACCTGGGTACTGGGTACCACCTCTTTACGGGGCGCCGCCGTGGCGGCTGCCGGATCGACCGACCGTGTGCGGCCGCTTTCGATCCGACCCTCCGGCGCACATGACACTGCGCCTTCGGTCACTCGACGGTACACCGTGGGTGCGCCATCCGAACCCGTGAGCCTGTCCCGCGGACAAGCGGAGGCCAGGGCCCGTTCGCACGGCAGTCACCACAAAATGGGACGGAAGGCCCGTTTCCTGAGAAGACGCTCAGGAACGTTCAGCTACGGGCGTACACCTCTGGCTTGAGCACTCCAACGTACGGCAGTTCGCGGTAGCGCTCCGCGAAATCGAGGCCGTAGCCCACCACGAACTCGTTCGGGATGTCGAAACCGACGTAGCGCACCGGAACCTGCACCTTGATCGCGTCGGGCTTGCGGAACAGCGCCACCACCTCCACGCTCGCGGGCTGCCGCGACTGCAGGTACTTCCGCAGCCAGGAAAGCGTCAAGCCGGAGTCGACGATGTCCTCGACGATCACCACGTGCCGGCCGGTGATGTCCCGATCCAGGTCCTTGAGGATGCGCACGACCCCGGACGACGAGGTGCCCTGGCCGTACGACGAGACGGCCATGAACTCCATCTCCGTCTTGGGGCCGTACCGGCCGAGGGCCCGGGCGAAGTCGGCCATGAACATGACCGCGCCCTTGAGCACGCAGACCAGCAGGAGGCCGCCGTCGACGTCGGCGTGGTCCGCGGAGACCTGCTTGGCAAGTTCGGCGGTCCTCTCGCGGATCTGCTCCTCGGAGATGATCACTCGGTCGATGTCGGCGTCGTACCAGGAGCCCTCAGCCATGGCCTAAGCCTGCCGTATCGCGCCGGGCCTGCGGTGCTCGGGCCTGTGTCACTTCCCGCCCGCCCGCTGTAAATGGGCGGGATGTGCCGCAACCGACCGTTGAAGCGACAACAAGTAGTGACAACTCTCACACGTCCGGGTGCACCCGGACGAGGTCACCCGCTCGGCGACCGACGAGGATGCCGCCGGGCAGGGCGGTCGGTCCCTGGCCGTGCCAGCCGGTGACCAGCGCGTCGAGCGCCTCGACGTGGCGATGTGAGAGGGCCCCTCCGGGCGCGCCGAGCTGCCGGGCCCACGCATGCAGGACGCGAGTCCGGATCGCCCGGTCCATGCCGGCCAGGGATGTGACCGACAGGCCCGCTTCGGTCCGGCAGGAGGCGAGCGCCGCATCTGCCAGCGAGTCGAGAAGGGCGCCGTCGGCGGCCAGCTGCGCCGCGCTGCGGGCGAGGTTGTCCACGACGGCCGGGCCGAGTGCCGCGATCAGCGCGGGCAGCGCCTCGGCGCGCACCCGCGAGCGCGCGAACGCGGGGTCGATGTTGTGCGGATCCTCCCAGGTCGCCAGCCCGAGCGCCGCGCACGCCTTGCGCGTGTCCGCTCGCGCCACGTCCAGCAGCGGCCGTACGAAGACCCCTTTCCGGTACGGCATGCCCGCCAGTCCCCGCGGCCCGGCGCCGCGGGCGAGCGCCAGGAGCACCGTCTCGGCCTGGTCGTCGCGGGTATGCCCGAGCAGCACGGCCGCGGCGTGGTGGCGCCCCGCGGCGTCGGACAAGGCGGCGTAGCGTGCCGTACGAGCCGCCGCTTCCGGGCCGCCGGGCAGTCCGCCCACGTCGACGGTCGCCAGCTCGACCGGGTGGAAGCCCGCGGCGCGCGCCCAGGCAGCGACGGATTCGGCTCGGTCCGCCGAGCCGGTTTGCAATCCGTGGTCGACGGTGACCAGGCCGGCGGCCAGACCCAGGCGGGCGGCGACGAACGCGGTCGCCGCCGCCAGGGCCAGCGAGTCCGCCCCGCCGGAGCACGCGACCAGCACCAACGACCCGCGCGGCACATCGGCCAGGCCGCGACGGACCGCGAGTCGGATCGCGGCGACCGGCGGCGGGATCCGAGCCATCGGTAAGCCGGCGACCTAACCGATGGCCGGCTGCGTGCCGTGCACCCGGGTCACCCACGCGTCCGGGTCGCCGAGCTCCTCGAGGCGCGGCAGCGTCAGCGGCGAGCTGAAGATCTTGTTGAAGCCGGTCATGCCGACCCGGTCGACCACCCCGTGCACGAACTTGCGGCCCTCCGCGTACTGCCGCATCTTCACCTCGATGCCGAGTAGCCGGCGGATCGCCTTCTCGAGCGGGTTCCCGCCCTCGCGGCGCCGGTTGAACTTGGCCCGGATCGCATCGACGGTCGGGATCACGTCGGGCCCGACGCCGTCCATCACGAACTCGGCGTGGCCCTCGAGCAGCGTCATCAGCGCGGTCAGCCGGTCCAGGACCGCCTTCTGCGCGGGCGTCTGCACGATGTCCAGCACCGATGAACGACTCTCCGGGTCGCGCAACGCGTCGGACAGGGTCGCGACGCCGCGGCGCAGGCGCTCGAGGATGTGCTCGCCGCTCTGCGACGCGTCGACGAACGCCTGTACCTCGCCGAGGAAGTAGCCGCGCATCCACGGCACCGCCGTGAACTGGGTGCGGTGGGTGACCTCGTGCAGGCAGACCCAGAGCCGGAAGTCGCGCGAGTCGGCGCCGATCTTGCGTTCGACCTCGACGATGTTGGGCGCGTTCAGCAGCAGCTGGCCGGGCTCGCCGGAGAAGACCTCGTACTGGCCCAGGACGCGGCCGGACAGGTACGCGAGCACCGTGCCCGCCTGCACACCGGTGACCCGGGAGCCGATCGCGTCCGCGAACGCGCCGGGCTGCCGATCTCCGGAGAGGCGGCTGACCAGCGGGCCGATCACCTGCTTGAGGCCGACGATGTTGACCGCGGTCCAGTCCTTGCGATCCACCACCCGCACGGGCGGGACGTCGACCTGGGACGTCAGGCCGGTGTACGCCGCGACGTGGCCCGCGGCCTCGTCGGTCAACGCACGCAGGTCGGCCACGACGTGCGTGGCTTCCTCGTAGGACACCGCGGGGCCGGATTTCGACAGCGCGCCCGCGGTGGCGGCGGCCAGATCCCAATCAACGAACTGCGCCATGCAACCCACCGTACCCGCGGGCGACCAGGCACCGACCCCTGAGAAAACCCCCAGGGCCGGTCCGGCCCTGCTCAGCCGCAGCCGCAGGACACGAGCTTGGCGGCCACCCGATCGAGCGCGGCCCGGGCGGTCACCGCGTCCCCGGAGCCGCTCGCCATGATCGCGAAGACCAGCAGCCGCCCGTCCTTGGTGATCAGTTCCCCGGCCATGGTGTTCACGCCGCTCAGCGTGCCGGTCTTGGCCCGCACGACGCCCTGGCCGACCTGGTTCGGATCCGGCGTCACGAAGCGGGTGCGCAGCGTGCCCGACCAGCCGGCCACCGGCAGGCCGCCGAACAGGCTGGCCACGGCGGGCTGCTTCCCGCTCGCGGCGAACGCCAGCACGTCGGTGAGCAGCGCCGGGCTGATGCCGTTCCTACGGGACAGACCGCTGGCGTCGTACAGGTCGGCCTCGTCGCTGGGCAGGCCCAGTTCGGCGAGCTTCGCGGTGATCGCGTCGGTCGCGCCCTCGAAGCTGGCCGGCTTGCCGGCCGCGAGCGCGACCTGCCGGCCCATCGACTCGGCGATCACGTTGTCGCTCTGCTGCAGCATCCAGTCGGTCACCTGTACCAGCGGCGGGGACTGCACGGCCCCGAGCTCGGTGCCCGGCGCGACCGAGTCGGGGGCGGCCGACGGATCGAGCGGCGGCGTCGCCGGCGCCTTTCCTCGGGTCACGGCCGCGGTCACCCCCAGCTGCTTGGCGAAGGCCTTGCCCGCCGCCATGGCCGGGTCGGCATACCGCGGATCTGGCCCGACCTCGTGGTGCACCGGCGTGATCCGGCCGGCGTTGGTCATCAGCGACTGGATCGCGGCCACCTGGCCGCCCGGCGCGATGTCCGCCGGGTCCCAGCCGACCGCGCTGGTCGGCCCGATGAACAGCGACGTGTCGATCACCACGCGGATCGGGGCGGTGCCGCCGAGCGCCTTCTTGACCTGGCCGGCGAGCCTGTCGAGGCGGGCCGCGCCGGGGAACTGGCCGTGCGCGTTGACGGCCAGCGTCGGGTCGCCGCCGCCGATCAGCACGACCTCGCCGGGCTTGCTGCCCGCCACGGCGCGGGTGGTCAGCCGGTAGGCCGGCCCGCGCGCGGCGAGCACCGTGGCCGCGGTCAGCAGCTTCGTGGTCGACGCCGGGGTGGTCATCGTGTCCGCGTTGCGCTGGTACAGCGCCTCGCCGGTGAGCGCATCGACCACCGAGACGTTCACCTTCGTGCCGAGCGCCTTCGCCGTGATCAGCGGCTCGATCGCGGCCTTCACGCCCGCGCCGCTCGGCGGGGTGCCACCGTCCGCGGCCGCCGCCAGGACCGGCGTGGGCGTCGGCTCGGGCGTGGCCGACGTCGAGGGCGCGGCGGTCGGGTCGCCGGCCAGCCAGCCATCCACCGGCCCCGGCCGGACCACGAAGACCGCAGCCAGGGCCGCCAGGATCAAGACCGCAAGACCGGAGAATCCCACGATACGGCGCTTACTTCGGGGTTTCGCCGCCGCCGGCCCCGGTCCGGAGCCCGGCACGGCCCGCGACGGGCCGCCGGGCTGAACCGCGGCACGACCGCCGGACGCGCCGGCCGGCGCGGCGCCCGGATAGCCGCCGGACGCGGCGCTCGGGTAGCCGCCGGACGCGGCGCCCGGGTGGCCCGGGGGCTGGGCGCCCGGATAGCCGCCGGACGCGGCGCTCTCGTGGCCGGTCGGAATCGCCGCTCGACCCCCGCGCGGGTCGCCGCCGGGCCGCACTGGCGGCTGGCCCGCTTGCGGACGTGGCGGGGGTTGCTGCGCCGCCGCGGGCGCCCGGTCCTGCGGGACGGGGTGGTGCGGGTGGGGCGTCGGTTGCCCGTACGTCTGCGGTGTCGGGCCCTGCGGCGCGCGGAGCGGGACGGACGCGCGGCCGTGCGGGGATCCGGTTGCCGGCGGACGGCCCGGCACGCTCGCACGCCCGGCCTGCGGATTGGTGCCTCCCGGCGCGCGCGGAGGCTCGGCCGCGCCGCCGCGGGCGGGACCGTTATGTGAATCTTGCCTCCTCACGCGCCCCTCCTCGTCCGCGCCGCCGAACGTAGGGGAGACTACTGACATCCGGCACATCGTCGCGCGCGGATCCTACGGTGCGCCCGCAGTGACCTGGATCCGGCGCGTGCGAACAAGGGAGCGAGTCATGGATTTCGACGTCTTGGTTGAGATCCCCAAGGGCCAGCGGAACAAGTACGAGGTCGATCACAAGACCGGCCGGATCCGGCTGGACCGCACGCTCTTCACCGCGACGCAGTACCCGGCGGACTACGGGTTCATCGAGGGCACACTCGGGCAGGACGGAGACCCGCTCGACGCTCTGGTGCTGATCCAGGAGCCGACGTTCCCGGGCTGCCTCGTCCGGGCGAGAGCTATCGGCATGTATCGGATGTCCGACGAAAAGGGCCGCGACGACAAGGTCCTGTGCGTGCCGTACGAGGACCCGCGGCAGGAGCACCTGCGCGACATCCATCACCTCGGCGAGTTCGACCGGATGGAGATCCAGCACTTCTTCACGGTGTACAAGGACCTCGAGCCCGGCAAGTCCGTCGAGGGCGCTACCTGGGTCGGGCGGGTGGACGCCGAGGAGGAGATCCGGGCCTCGTTCAAGCGCGCCGAGGCCGCGGAGCATCACGACCTCTAGAGGGCGCTGCCGCTTCGTGGGGTGCACACGCCGGTCGAGCGCTGGCATCGGAGCTGTGAGTGCTCCTGGCGCCCTCCTGGGGCAATGGGAGCCCACAAACCCGGCATTGCCTCTAGAGACTGATGTCCCCGACGGCGCTGTACAGGCCCACCACCGCACACGCTACCGGGATCACCGACAACACCACCAGCGTGTCCAGCAGGTCGGCGGCGCGGCCCAGGTAGGGCGACGGCGGCCGGCGCGAGTACGTCGCGCCCGCCGCCACGGTCACCAGTGCGAGCAGCAGCCCGATCACGCTGACGGCGAGCAGCATGGCGGCGTCGGCGCTCCACAGCAGGTTCACGCCGAGCGCCGCGACTCCGAACAGCCCACCGACCACGAGCGGTACCCGCTGCCGGAGCGTCACGAACAGCCGCGAGCGCAGCAGCAGGGCGGCCGCCGACACGGCGATCAGGATCCGCGCGGAGAGCCCGCCGGTCGCGGCGAGCACGATGAACGCTCCGATGCAGAGCACCGCGTGCCCCACCAGCATGCCGGTGAGCAGCTCCTCGGTACGGGCCACCGCCGCGAACACGGTCGCCCGGTCGGGGCGGTCGCGGGCGGCGTCCAACGCCCCGCCCTGCATACCCGTGAAGCCTTCCGCGTCGCCCCCGGTCGGTAGCGTCACGGGCGGCGTCGGCATCTTGCCGAACCGGATGGCCAGCAGCGGCAACGCGCCGATCCCGCAGACCAGCAGCGAGAGCAACACCGCCGCGGCGCCGGCCGCCGAGGTCAGCATGCTGACCAGCGCGGCCACCGCGCCGAACAGGCCGACCGTCACGCCGGCCGTGAAGATCCGCAGCGCGGCCGCCACGCCAACCCCGCCAAGCGCCGCCACCAGCAGCAACGCGACCGATCCGGCCAGCAGCTCCGGGCCGCCCAGCCAGGGCAGCGGCACGAAGACGCCGGCCTTGTCCCCCGCGGCGGATGCGACGAGCACCGCGCCGCCGGCGAACGCGTACGGCATCGCGCAGGCACCCAACGCCGCCCCGGCGCGCGCGTCGCCGTACGCCCGGGAGGCCGTCACGCCGGCGAGCGCGAGCAGCAGGGCGACGCCGAGCCCGACGAACGGCGAGCCGCTCCACGCCGGGCCCGCGGCCAGCACCGCGAGCAGGCCGAGTGCCAGCAGCACCGCGGAGCCCGCCAGCGTCGCCGCGCGCGTCGTGGCCGGGGTCCAAGCGCTGCCGCGGCGCCGGGCGCCCTCCGCGATCGCCTCGACCACATCGTCGTACTCGAGCTCCGGCCAGACGTCCCGGGCCGGGACCAGATGTAGCACCTCGCCATCGCGGACGCCCTGCGGGTACAGCCCCTGAGCCGTCGCGAGGGCAGCGCCGTCGGTACGCCGCAGCAGCCAGCCGCCGTGCTTCTCGCCGTCGTCGGCCAGGCCCTCGCCGGCGTGGCGCAGCAGCGCCGGGAGCAGCTCGGCCAGCGGGACGTGTTCGGGCAACGCGACGTCGACCCGGCGCTGTGGGGCGCTGATCGTGACGCGAGCGAGTCCGACGGTCATGGGTATTTCCCATCGATGGTGACGAGGCTGCGGAACGGACCGAACTTTACCTACCATGAGCCCGACGCGATGCCCGGTGACGGCCTCGTGAACGGGGAGCCACTACGCGCCAAAGTGGACTTCAGCGCGTGGTTGCGGATGAAAGGGACACGTAGGACACATGAGCGAGCGTCTCGCGTTGGTGCGCCCAGCCGGCACGGAGCGAGCCGGGGTGCCGGCATGAGCACCGTGGTGATCAAGAGGTCGGCCCGCCGGCCCGCGCCGGAGATCCCGACCGGCGAACTCGCCGTGGACGCGCCACCGGAGATCCCGCAGGCGGGCGGGGGCCGCTGGCAGCAGGCCGCCATGGCGCTGCCCATGCTGGGTGGCTCCGTCGCGATGGCGCTGATGATGGGCCGCGGCAGCGGCGGACCGTTCTCCTATGTGGTCGGTGGCCTGTTCGGCGTCTCCTCGCTCGCCATGTTGGCCACGTCGTTCGGCAGCAACGGCTCACCCAAGAAGGCCGAGATGATGGCGGCCCGCCGGGAGTACCTCCGGCATCTGGCCAGCCTGCGGCGGCGGGTCCGGGACACCGCGAGCCGCCAGCGGGTGGGCCTGTACTACCGCCACCCGGAGCCCAGCCAGCTGTGGTCCACTGCGAATAGCCACCGCGTATGGGAGCGGCGGCCCACCGATCCCGACTTCGGCGTTGTCCGGCTCGCGGTCGGCCCGCAGACGCTGGCCACCCCGCTCGTACCGCCGGTGACACGACCACTCGAGGATCTGGAGCCGATGACGGCCGGCGCGCTGCGGCGCTTCCTGGACGCGTACTCGGTGGTGCCCGATCTGCCGGTCGCGGTCTCGCTGCGCGGCTTCGCCCGGGTGTTCGTCCGCGGTGGCGAGTCCGATGCACGCTCGCTGGTCCGTGCCGTACTCACCCAGCTCTCGGTCTTCCACGCGCCGGACGACCTGATCATCGCGGTCTGCGCCGGCCCGGAGCGGCGGCCGATGTGGGAATGGGTCAAGTGGCTGCCGCACAACCTGCACCCGACCAAGACCGACGCGCTGGGCCAGGTGCGGCTTGTCGCGAGCTCGGGGCCGGACATGGAGAAGCTGCTCGAGGACGTGATCGGCAACCGGCCGCGGTTCAACCCGGCCGCGATCAGCGCGCACGGGCCGCACGTCGTGATCGTGCTGGACGGCATCGACCTCAAGGGCGCCACCCAGCTCGACGACGGCATCGACGGGGTGACCGTCCTCGACCTGGACGAGACGCCGCCGCGGCTGCTGGACCGGTCGCTGCTCGTCCTCGAGGTACGCCCAGCGACCGGTGGCAAGCGCGCGCTGCACACGTACTCGATGGATCATGTCGCCGACGTCGGCACGCCGGACCGGCTCAGCGAGGCCGAGGCGGAGGCGGTAGCCCGCCGGCTGTCACCGCTGCGGCTGGCCGCGATATCGAAGTCCGCGGACACGCCGCTGGCCGCCGAGATGGGTCTCGCTGAGCTGCTCGGCATCGCCGACCCCGAGCACTTCAGCGTCACGCAGAGCTGGTTGCCCCGGCCGAACCGGGACAAGCTGCGGGTGCCGATCGGCATCGGCACCGACGGTGGCTCGATCGAGCTCGACCTCAAGGAGTCCGCACAGGACGGCATGGGCCCGCACGGCTTGCTCATCGGCGCGACCGGCTCCGGAAAGTCGGAGCTGCTGCGCACTCTTGTCCTGGCGCTGGCCACCACCCATTCGTCCGAGACCCTGAACTTCGTGCTGGTCGACTTCAAGGGCGGCGCCACGTTCTCCTCGCTGGACCGGCTCCCGCACACGGCCGCCGTCATCACCAACCTGGCCGACGAGTTGCCGCTGGTCGACCGCATGGTGGACGCGATCGACGGCGAGCTGGTCCGCCGGCAGGAGCTGCTGCGCAAGGCGGGCAACTACGCGAGCCTGCGCGACTACGAGAAGGCCCGGCTCGGCGGCGCGGCGCTGCCGCCGCTGCCCTCGCTGCTGGTGATCTGCGACGAGTTCTCCGAGCTGCTCTCCGCCAAGCCGGACTTCATCGACCTGTTCGTCCAGATCGGACGGCTGGGCCGGTCGCTGGGCGTGCACCTGCTGCTGGCCAGCCAGCGGCTCGAGGAGGGGCGGCTGCGCGGTCTCGACACCCACCTGTCGTACCGGATCGGTCTGCGGACGTTCTCGGCGCTGGAGTCGCGCGCCGTGCTCGGCGTCCCGGACGCCTACGAGCTGCCCCGCTCTCCCGGCCACGGCTACCTGAAGTTCGGCACCGAGCCGCTGGTGCGGTTCAAGGCCGCGTACGTGTCCGGGGTGTTCCGCAAGGCCGGCAGCCGCGGTACCGGCGGCGCGGGCGAGACCGAAGCGCCGCAGGTCCTCTCGTACTCGACGCATTACGTACCGGCGCCGAAGCCGGTCCAGCCGGTCCAACCGAAGCCGGAGGAGATCCCGGCCGGCGAAAGCGTGCTCGACGTCATGGTGGACCGGCTCAACGGGCAGGGGCCGCCGGCGCACCAGGTCTGGCTGCCGCCGCTGAACCAATCCGCCGCGCTCGATGAGCTGCTCGGCCCGGTCGCCGCCGACCCGGTCCGCGGCCTGGCCTTCGCCAACCCGGAGCTGCACGGCGCGTTGCAGGTGCCGGTCGCGCTCATCGACAAGCCCCGCGAGCAGCTACGCGACGTGATGTGGCTGCAGCTCGCCGGCTCGGCCGGTCACGTGGCGATCGTCGGAAGCACGCTGGCCGGCAAGTCAACCGCCGTACGCACGCTGATCTGCGGCCTGGCGCTGACCCACACGCCGGCCGAGGTGCAGGTCTACTGCCTCGACTTCGGCGGCGGCTCGCTCAGCACGGTCCGGGACCTGCCGCACGTCGGCGGCGTGTCCGGCCGCCTCGACGCGATCGGGGTGCGCCGGACCGTCGGCGAGATCGGCACGCTGCTGACCGAGCGCGAGCAGCGGTTCGCCGACCTGGGCATCGACTCGATGAGCTCGTACCGCCGGCGCCGGGCCAACGCGGCCGGCCTGGGCGGTGGCAACGCGGACGGCGATCCGTTCGGCGACGTGTTCCTGGTGGTCGACGGCTGGTCGACGCTGCGCAAGGAGTACGAGGAACTCGAGCCGGTGATCACGGACATCGCGACGCGAGGCCTGTCCTACGGCATCCACGTCGTCGCGACCGCGACCCGGTGGATGGACCTCCGCCCCGCCATCCGCGACCTGTTCGGCTCCAGGCTGGAGTTGCGGCTCGGCGATCCGACCGACTCGATGGTCAACCGCCGGGCGGCGATGAACGTCCCCGAGAAACCGGGCCGCGGCATCGTCGAGCATCCGACGGACAAGAACAAGAGCCTGCACCTGCTGACCGTGCGCCCCGAGCTGAGCACCCTGGCCGACAACGCCGACCTGGTCAAGCTCATCGCCACGAACTGGACCGGTCCGGTGGCGCCGCGGGTGCGCCTGCTGCCGGCATCGCTGCCGTACGCGGAGCTCGACCTCAACCGCAGCTCCGGGCTGCGGCTGCCGATCGGCATCTCCGAGGCCGACCTGCAGCCGGTCGAGATCGACTTCGCGAGCGATCCGCATTTCCTGCTGTTCGGCGACGCCGAGTGCGGCAAGTCGTCGTTCCTGCGGGCGCTGGCCACCACCGTGATGCGCCGCTTCACGCCGGAGGAGGCGCGGATCATCCTGGTCGACTTCCGGCGCAGCCTGATGGACCTACCCGAGTCGGATCACCGGATCGGGTACGGCATCCAGGCCCAGAAGACGCAGGAGCTGATGGAGTCGGTGAGCGGCTACATGGAACGCCGCCTGCCTGGTCCCGACGTCACGGCCCAGCAGCTGCGCGAGCGGTCCTGGTGGAAGGGCCCGGAGCTGTTCGTACTCGTCGATGACTACGACCTGGTGGTGTCCGGCCCGACGAATCCGCTCCAGCCGCTGCTGGAATACCTACCGCAGGCCCGGGACGTCGGCCTGCACCTGGTGATCACCCGGCGGGCCGGCGGCGCGAGCCGGTCGCTGTACGAGCCGGTGATCCAGCGGCTCCGCGAGCTGTCGTCGCCGGGTCTCGTGATGTCCGGGCCGTCGGACGAGGGAGCGCTCATCGGGCCGGTGCGGCCCTCACTCCTGCCACCGGGTCGTGGCCGTCTGCTCACCCGGCGTGAGGGCGTGCGGCTCATCCAGCTGGCCCACCTGCCTCCGTACTAGGGCCGACGCACATACGGTCAGATAAGCGTCGAAGGACCCCCGCGACAACGGCGAGATTCGGAGTAATCTCCCTCCAACAACCGTCCGCCACCAGATTGGCCTCGCCGTCCCGTGAGCGTTGTGAGCGAAGCACCGAGCGTGTCCCGCCCGATGTGGCGGGACGCCGATGCCCGGCACCCTACCTGCGGCGGCGCATCTCGACCTCGGTCCGGTCGGGGCCGTGCGCGCGCCGCGCGGCCCGGTTCGGGCGGTGGCCTTTGCTGAACGGCAGACAACTGCAGCTGCGGCTGACCGCCGCCGCACTGGCCGGACTGATCGCAGCCGGCATCGCCGATACACCGGCGTTGGCAGCTCCGGCCCAAGCCCCGGCGGCTGCTCCGGCGGCCGACGTGGCCGGCCCGCTGACCGTGCCCTTCCCGCTGCGCGGCGACTCGGTCCGTGACGAGCAGTGGCACCTCAAGACGTTGAACGTCGCGGGCGCCTGGGCGTATTCGTCCGGTGCCGGCGTCACGGTCGCGGTCATCGACTCCGGCGTCGACTCCGACCACGTGGACCTCGAAGGTCAGGTGCTACCCGGCCTGGACCTGGTCGACCCGAAGGGCAATGGTGACACCGACCTGGTCGGGCACGGCACCACGGTCGCGGCGCTGATCGCGGGCAAGGACGACGACGCCGGCGTGATCGGCATCGCGCCCAAGGCCAAGATCCTGCCCGTCCGGGTGCTCGACCAGGAGAACCGCTACGACGACGCGATGGTCGTCGCGAAGGGCGTGCGCTGGGCCGTCGACCACGGTGCCAAGGTGATCAACCTGTCCCTGGGCGGCAGTGGCAGCAGCCCCGCCCTGGCGGCTGCGCTCGACTATGCGTTCGTCCGGGACGTGGTCGTGGTGGCCTGCACGGGCAACGCCAGCGCCTCGCCGTCGACCGGCGTCTGGTATCCGGCCCGAGAGCCCGGTGTGATCGCCGTGGCCGGCATGGAACGCGACGGCGACGCGCTCTGGGCCGGCTCGATCACCGGTAAGGAGACGGTGGTCACCGCGCCCGCCACCCAGCTCGTCGGCGCACGGCCGTCCGGCTACTGGCGCGTGCAGGGCACCAGCTTCGCCGCGCCCATGGTGTCCGGCACGGCCGCACTGATCCGCTCGCGCTGGCCCACGATGCCCGCGGGCGAGGTGATCAACCGGATCATCAAGACGGCGAAGGATCGCGGCGTACCGGGCCACGATGACACGTACGGCTACGGCATGATCGACCCGACCGGCGCGCTGACCGCCGAGGTGCCCGCCGTGGTCGAGAACCCGCTCGACACGACGCCGGACCCCGGTATCGCCCGATTCGGCAGCGCGCCGTCCTCGGGCCAGGCGCTCTCTGCCCCCGACAACGCCAAGCGCGGTACGACGAGCGCCCGCGTACCTGGCGCCAACGCCGGCTCCGTGGTCGATGCCGGATCGGCCGCGCCGGCGGCGACCAACCGCGGCTGGTGGGCGGCGGGCATCCTGTTCCTGCTGTCTGCGGTGGCCGGCCTGCTGACGATCCGTCGCTTCGCCCACCTCACCTGACCGGGCTCTCACGCGGCCCGCACGAGCCGTCCGTAGCCGGGACCGGGCTCGGAATGACCGTGGCCTGGGCGGCCGATCCACTTTGAGCGCGCGAGGGGGGCGCCGGGCGCGACCGCTGGGTCAGGCGCAGTCGCCGGTCCGGACGCCTCGCGTGTGTGCGACGCCGGCCCTCGCCGTGCTCGCGGCCTCGTTCGCGGTCAGCGCGAAGCCGACGTTCCGGTCATCCGCCGCCGCCGCGAAGATCACGCCGAGCACCTTGCCGCTCGGCGTCACCAGCGGGCCGCCCGAGTTGCCGCTCCGGACCAGCGCCCGGATGGTGTAGATCTCCCGGGTCACATCGGACGCGTCGTAGATGTCCGGGCCGGTGATGTTGCTGACGTCACGCACCCGTGCCGACTGCGCGTTGTACGGCCCGTCCAGCGGATAGCCCAGCACGATCGCGCTGGCGCCGGTCGCCGCCGGCCTGTCCACGAACGACATCGCCGGCGCGCGCAGCCCCGGCACGTAGATGACCGCGAGGTCTCGTTCCGGGTCGTAGACCACCACCGTGCCGTCGAGGCGGCCGCTGGACGACTCCACCTGCACCGCCCGGGTGCCCGCTACCACGTGCGCGTTGGTCATCACCCGCTCGTCGGCGTAGACGAAACCGGAGCCCTCGATGCGCCGCGAGCAGCTCGGCGCCGTACCCAGCACCTTGATGACGGACTGCTTGGCCTTCGCCACCACCTGGGAGTTGGCCAGCGCCCGGTCGGGCGCGGCGACCTCGCGCGCCTTCGTCGGCGCCAGGCCGCCGAACACGTCGGGGAAGCCGTTGGTGTCCAGCGTGTCGCGCAGCCCCGCGGAGAGCGCCTGCGCCTGCTCCGGCATGAGGTCGTTGATGCCGCCGAGAATCGCGCTGCTGCGTACCTCGCGGTTGAGCACCGGGAACGGCGAAGATCCCAACGGTACGGCGATCAGCCACGCCACCAGCAGCAACGCCACCACCGACACCACCGCGCCACCGGCGTCGTCGATGCGCTGCAGCGGCTTGCTCTCGATGGCCCGGCGCAGGCGCGTGCCGAACCAGCCGGCGAGAGTCTGCCCCAGCACCGCCAGCGCGAAGATCACCATCAGCGACACCACGAGCCGGATCGCGCCGTCCGCGAACTGGTTCGCGATCAGCGGACCGAGCTGCAGGCCGATCAGCGCTCCGCTGAAGAAACCGCCGATGGACAGCGCCCCGATCACGAAACCCTGCCGGTAGCCGCTGATCGCGAAGACCAGCATGAGCAGGATCAGGATTCCATCGACCACAAGCACTCGCTCAGCGTAGAAGTGACGGACCAGGGCACGAGCCGGGTGCTCATGAGACCACCTCGTCCGGCGCGCCGCCCGCCGGCACCGGTGCCGGGCTCGGCAGGTCCACGATGCGAGCGGGTTCCCAGGAGCGGCTCCAGCCTCCCAGGTCGAGCAGCTTCGAGATCACCCCGGCCGTGAAGCCCCAGACGACCATGCCGCGCACTTGGAAGGCGGGGCCCACGTAACCGCTGCGCGGGTGGCGTACCCGGATGCGGTTGTGCGGGTCGACCAGCTCCGCGATCGGGAGTCGCGCGACGTGCGCCACCTCGGCCGGCTCTTGCGGTTGGACCGGATGCGGCGCGTGCCACCAGGCCAGCACCGGGGTGACCACGAACCGGCTCACCGGGATCCAGAGCTTCGGCAGCATCGCCAGGACGGTCGCGCTCGAGGGGTCGAGGCCGACCTCCTCGTTCGCCTCGCGCAGCGCGGTCGCGGCCGGATCGCGGTCCCCGGGGTCGGCCGCACCGCCCGGAAACGCTGGCTGGCCGGCGTGATTGCGCATGGTCGCGGCGCGCTGCAGGACGAGCAGGTCGGGCTCGCCGGGGCGCTGCTCGCCGAGCAGGACGAGCACGGCGCTGGGCCGGCCGCGGCCATCGGCGGGCGGCAGCAGCGACATGAAATCCTCGGTACGGAGGTCGGCGACCCGGCTCAGCAGCGGCTCCCACCACGCTGGAAGCCGGTCCAACGGCGCGGTCACGGGGCCACCGTCACGCCGGCGTGGTCGCGCACGAGCTCTGCGAGCTGGGCATCGTCGGGCGGCAGTCGATCGTAGACATAACGCTTGCCGTCGGCGCCCACGAACACGGTGACGGGCAGCGCCGCCCGGCCGAGCGCGCTCGCCAGCTTCCGGTCGCGGTCATAGAGCGTCGGCAGCGTAACCCCCTTGTCCATGCCGAACGAGGCGGCCGCGTCCCGGGCATCGCCGGTGTCGACACCAACCACGTGGAGTCGCCCCGCGGTGCGGTCGGCGAGGCGCTGCATCGCCGGCAGCTCCTCGCGGCACGGGTCGCACCAGGACGCCCAGAGATTGATCACCGCGGGCCCACGCAGGTCGGCCAGTCGCACCGGATTGCCGCCGCTGAAGCAGGGCAGCACCAGATCGGGCAGGTCGGCGGGCGCGCCCGCCGTGGCCTGTGCGCCCGAGGCGGAATCCGGCGCGCCCGGGGCGGGACCCGACGGCGTCGAGGTAAGCATTTCGCAGCCGGCAAACGGCGACCGCTGCTTCGGGGCGGTGGGCGTGGTCTCGGCCGAGCATGCGACCGCAGTCGCGGCCAGGAGAAGAGCGACCGGCGGCGCCAAGCACCGCGCCGACATCAATCGGCGGTACCGCCTCCGCGGCATTGCACCGGCCGGCCCTTCGGACGTCACGGCCGAGCCGCGCGGCAACTCACCGCCCGTCTCACCCGAAGTACCGGCCCCGCCCTCTCGACTCACGGGGCCTCCGGGGCGACGATGGCCGCGGCCGGCACCAGAGCCGGGTCGATGCCCACCTGCGCCGCCAGCTCACGCGCCCGCGGGCCCTTCAGCAACTTTGCCGCCTCTGCCGCCTCGGTCGGGCCCGTTCCGTAGGACGGACACATCGCGGCCAGCGAACACGCGCCGCACGCGGGCTTGCGCGCGTGGCACACCCGGCGGCCGTGGAAGATGATCCGGTGCGACAGCATGGTCCAGTCGCGCTTCTCGATGAGGTCGGCGACCCGGGACTCGATCTTGACCGGATCGTCCTCCTGGACCCAGCCGAAACGGTTGACCAGCCGGCGGAAGTGGGTGTCCACCGTGATGCCCGGGATCCCGAACGCGTTGCCCAGGATGACGTTGGCGGTCTTGCGGCCGATGCCGGGCAGCGACACGAGGTCGACGAGCCGGTTCGGCACGGCGCCGCCGAACCGCTCGACGAGGGCCTGACCCAGCTTGATCAGCGAGTCGGTTTTGGCCCGGTAGAAGCCGGTGGGCCGGAGGATCTCCTCCAGTTCGGCGCGATCGGCAGCCGCATACTCTGCCGCCGTGCGGTAGCGCGCGAAGACGGTCGGCGTGACCTCGTTGACCTTCTTGTCCGTGGCCTGCGCGGACAGGATGGTCGCGACGGCGAGCTGGAGCGGCGTTTCGAAGTCGAGCTCGCAGTGCGCGTCCGGGTGGGTCACGGTGAGTAACTTGGCCATCTTGCGCGCGCGGCGCTTGCGACCGATGGGGGTCTCCCCCGCAAATCGCTTGGCCGAACGAACCAGAACGGCCGTCCCGGACGAGGCGGACGTGGCGGCGGGGCGAGTCACGCGTAAAGAGTACGTCGCCCCTCCGACACGTTTCCGACCGCGAAGCAGGCCGCAAACGAGGCAAACGCAAGCTGCTGACGAGCCGAAGCTGAGTCGGCAGATGAGGCCGGCGAGACCACCCGAACGGCGTGCTGCGACGAGAGAAATCTATGCCGGCGGCGAGATCGATCCGTCCTTGCCGATCTTCGCGGCCGTGTCCCCGAAGTCGTCGGCGGACAGCTCGGCGACCAGTGCCCGGCCGCGCTCGTTCGCGCTGTCCCGGGTCGGCACACCGGCGGAGTTCAGGTACGTCGACAGGAACGAGCCACCCGCCCATCGGCCGTCCTTGGTGAGCGACACGTGCAGGATGCCGCTGTACTTGAGCACGCCGTCGCTGGATAGGGTCTTGCCGCCCCCGGCGAAGTTGCCCAAGCTGTACGCGATCAACTTGCCCCGGTAGAACTCCATGCCCCGAAGCACGTGGGGCCCGTGCCCGATCACCAGGTCCGCGCCCGCGTCGATGACGGCGTGCGAGAACTTGATCGGGTCGCCGCGGTTTTCGCCGAAATAGATCTCGCTGCCAGGCTTGACGTGGCCCTTGTCCGATCCCTCGGCGCCCATGTGCACCTGCACCACGACGAGATCTGCCTCCTGCTTGGCCTTCTGGATGATCTCGCGGGAGTGGGCCAGGTCGTTCAGGTTGTTGGCACCGGCGTACGGGGAGAAGCCCAGCACCGCGACCTTCACGCCCTTGACCTCGGCCACCGTGATCTCGTCCTCGGCCCCGGTGTGCTTCAGCCCGGCGGACTCCAGCGCCCGCTGGGTGCTGCGGTAGCCGGCCGTCCCGAAGTCCTTGGAATGGTTGTTGGCCGTGTTCATCAGCTCGAACCCGGCGTCGGCGAGGTGCCTGGCGTAGGACGGTGGGGAGCGGAACGCGTAGCAATTGGCGCGCGGCGGCGAGCCGCACTTCGACGTACCGGTGTCCTCGGTGAGCGGCTGCTCGAGATTGCCCATCACGAGATCCGACTTGAGCCCGGCCTTGACCGAGTCGAAGAAGCCCTCGCCCCCGTTAGCGGGCAGGCGGTTCGGCGCACTGCCCATGATGATGTCCCCGGTGGCCGACAGCGTGATCGAGCCGGTCTGCGGCGCCGTGGCCGGATCCGTGGTCGATTCCGTCCTCGGCTGCGACGGCGACCGGCCGCCGGCTGCGACGGGCGGCTGCTGCCAGCGCGGCGCGCCGTGCGGCGAGTCGCGATCAGCCAGCGCCACCCCGCCGAGGCCCATGCCGGCCAGCGCGGCCAGCACGATGGTCACAGTGAGGACGGGACGGCCGAAGAGGCCGCGCCGAGATTGCGGGGGCTGGGCATTCATCGACGGCGACGATACCGTCGGAGGGCAATCGCGGACGACCGGTCGTTCGGCCCCTGTCCCCTCACCGAGAGCGACCGAATTCGGCTCCAGCTGGCGCCGACCGGTTACGCTGCGGGATCTGGATCAAGGGGTGGGCGCCGCTTGTCGCCCGCGTGCGCCTAGACTGATCGAGCGCGGCAACGCGCGCGCAATCGGAGGTGCGGCGATGGATGAGGTACTGGCTCGGAGCGGGATCTTCCAGGGCGTTGACCCGGAAGCGGCCGAAGCACTCGCCAAGGAGATGGACACGATCGAAGTCCGCAAGGGCGACATCGTCTTCAACGAGGGCGAGGCCGGCGACAGCCTGTATATCGTTCTTTCCGGAAAGATCAAGCTCGGTCGACGCGCGGCGGACGGCCGGCAAAACCTCGTTTCGATCATGGGACCGTCCGACATGCTGGGCGAACTGTCCCTCTTCGACCCCGGCCCGCGTACGGCCACGGCGACCGCGGTGACCGACAGCCGGCTGGCGCGGCTCAAGAAGTCGTCGCTGCGCCCATGGCTGAACAATCGCCCCGAGATCGCCGAGCAGCTACTGCGCGTGCTCGCCCGCAGGCTACGCCGGACGAACGACGCGCTCGCCGACCTGATCTTCACGGACGTGCCCGGCCGCGTGGCGAAGAACCTGTTGCAGATGGCCGGCCGGTTCGGCACTCGCGACGGCGGCGTGCTGCGGGTCACCCACGACCTGACTCAGGAGGAGTTGGCTCAGCTGGTGGGCGCCTCCCGCGAGACGGTGAACAAGGCGCTGGCCGATTTCGCCTCCCGGGCCTGGCTGCGCCTGGACGGCAAGAGCGTCATCATCCTCGACCCCGAGCGTCTGGCCCGCAGAGCCCGAGTCTGAGCCTGCCGTCGGGCCCGCCGACTGCCACGTTCCGGAAAGGCCGTCCCATAGACGGCCTTTTTCGTCGTGCCAAGACTTATCACCTGATCAGGAGACGAGGCCGGCCCGCCATGCTACGTGTCGCACCCGGTTGGCCGGGCCGGATCCGGAGTAGCTGGGTGCGACGTCGAGGCCACCGGCTTCCTGGCGTCCGCCATGGATAGCCGGCCGGCGATCGACCGCACCGGACCGCGCTGCGCCGGCACCAACCAAGCGCCGCCCAGGGACGCCACGAGCAGCAGAAACACCCCGAAGCCGCCGAACAACCACTTGCGCCTGCTGCGCCTCGCGCCGTCGGTGTTGACAGTCGGCGTCTCATCACCCCGCGTCGGCGTGGCGGGCGGTACCGGACGCGGCGGTGTGAACGTGGACGACCGATAGACCGCGGGCGGGCTCAGGTGCGCGGCGCTGCCGAGTTGCAGGCCGGATAGCAGCTCACGCAGCTGCTCCGCGGTCGGCCGGGCCCGGGGCTCGTTCGCCATCCCGTACCGGAGCACCTCGGTCAGCGCCCGCGGGATGCCCGGCAGGTCCGGAATCGGCTGGTTGAAGAGATCCATCAACGTGACCAGGCTGGGGCTGCGGTCCGAATCCCAGCGTGGGGGCCGCCCGCGCATGACCGCGTAGAGCGTGGCGCAGAGCGAGTACACGTCGCACGCGCCCGACGGGACGTCGTGGCTGAACATCTCCGGCGGTGCGTACGCCGGGGTCAGCACCTCCAGCGTCACCGACGAGTCGCGCATCTCGCCGAGCACGGCCAGGCCGAAGTCGGCCAGCACGGCAGTGTTGAAGTGTGAATACAGGATGTTCGCCGGCTTCACGTCACGGTGCAGCACGCCGTTGGCGTGCGAGTGCACCAGGGCGTCCGCGATCTTCACCCCGAGGTCGCGGGTCTCGACCGCGCCGAGCGGGGAGACGCGCATCCGATCGAGGTACGAGCCATCGCAGAGCTCCATGATCAGGTACGGGTGCTGGTCCACGGTCACGCCGACGTCGAAGAGGTCGACGACGTGCGGGTGCGAGGACATCCGCCCGGCCGCCCGCGCCTCCCGGAGGAAACGAGCCTGGTCACGCGGGCTGTCGAGGGTACGGTTCTCCATCTTGATGGCGACGTCGCGGCCGACCGAGACCTGGGTCGCGCGATAGACGGTGGCATATCCGCCGCGCGCCATGACGGACAAGCCAGACATACCTGGCACGTACGGCGTTGGCAAGGCGCCAGGCTGGGTCTCCGTCACGGATTAGAAAATACGCCAGCGAGCGCCGCCGGTGAGACGCCGCACCAAGCGCGAGCGGCGCGAGCGCAGCGAGGCCAGCCAGGTGCCGGGGAGATGCCGCACCAAGCGGAGGGAGCCGGGCGAGCGCCGCCGGTGAGATGCCGCACCAAGCGGAGGGAGCGCAGCGACCGCAGCGACTGCGGCATCTCACCGGTTATCAGGCGCGAGCCGCCGAGCGACAGCGAGGCCAGCCAGCTCAGCGCGAGCCGCCGAGCGAAGCGAGGCCAGCCAGCCCAGCCAGCCCAGCCAGCCAGCTCAGTAAGCGACAGACTCCGGCGACTCCACGATGG